>NZ_CP048286.1:2100000-2427500 GCF_010365285.1 Paenibacillus rhizovicinus
TTCCGCGCTTTCATTCTGGAGTCGATCTTCGGCAGCGCGGAGGAAGTTCCGGAATACCGGTTGACGGAAGCGGATCTGGCCGCCGTTCAGAAGCTCGCGGACGAACGTTACCGCAGCTGGGATTGGAACTATGGCAACTCGCCGAAATTCAACGTCCGCCAAGTGAAGCGGCTGTCCGCCGGTACGTACGACGTGCGTCTGCTCGTGGAAGGCGGCGTCATCACGGAAGCTTCCGTCTTCGGCGATTTCTTCGGCACCGGCGAAGTGTCCGACGTCACGGACAAGCTGGCCGGCGTGAAATACGATGCCGCTGCCATCGCCGCCGCGCTGCAAGACGTCGATTTGACGGTATATTTCGGGCCGGTGGACCGGCAGGAATGGCTTGCGCTGCTGTTCTAACAAGAACATGCCGTAATCGAGGGTTAATGTCACGGGAATAAGCAAATTCAGACGCATGGGGAGTGAGTGAAGATGAGCCGGCCGGAAAATGTGACCTCCTTCAAAGCGCTTCAGCAATGGAAGGCGATCCCGCAGCAGTACCGGGACAAGCTGGTGCGCAACGTCTTCTGCGGCAATTGCGGCGGAGCGGTGGAAATCATCGATTACAGCATCAAGGAAGAGAAATACGCGCTGCTGCTGACCGGCAAGTGCCGGACCTGCGGCAGACCGGTTGCCCGCGTCGTCGAGAACGAATAACACTTTGCCAGGGCGCATATACGATAGCGGCCGATCTTCTGCCTTGCGCGGATGATCGGCCGTTTTTTTTGCACGGCATCCCATAGCCGGAACGACTCCGGGAAATACTACATACAAGCTTTTACAAAAATAACTATTGTCGCCCACTCAAATTTGAGTATAATAACTAAGGGTATTCAAATTTGAGTAAGGTCTCAAAACGAAAGGGATGACAATATTGGACGCAAAACGCAGCAACGTTAATCTCGTCATTGCAGGTCTGCTGCTCGGCTTATTCATCGCCGCGCTCGACCAAACGATCGTTTCCACTGCAATGGGCACGATTATCAAGAAACTCGGCGGCTTGGATAAATTCGTCTGGGTATATTCCGCTTACATGATCGCAATGGTCGTCGCGACGCCGATTTTCGGCAAGCTCTCCGACATGTACGGACGCAAGAAATTTTACCTCACCGGCCTCATTCTCTTCATGCTCGGTTCCATCCTTTGCGGCACGGCAACGAACATGGAGCAGCTGATCATTTACCGCGCCATCCAAGGGATAGGCGGCGGCGCGATCATGCCGATCGTGTTCACGATTATTTTCGATCTCTTCCCGGCCGAGAAACGCGGCAAAATGATGGGTCTCTTCGGCGCCGTGTTCGGCATCTCCAGCGTGTTCGGCCCGATCCTCGGCGGCTTGATCACGGACAATATCAGCTGGCGCTGGATTTTCTACATCAATGTACCGCTCGGAATCGTCGCGGTGCTGTTCATCATGAAGGCTTACCATGAAACGAAGAACACCCGCAAGCAGGTCATCGACTGGCTTGGCGCCGTCATGCTGACTGGCTTCGTGCTCTTCCTTATGTTCGGCCTGGAACTCGGCGGCACGGATGGCTGGGCGTGGAGCGCAGGCAAGACGATCATGCTGTTCGTCGCCTCCGCACTCTTCCTGATCGCGTTCCTGTACGTCGAACTCAAAGTGAAAGAACCGATCATCAAGCTCTCCTTGTTCAAGAACAAAATCGTTACGAGCAGCATGGCCATCAGCCTGCTGTACGGCGGCGTCATGATCGCGGCCGCATCGTATATTCCGCTCTTCATTCAAGGCGTCTTCCATAAGACGGCTACGCAAACGAGTACCGTCATGATACCGATGATGCTCGGCGTCGTGCTCAGCAGCCAAGTCGGCGGACGCGTCGTCAGCAAATTCCGTTACCGCGACGTCATGATCGTATCCGCGCTCATGCTGATCATCGGTACTTCCCTGCTGGGCTTCGCGATGACGAACGATTCGAGCCGTCTGATCATCTCGCTGTTTACGGTCGTCGTCGGCCTCGGCATGGGCGTATCGTTCTCGCTGCTTAACATCTCGACGCTGAATGCCGTGCCGCCGCAATACAAAGGCACGTCGTCGTCGCTGATCACGTTCTTCCGGACGATCGGCTCCGCGCTCGGTATTGCCGTGTTCGGCGCGATTCAGAAGTCATCGTTCCAATCCAGCATTTCCGAAGTGCCGAACCTGAGCCCGCAGCTAGCCGAGAAAATCAAAGGCGGCCAAGCGCTCCTGGATCCCGATATTCAGAAGCAAATGGGCTTGCCGGCCGATGTCGTCAACCAGCTGCTCGGCCACTTCGCGGATTCCGTCATCGCGATTTTCCAATGGGCGGTCATCCTTCCGGCTGTCGCGGTTATCTTCGTTCTCCTGATGGGCCGCGCCCGTCTGGAATTGAACAAGGGCGGACAGCAAGGCGCTCCTGGCGCTCCGGGAAAACCGGGCCAGCAGGGCGAAGCAGCCAAGTCCAATCCTTCCTACCAAGGGAGATAATCCACGATGTCCATGAGGCTCTTGATTCTAGGGCTGTTGATGGAGCGCGAACGGCATCCCTATGAAATCCGGCAGACGATCAAGCTGCGCAATTGGAATGAATGCTTCAAGCTCCGGGACGGGTCGCTGTACTACGCCGTCGACCAGCTTCGCGAGGACGGCTTGATCGAGGCGGCGGAAGTCGTCTCGGTCCCCGGCGACAACCGGCCGGACAAGACGATCTACAGAATCACGGAGAGCGGGCGCGAAGCGTTCCTCCTGCTTCTGCAAGAGCAGTTCAAGCTAACCTCTTACCCGCAGCATCCGTTGTTTCTGGCCATGCCGTTCGTCCGGCACGGCAACAGCGACATCATCGAAGAGCTGGTGCTGAAACAGGTGGAGGACTGCGAAGCCCGAATCGCCCGCATGAACGCCATCATTGAGCTCAAAGGGGACTTGATCCCCCGAGGCTCGACGCTCATGCTCGAAGGCTTCATTAAATTCGGCGAGACGGAACGGGAATGGCTCCTGCAGCTGCTCGGAGAAACGCGTTCCGGCAAACTGTTCGAACCGCACAAGATGACGCCAGACCAATTAGAGGCGTACGTCATCAAGCTCAAGGAGTTCGAGAAAACGGAATCCCCGGAGCCCGGACCGGGAAATGTCCCTCAAGATAAGAATTCGTCTACGAATAATTCGAATCCTTAATCTGTTACAGCTTCACAACAAAACAAGCCGCCTGACCCCAAGCAAGATAGGGTCAGGCGGCTTTTGTTCTCTCCCCAAATCAAGGCGAAGAGTAAGAGTGACCGGAGGTCGGTATGGAGTCGGAACAGCGTCAGCGGTCGCCTTTGTAGTCGGATATCAACCTTGTGAGGTTTTACCATTCAGGATATCCGATCTACAACAGCTCAGGGTTTTCGTGAGAAAACCTGCTTCGAAAGCATAAGCGTGGAGACCCATACCGACCGCAGGTCATGCCCTTCTCATTTTCTCTTCTCATTACCTCTTCGCATTTATTTCTTCATTATATCGGCCACGGCTTTATCCAATCGTCCCAACAGCTCGTCAGCCTTGATCCGTTTCCCCATGTATTCTTGCATGGCCGCCCCGAATTGCTGCGTGATGCCGTCAGGGAAGCGGTCCCACTGCCAGCCTTTCACTTGGTCCGGATGCGCGGCGGAGAATGCGGCGAAGTCCGCGCCGATTTTACCGATTGCGGCCGGGTCGGCCGGGATCGAGGTGATGGACGGAATGAATTTGAAGTCCGTCGCCACGAATTTCTTGCCGGTTTCGGACGTCGCCATCCAATTCAGGAAGGCCTTCGCTTCGTCCGGATGCGCCGATTTGTTGTTGACGACCCAGTTGCTCGGCACGCCCGTGAATACGTTCGGACTGCCATCGCTCAGCGGCACCGGCATCAGGCCAAGGTTCAGATCGGGATTGACTTCGTCGACCATGCCTTGGATCCAGTTGCCGTGCTGGATCATCGCGTATTTGCCCGCGGCGAATTCGGCTACTTGCGTGTTATAATCCGTCGTCAGCGCGGCTTTCTGGCCGTTCGCGAACATGATGTCCACCAAGCGGACCCAGTCCTTCGTGTGCTGATCGTCCTTGAACGTTTTCGTGCCGGCTTTGACGGCGTCGATGAAGGCGGCGGGATCGGCCTGCGTCGCGTTCGCGATGTTCAGCGTATGAATGCCGAGCGACCACCATTCGTTCGTCAGCGCGAACGGCGTGATGCCGGCATCCTTCAGCTTCTTGCAATCCGCTTCCAGCTCATCCAGCGTTTGCGGCAATGCCGTAATGCCGGCTTTCGCGAACAGATCTTTGTTATACGTAATGCCGTACGCCTCGAGGTTCATCGGCATGCCGAGCAGCTTGCCGTCGCGGGTGATTTGAGCGCGGGAAGCCTCGACCAGATCCTTCGCCCACGGTTCGTTCGACAGATCCACCGCCCGGTCCACGTAAGGGTCGAAGCCCGACCAGCCGCTGGACGTAATGATCTCCGGCTCTTCGCCGGCAGCCAGCTCCGCCTTGAGCAGCGCGCTGTAATCCTCGCCGCCGCCATGCGTCTCGACCTCTACTTTCACGCCGGTTTCTTTCTCGTACGCTTCGGCCATTTGGGCCAGCGCGTTGGAAATTTCGACTTTGAATTGAAAGACTTTGATCGTCACGTTCTCTTTCGGCTTGTTTGTATCTGTCGCCGTACTAGTATTCGTGCCTGCGTTTGCTGTCGTGTTGGCGGTCGTATCCGCATTCGTGCTTGCCTCGGTGCCCGTGTCGGCGTTGGTGCCGTTCGCCGCGTCGTTCGCGTTATCCCCCTTGCTGGAACAGCCGCTTGCGATCAATGCCGTTGCGAACGTAAGAGCCAGAATCTTCTTCATGGGTAACCTCCCTGTTAATGTTGTTTACACGGTTGATTATATGGGGAATATTTCGTCATAAACACCGAATAAATTGAACTCCAAGGTGTAATATTTTGATTAAACAATGGAATAAGGAATTTAAAGTAAATAATTATCCCTTCACGGATCCGGCAGTAATACCTTCGATAATATATTTTTGCAGAAAAAGGAAGAAAACAACGACCGGCAGCGTGCTCAGCGTCAGCGACGCCATGGCCAAGTCCCATTTGCGCAAATATTGGCCGAAGAACTTCTGCACCGCGAGCGGAATCGTCGTGAACGCATCGTTGATGACGAGCACCGGCAGCAGGTAATCGTTCCAAATCCAGAGCACGTTCAAGATAATGACCGTGACGGAGATCGGCTTGAGCAGAGGGAATACGATCCGCCAGTATAAACCATACGGCGAACAGCCGTCAACGACAGCCGCTTCCTCGATCTCGAGCGGGACCGATTTAATGAAGCCGTGGAACAGAAACACCGACAGCGAGATGCCGAAGCCGATATAGCAAATCACGATGCCGTACACATGTCCGCGCAGCTCGAACAGCGACGTAATGCGCATGAGCGGCAGCATGACGGACTGGAATGGAATGATCATCGCCGCCACGTAGACCGTGAACAGCAGTTTGTTGAACGTCGTCGGCTTGCGCACGAGGCGGTACGCCGTCATGCTCGCCGCTACGACCAGACACCCGACGCTGAGCGCCGTAACGACGAACGAATGCATGAAGACGACGGGGAAATCGATCGCCGTCCAAGCCTTCTTGAAGTTGCCGAAGCCCCAGCTTTCCGGAAGCGACGCCGCATTCAGCAGAATGGCGCCAAGCTTCTTGAACGCGTTGATGATCAGAAAATAAAACGGCATCAAGAACGCCAAGCCGAGCAGGAAGCAAAGCAGTTCAAGCCCGAACAGCAGCGGCGTATAGCGCGGTTTGGTTTCCATCCTAAGCTTCCACCTCCCTCTTCTTCGTCGCCCAAACCTGGGTGACCGTAATGAGCGCGACGGCAAAGAAGAAGATCATCGCCTTCGCCGTGCCGAGACCGTACCTGTTATTGGTCAACGCCTCGCGGTAAATGTTGAGCGCGATCGATTCCGATGCGTATCCCGGACCGCCGCCGGTCAGCGACAAGTTCAAGTCGAACATCCGGAACGCGTTGGACGTCGTCAGGAACAGGCAGATCGTAATGGCCGGCATGATGAGCGGGAACGTGACGCTCCGGAACGTCTGCCAAGCCGAAGCGCCGTCGATGCGCGCCGCTTCGGACAGATCCTTCGGCACGCCGATGATGGCCGCGATATAAATCACCATCATATAGCCGGACGTCTGCCAGACGAACACGCCGACGATGCCCCAGAACGCCGTGCCCGGCGTCCCCAGCCAGGGCAGGTTGAACAGATGCCAGCCGGTCGCTTCGCCGATGGCCGCGAACCCGCGAACGTAAATAAAATACCAGATATAGCCGAGCAGCAAGCCGCCGATCACATTCGGCAGGAAGAAGATGACCCGCAAGAGGCTGCTCCCCTTCAGATGCCGGGTCAGCAGCATGCCGAGCGCAAGCGCCAGCATGTTGGTAACGATGACGGCGGCGACGGTGAATCGCGCCGTAAACCAGAACGCCGTCCAGAACCGGCTGTCATCCGTGAAGATCCGCTTCAGATTGTCCATCCCCGTCCACTTGGCGGCGTTCAGATCCAGCCCGTTCCACTCCGTGAACGTATAATAAAATCCCATCGCGAAAGGCACGGCGACGATGATCATAAAAATAAGCAGCCCTGGTCCGACGAAAACCGTCTGCTGCAGCCAGTCGTTCCATTTCAATCGGCTTCTCGCATTATGCACGATGATGTCCCCTCTCTTCGATCATGGAACTAGTATAGCCGCGAACCGCTCCCCCTTCGACAGAAGATCGTGAACAGGAAAGTGGAATATATTGACCAGCTGTCCGTTCATGACGTATGTTTATAGCTGAAATCCCTCATTCGCCGAAGGAGGAGCGACCGATGACCGCCCGAACTCTCTTTCGAAACGCCACCATTCGCAAAAAAATGATGCTGCTCTTCCTCATTGCGACGATCGTGCCTATCGCCGCATCCATCGCCATTTCCTATCATGAAACGCGCTCGTCCATTACGAAAGAAGCCATATCGAAGAACAATCGCCTGCTCTCGCTCGGCAGCGCGAACATCGTCAACTACATGAACAACATCAACCAAAAATCGCTTGCCGTCTATAACTCGATGAACGTGCCGCGCTCGCTTTACTACTTGCTGGAGCACAATCTGGAAGACGAAGCGTTCCCGAACGGCATCAGCGACGTCATCGAGAACCGGAATCTCTTGAAGGACCACCTGTACAACATCTACCAGAGCATGAAGGAATTTTATAAAATCCGCCTCTACGTCGCCTCGCAGAACACGAGCTACCTGCTCTGGAACGACGACATCAAGGTCGGCAAGCATGAACCGGGCACGATTGCCATGGCGCCCAAAACCTATATCGAGCCTACGCATATCAGCCATAACTACGGCCTCCCTATCAAATCGCCGGTCAACGAAGAGCCTGTCTTCTCGCTCCATCGGCCCATCTTCCTGGCCCCCAGCGACACGCAGCTCGCGGAGCTGACGATCGACGTCAAGGTCGGCGTGCTGAACGATTTGAACAGGCAGCTGTACGACGCGGGCAACGAGAAATTCTATATCGTGAACAGCGACGGCGCGATCGTGCTGTCGTCGGAGCCCGACTTTATCGGCAAACGTCTAGTTAACGACTGGTTTCACACGGTCACAGCTCCAACCTCCAACGCGGAACAGGGCCACTTCAAATGGAACGGCGGCGGCTTCAACGGCATGATTTTCTATCAGCAGGTCAAGACGAACTATATGAATTGGTATCTGATCAAGCAAACGCCCGACAGCCATCTCTACGCGACCGCAAATGAAACCGCTTTATTGAACATGTGGGTCGGCGCGCTCTGCCTTGCGGTCGCGGTCATCGCAACGCTCATTATCTCGTACCGGTTCACGAAACCGCTGCTGAAGCTGATCGGCTACGTCAACAAGATCGATTCCGGCAACCTCGGCGTCCAAATCGATATCCGCAGCAACGACGAGATCGGGCTGCTGGCGAAACGGTTCCGCTCCATGATGCAGACGATCAACAACCTGATCCTGAAGGAATACCGGCTCGAGCTCGCCAACAAGACCATCCAGCTGAAGGCGCTGCAAGCGCAGGTCAACCCGCATTTCCTCTACAACGCGCTGCAATCCGTCGGTACCGTCGCGCTGCAGCAGGGCAACAAGAACGTGTACGGTCTCATAGCCTCGCTCGGCAAAATGATGCGCTACCAGATGAACATGGCGGACGCCGAGGTCGAGCTCAGCCAGGAACTGGATTACGTGCAGGCGTATCTGGATTTGCAGAAAGAACGGTTCGACGCCTCGCTCGACGTCATCCTGATGATCGATGAACGGACGCGGTCGATTCGGATGCCGAAGATGATCGTGCAGCCGCTCGTAGAGAACTTCTTCAAGCACGGTTTCTCGCCGGGGGACCGGCCTGCCCGGCTCGTCATCGCCAGCTCGCTGAGCGACGAAGGCGCGCTGACCATCGTGGTCTCGGATAATGGCAGCGGCATGGCGCCGCGGGAGATCGCCGCGCTCAACGCCGCGATTACGCAGGAATTCCGGGCGGAGGAAGAGGCGGAAGAGACCGGTTCCGGCATCGGCCTGCGCAATATTTTGTCGCGGCTTCGCCTATCGTTCAGGAAGGATGCTTCGCTGACCGTGCAGCAGCTGCATCCGCACGGTTTCTCGGTTACGCTCCATATTCCGCACGCCCAGGAGGAGGAACAACGATGAAAGCCATCATCATCGACGACGAACGGCATGTGAGGGAAGCCGTTTCGCTGCTCGTCAACTGGTCTGAATACGGCATCGATACGGTATTGGAGGCCGACAACGGACAGACCGGCATCTCGCTCATCCAAGACGAACGGCCGGCGCTCGTGTTCACCGACATGATGATGCCGGTGCTCGGAGGCGAGCAGCTGATGGCGTGGGTCGCGGAGCATGCGCCCGCCAGCAAGGTGATCGTCATCAGCGGGCATGACAACTTCGCTTACGTGCGAACGGCCGTTCAATACGGGGGAATGGACTATATTCTGAAGCCGATCGATCCCGATCAGTTGAACAATGCGGTCGCGCGGGCCGTGGACAGCTGGCGTGCGGAGGAACGGGACCGCTCCCGCTCCCGCGGCATCGACATGGAGCTGAATCGGCTGAAGCCCGTATATGCGGAGCAGCAATTCGGCGCGCTGTTGAAAGGCGCGGGCTCGGCGCAGGAATTCGCCGCCTCGCTTCGCGGACGCGCGGCCGAGGCTCCGCTCGCGGACATCCGGATCGCGGTGCTTGCGCTCGATTCCGCTCCCCCGGCGCTTACGGCCAAGTTCGGCCAAGACGGCGGCGACCTGCTCGCCTTCGCCGCGGCGAACATCGCGAACGAGCTGCTCGGCGCGCGCGGCTGCGGTCAGGCGTTCCGCCACAGCACCCACGCCCATCAGGAGATCGCGCTGCTGTTCTGGAGCGGAATGGACGACGTCTGCGGGCTGCTGGTCGAAATCAACGATGCGCTGCATGCGGCGTTCAAAGCCCGCTTTGCCTTCGGAGCCGGGCTGCCGGCGCCCTTTCCTCAAGGGCTGGCGGCTTCCTACCGCCAAGCGAGAACGGCTCTGCTGAAGCGGAACCTGCTGCAGAAAGGCAAGCATATCCACCTCTTCGCCCCGGAAGCCGCCGGGGATGCGGATCCCGCCCTGTTCTTCAGCGCGTACGAGGAACGCATCCGGCTCGCCGTGCAGAGCGGCGACATGGACGCCATTCGCAAAGCGCTGCAGCTCTGGTTCGACGCCTTGGACGTCAAGGCCAAGCTGACGCCGGAGCATCTGCTCTTATGGCGGCAGGAATTCCGGCTGGCGACGGCAATCTGGGAAGGCGCCGCGCAGCTGGCAGATACGGCAAGGCCCTATCCGGATCAGGCCGAAGAACCGATTCCCTTCGATGCGAACGGCGGCTTTGACTACGGGGCATGGAAGGAGACATTCGTTCGCGAGGCCATCGAAACCGCGAAGAGGCTGCAAGAAGGCGGCGGGAAAGGAAGCACGATCCGCGACATCGCCGCTTATATCGCCCAGTTCGCGCATGAGGATCTGACGCTGCAATCCATTTCGGACCGATTCCGCCTGAGCCGCGAATATATTTCGCGCAAATTCAAGCAGGAGCTGAACCAGAACGTTTCGGACTACATGACGACCTGCCGGATCGACCGGGCGAAGATGCTGCTCGCGAGCCCGCATCTCAAAATCACCAAAATCGCGGAAATGGCGGGCTTCCAGGACGAGAAATATTTCAGCAAGGTGTTCAAGAAGTGGACCGGATCGACGCCGAGCGAATATCGCAAGCGGCTGTACAATGTCGATCGGCAGTAGGCAGTACGCATTAGGCAGTGCGCAGCAGGACGGGCATGCAACTTATTATCCAATTTTTGCGTTCTTAAGGATTAGTACTGCCAGATAGAAGGTTCTGCAGTCTTACAACCGAGTTGCAGGGAGCGTGCCGTTTCAATGCTGTTCAATACATACGTATTTATATTCGCCTTCTGGCCCGTTACCGTGGCCGTCTATTTCCTTCTGAACCGATTCCGCTTCACCCTGGCCGCCAAATGCTCGCTGACGCTCTCCTCGCTCTTCTTCTACAGCTGGTGGAACGCGCTCTATCTGCCGCTCATTCTAGGCTCGATCGCGTTCAACTACACCTTCGGCAGGCTTATTCAAGCCCGGTCCGGGACGAAGCGGGGCAAACCGCTGCTCATCGCCGGCATCGGCGGCAATCTGCTGCTGCTCGGGTACTACAAGTATGCCGACTTCTTCCTTGGCAGCCTGTCGGACTTGACCGGACATGCTTTCCCGGTGCTCCATCTCATTCTGCCGCTCGGCATCAGCTTCTTCACCTTCACGCAAATCGCTTATCTCGTGGACGCCTACAGAGGCAAAGCGAGCGAATACAACCTCGTCAGCTACATGCTGTTCGTGACGTTCTACCCCCATCTCATCGCCGGACCGATTCTGCATCACAGCGAGATGATGCCGCAGTTCGACCGGCTGCGCAACAAAGTCTGGCAGTGGGGCAATGCATCCCGGGGCGTGTACATCTTCTGCATCGGCCTATACAAGAAGGTCGTTATCGCCGACACCTTCGCCGAAGCGGCGAACGACGGCTTCGCGAGCGCGACGCATTTCTTCGCCACCTGGACCGCATCGCTGTCGTATACGTTCCAGCTGTATTTTGACTTCAGCGGCTATACCGACATGGCGATCGGCGCGGCGCTCCTGTTCAACATCAAGCTGCCGCAAAATTTCAATTCGCCGTACAAAGCGACCAGCATCCAGGACTTCTGGCGGCGCTGGCATATGACGCTGAGCCGCTTCCTGCGGGATTACATCTATATTCCGCTTGGCGGCAACCGGCGCGGCGAAGCGGTCATGCTGCGCAATCTCGTCATCACGTTCCTGCTCGGGGGCTTATGGCACGGGGCGGGCTGGACGTTTATTTTCTGGGGCTTGCTGCATGGAGTCGGACAAGTCGTTCACCGCTTCTGGGGCAAGCTCGGCCGACCGCTGCCGGTCTGGCTCGCTTGGTTCGTCACGTTCATGTTCATCAATGTCACGTGGGTGTTCTTCCGCGCCGACAGCTGGGGACAGGCGCTGCGCATTCTGAAAGGCATGGCCGGACTGCAGGGCATTTCGCTCGTCGATTTGAAGACGCTCGCACCGACGCTTCTTCTGCTCGCGCTCTTCCTGCCGATCGTGCTGGCGTTCAACAATTCGTCGCAGCTGAACGACGCCTTCCGTCCGACTTGGCGCACGGCCGCCGCCATCGCGATGCTCTTCGTCTTCTCGCTGCTCTACTTCAACCGCATCAGCGAGTTTCTGTATTTCAACTTTTAGAGAGGCCGGTGAACGTCCGTGCAGACTCCTGCTCCCATTCCCAATCAACGCCCGCCTGGCACGCAGCCTGCGTCCGCCCCGGCTTCCCGGCCTTCGCCGCGGCCAACCCGGGTAACGGCCCGGGCCGCCAAGCGCATGCTCGCCCGGACCGCACTGCTCGCCGTCCTCTTCGCGCTGCTGGCATCGCTGATCACCTACGCGGTGGATCCGCTGCAGTTCTATCATAAGCCGTTCGGCTACAAGCCGGTTTTCTCGTCCGAACAGCGCTACCAGAACCCGGGGCTCGCCCTTCATTACGATTACGATACGATCATCATCGGTACCTCGATGACGGAGAACTTCCTGCCTTCCGAAGTCGATAAGGCGCTCGGCGGCAAGACGCTGAAGCTGTCGATCCGAGGTTCGACGGCGGACGAGCAGTACAAGATCGCGCAGCTCGCGATCAAGACCGGCAAGGTGAAGCGGGTCCTGTGGGGACTCGATTATTTTGCGCTCAAGACCGGCGACCAGGAAGCGGCAGGACCTTTTCCCGATTACCTCTATGACGACAACCACTGGAACGATTATCGGTATTTGCTGAATTACAGCGTCTATGGCCAGTTGTTCAAAGGGATCTTCAAGCAGCTGGAGGGCACGGCGCCTCAAAGCCTGGAGAAGCTGTACAACTGGAACGACAGCGTGCTATTCGGCAAACGTCTCGTGCTGGCGGATTATCGGAAGGCCGCCAATGAGGAAGCGTATTTCGGATTGAACGAGGAACCGCTCGATGTAATCAAGGATCATTTCAATGCCCAGGTGCTGTCGCTCGTGAAGGCCAATCCGGACGTGGACTTTATTTTCTACTACCCGCCGTACAGCGTGCTCCGCGAGGCCGTTTGGTCTGCGACCAACGAGGAGCGTTACCGGAATCAGCTGGCCATGGACGTCTGGATGTTCCAACAATTCAATGCGCTGCCGAATGCCAAAGTATACGATTTCCAAACCGCAGGCGATTGGACGTATAATCTCGATCTGTACAAAGACCTCTCGCACCATAACCAAGCGGTAAATACGCAAATTGCCGAAGCCATCGGCAAGGACGATCCCCGCTATCGGATGACCGAGGCGAACGCGCAGGCGTTGTCGGATGAACTGACCGAGCAAGTTCGAACGCTGACGATGACTGCGGACGGCGACCCGAAGATCGTTCAGGTGTTCGTCGGCAGCGGGGGCGAAGCCGCAGTCGCGAAAGAAGCCGAATTCAGCAACCGCGTCATTCCGGGCGACGGCGAGGTGCTCGTTCCCGCCAAGGAAGCCGCGGCCGCGCTCGGCGCGACGTTCGACTGGAACCAAGAGGCGAAGACGCTCGTCATGGCGCGCGGGAATACCCGCATCACCATGCAGCTCAATAAGGCGATGGCGGCCGTAAAAGACAGCGGCAACATCGAGCTGTCCTATCCGCCTACGCTCGCCGGCGGCAAGACGCATGTCCCGCTGCTGCAGCTGGCCGAGCTGCTCGGATACAGCGTGATGCCCGTTCAGCCGAACAGCTGGAGCTTGCGCTATACGCTGACGGCGGGCGCGATTGGGAAGTGAATGAAACGAAGGTCCTGTCCGACATGCATCGGCAGGACCTTCGTTTGTCTATGGCGTCCTTCGGACGATGGACGCTTAATTGCTCTGTCTTGGCGACAAGTTTTCGGGCGCCTCGGGCTGGGTTGGCGCCAGGTTCCTGTCGCGGCGACAGCTTTTCAGGCGCCTCGGGCTGCTTGGCGCCAGATTTCTGTCGCTGCGACAGCTTTTCGGCCGCTTCGGGCTGCTTTGGCGCCAAATTCCTGTCGCGGCGACAGCTTTTAGGCTGCTCCGGGCCAGCCAGCCGTCAATTCCGCCGCCGCGTTTATTTCGTAATCGCGATCCGATTATCCTCCTTGATCCATTCGACATGCGCGCCAAGCGATTCGCTGATGACGCGCAACGGTACGTAAGCCGTATCGCTTAGAATAAATGGCTCCGTTTCAAGTTGGGCGGTTTTTCCTCCCACGGTCGTCGTCCCTTTGTTGAAATCCACCGCAATCGTCGCGGCCGCATCGTCTGCTGCACCGGTCTGCCGCTTCATGGTGACTGTCTTGATATTCGCATCCCACGTTACTTTCGCTCCCAATTGCTCGAATATAGATCGCATCGGGATGAACGCCTGCGCATTTCGTATGATGACCCCATTGCTCAGCGCCACGGTTTGGCCGTTCAATTGCACCGTTACCGGCGGCTGCATCGCGATCGGCGCATCATGCATGTAATCGTAGCCGCCCGTTCCTTGTTCGGCCAGCTTATTAATGCCCCAGCCCAGCATCGCGCCGTTATTCCGCTGCATGATGATATGCCGGCTGCCGGCTTCGACCTTGACGATATTCTCGGCGAGAAGCCTGAATTTGGCATCGGCCGGAAGCGATTCCCGGTCGATGGAAGTTTCATAAATCTCTCCGTTCTCGGTCCACGCGATTAGCGAACGTTCCACCAAGAAGACCTCTTTGACATGGCCGACGCCATTCAGGAGCACAGGCGTTTTCTGCTCATGCAGCACCGTTCCATCCGAGAACCCGGTCCGTGTATCCCCCCAAAACCATACTCTGCCCCGCTTGTCGACCGCCGCGTTCGAATAGCCGTCCGTCCGAATGAGCTGAATGTCCTTCAGCGGCTGCATCAAGGTGACCGCCGCAGGGTCGGACGACGCCCAGCTTGCATTCTCGCTCGCCGGGAAGACTTGCACCGTGCCGTCTGCCAGCAGCGCGTAATTACCGGCAGCCGACTTTACTTTGCCTGCGGTCTTCACGGCGGAGATGGACTCCAAATCCCGGTCGCTTGACCACAGCGTGCCGTCATTCTTCAAGAAGAGCAGCACCTGATTACCGTCCGAATTGGAGTAGTAAGACGTCACGGCGACGACATTCCGAAGATTATCCACAGGCGCAATCGCCTCCCAATCCAATTGACCTTCATCGGTCCGAGGAATGGCGTAAACATCTCCGTCCTGCTCCAAGGCTAGCAATTCATGGCCCGTATCGAAAACCGCGGACAGCTCGCGCAGCTTCGGAATCACTGCTGATGTCGCGACGGCTGTATTCGTGAATGTCCAATGCCAGACCGATAAATCCTTCTTCATGACGATACCGTCGTCGAACGATGCGATCACGTCGCTCAGGCCGGGTACCTGCGTCGGCACTGGATGGTTACCTCCCCATATCCAATACGTTCCGTCTGACTTTATCAATGATTCGGCAGCAAAATCCGCAATGGTGGAAGGCGGGGCGCTCTCCGCCAAAGCAGTCATTCCCGTGCATCCCGCCAGCACGGTTCCCAAAATCAAACCCGCCACAGCCTTTCGTTTCATTATCATCAATCCATTGCACTCCCTCCAGCATGTTGGACATGGCAGACTTTGGAACGTCCGGCTTGTCTTTTCCTCTGACGGTACCCGAAGGAAGAAGGTTGCAGCCCTGTGGTGCAATAAGCCGCGCTTCCGCCCCCGGCAATAACAAAACAAAGCGCCCGGCAGATCGCCGGACGCTTTGCTTGTCGAATCCTTACGGCGCCGTTCGCTTACGCGCTGCAGCCTTCGCATTCGTAGTATTGATTGCCTGTCGTTTCCTTCGCTTCAAGCACCTTGCCGATTACGATATCGCTCAGTTCCATGAATTCAAAATCTGCGACCTTCGCGTGAACGGCGGCGCGCGCTTCTTCTTCGCTCTTGCCGATCCAACTGAACGTTGCCTGCTTCCCCGTGGACGGTACTTCGTATTCGAACAGATAGCGTGTCATAATAATCGTCTCCTTTATCCTATCGTCGGGCTGTCTCTCTCTACTCTAGTATACCACGAAACGGCCGTCGCCTACCAAACTGCGCACCCGCTAACATACGACTAGCGATCCCGGTACTCCTGCGGCGTCAGGCCAAAGTGCTTCTTGAACACTTTGGTGAAATACGTATTCTCGAACCCGATCAGACGCGCGACTTTGTATATTTTCTCGCTGGTTTGCTTCAGCATCGCCGCCGCTTTATCCATCCGCACCCGGTGCAAATATTCGGTCAGCGTCTCGTCGGTTTCCAGCTTGTAGATCTTGGACAGATACACCGGGTGAAGATGAACGTGATCGGCAAGCGTCTGTAAGGACACGTCATCCGACAGATGTTCGAAAATATAATGATGCACCTTGGCGATGATGGAAGCCCGCGCGGTGCGGATCTGCTTCTCCATGTCCGAGCGCATGATGCGCAGCACGCCTTCCGCCCAATGCTTCAGCTGCGCAAGCGAAGGATACTCGTCCTGCTTCGAGGCCGGCAGCTCCGGATGGCGGCTCAGCAAGCCGGCGAGCAGCCGCCCGTTCTTATGCGATACGTATGCGAACGAGGCGGATAAGCTGTGATACACCTCCGCGACATGCTCCCGCGATTCGGCAAACTGGCGCTGCACCTCATCGAAGATCAGAGCCAGCTTCTCCTCGGCATCGTCCCATTTGCCCGCTTCGAGCAGCTGCATCAGATTCGGCGTGCGGTACAAATGATCGAGCGAACCGGTCTCGATCGACGCCACCTCGTCGCTCCCGCCTCCCATGGCGAACAGAATGCCTTGGTCGCTGCCCGCCCGATGGCGCATGAGCGTCAAATTCGTCTCGTGCAGCCCGCGAATGTCCGCGGGAAACCGGCCGGGCCTGCTGACGATGATGGAGATTTTTCCTTTCAGGTAGGACAAGACGTTCTTCTGCAGTTGGTTGGCCAAGCGCTCCATTACGAGCTGTTCGTCCGTTAAGCGCTTCGGCACGGCTGCATTCGAAATCGCGACCGCCGCCGGCATATCGGTCTCGCCGGTTCGCAGCGGTTTCAGCGCCACCACGAGATAATCGTTCGGATCGGAAGTCATCCATGTGCAGAATTGCTTGCCGAAGATTTCCGCGGTCATATTGCCGATGGCGAATTCGAACAGACTGAGGCTGCCGGGGTCGTACGCCGCGAACCCTTCCTCGATGCGGATGAGCATGAGAAACAACGCATCCCCTTCCGCGAACGGAATTTCAAGATGCTTCAGCTTCTCTTCCAGGCGGCTGCGGTCCGCATATTTGCCGATCAGCAAATCGTACAGCGCATTGTTGCGGAGAAGCGGCAAATGCTCGCGCAGCGTCTCCTTCATCTTCTGAGCGGAATTGACGCCGTCCCATTCCTGCCGCAGCCGCTCCTGAATCTTGCGCACCGTCCGCATCACCGTATCTCCGCTAACCGGCTTCAGCAGAAAATCCTCCGCCTCGGCCCTGATCGCATCCTGCGCATACTGAAACTCCCCGTGTCCGGACAAAATGACCGTCTTCACGCCGCTCCAGCGGCGCTTGATTTCCTGAATCAGCTCCAGCCCGCTCATGCCAGGCATGCGAATATCGGAAATGACGATATCGATCGGATGCCGCTTCAGAATTTCCAGCGCCTCGAACCCGTTCTCCGCCCGGTAGATGTTCTCCACATCCAGTTCCCGCCAAGGAATCGTTAGCTCCAGGCCGTCCAGCACGGATAGTTCATCGTCCACGATCAGAAGCTGAAACATGACTCATTCCTCCTCGTGCTAGATTTCGTTACATCGTTTACGCGTACTTCCAAGTCAGCACGACCCGCAGGCCGCCCGATTCCGCGTGTTCATACGTTACGCCGGCACCCGCGCCGAATTTAAGCATCAGCCGCTGGTTGACGTTCCAAACGCCGTACCCGGTTCCGCTCGTGACCGGTTCCGACAGCCTGCGGGTCAGCTCCGCCATCCGTTCCGCCGTCAGCCCGACGCCGCTGTCTTCAACGGCAATTCTCGCCGTGCTTCCCGTCAGACTGCCCGTAATCCGGATCTCGCCGCCGCCGAGCTTCGGCTCGATGCCATGGATGACGGAGTTCTCCACGATCGGCTGGAGCAGCAGACGGGGAATTTCCAGCTCGTGCATCGCCTCCGGAATATCGATGACGAATTGAATCCGGCGCATCCGCAAGGTCTGTATGTTCAAGTAATTCTCGATCAAGCCGATCTCTTCCGACAGCGTGGCGTCCGATCGCTCCAGACGGGTCGTGTATTTGAAATAATCGCCGAGGCTGACCGCCATCTGCTCTGCCGCCTCGTCCTTGCCCAGCCGGACCATATTGACGATAAAATACAGGCAGTTATAGAGAAAATGTGGATTGATTTGCGATTGGAGCTGCTTGAACTGCGCATCCCGGGCGGTTAACTGCTCGCGATACACGTGCTGGATCAAATCCCCGATCTGAGACGACATTTCGTTAAACCGTTGGAACAAAAACTCGAATTCCGTCCCGGACCGGATTTCGATGCGTGCCGAGAAATCGCCGCGTTTGATTCGCTGCAAGCTGCGCATCAGCTCCTTCATCGGAATTTGCACATTGCGGTACAGCAGGAATACGGCGGCAATAGCCAATAAGAGCAGCAGGCCGCTGGAGATGTAGAACATCCGGTTGCTCGTCTTGATAGGACGGAGCACCTGCTCCATCGGAACGTAATCGACGAGCGTCCAGCCAAGGGCCGCGTTGCGGATGCTGTTGACCAGATACGAGCGGCCGCCGATATCGAATTGGAACGAGAGCTGATCCTGCGCCGGCCGGTTCGACAGCTCGCGCATGACATCGTAGGCCAGCCCTTGGTCCACCGTGCTGTTGGCGATGAGCCCGTTCTTGCCGTCGGACAGAAACGGATCGCTTCTTCCCGCTCCCTTGTATTCGTCCAGCATCCGGACGAGATTGGAGCTCGAGAACCGGATTTCCACGATATTGTTCGCCTGCAGCGGATTCGCGTAAGCCGAGTAAGGACTGACGGCGTAATAATAGAAATCGTAACCGCTGCCGATTGCTCCCGACTTCGGCCACGCTTTCCATAGCTTGTCGACCCGGTTCGCAATATAGCGGCCGTCGAAAGCGATTTCAGGACCAGGCGAAACGACTTGCCCGCTCGCGGGGAAATAGACGGCCAGGTCGGTCGGCCATTCCGTCGTATTGCTCTGCACGGCGATCCGCTCCTGCAGTTCGCTCTTGAACTGGAGCATGTCGAAATGCGATTTGAAGCTGTCCGGCGAGTTGAGCGTAGCGAGCGACGGATCGCCGCTGAGGCGCATTGCGCTAAGCGACAAGTGGATCACTTGCGTATTGAGCCGATTTTGCAAGTACGTCAGGCGACTGATCAACGATTTGCGAATTTCATCCTTGACGACGTTCTCCGAGACGCGATTGGAATAGCTGTAAAGCATCAGGATGGGCACGAGCAGCAGCAGGATAACGAGCGCGATTTTGTGGAAGATGGTCAGGCGCATCGGATTCATTTGTCCCCGCTCGACGTTTCCGTGACGGATTTGTACCACTGTCTGACTTCGCTCGTGATTTGGGCGCCGCCCGACTCGTACCAGTTGTTCACGAAATCGTCGAAGGCGCTGAGCGGAACGTCGCCGTACATAATCTTCGTGAACGCGGTCTGCTCCATCTTGGCCAGATTCTGCCACTTGTCCTTCATCGTAGGTGTCGGCGCGCCCGTAAACAATTCGTCGATCGTATGCTCGTGCTGGCTGACGACGATGCTGGCTGCCTCCATCTGGTTCATCGAACTGTGGCTCAGCAATTTCTCGAACGGCGTCGTCGGTTTCTTGCCGTTATAGAGCTCGGCAAGCGTCGGAATGAATGCCGATGGGATACGCGGCGGCATCGTCGGGAAATATTTCAGCGGATCCACATACCCGCCGGGAATGCGGTCCGACTCGTAAACCGGCTGCCCGTCGATCATGGCATAGTCGTAGCCGTTCGCGAACCCGTATTGGAACTCGTCGCCTTCCTTCGGGTCGTTAAGCTGATCGTAGAGATAGTTTTCCATTGTAAAGTAAATTTCGGGATGCTTCATGTTCTTGCTGATCAGCGTTACCATCGTGTGGGTGCCTTCGCTCTTCTGCATCAGCTTGCCGCCCGGTCCGGTCGGCAGCGGGTACGGCTTGACGACGGCGTTCGGCGACAGCTTCTTCACATCCTGAAGCGGCCAGTCGTACAGCCAGGTCGGTCCCATGGCCATCCCCGCCTTGCCGGAGACGAACAGCTCCGCGGCCTTCATCTCGTCATGGAGCGCCACTTCTTGATGGAAATAGCCTTTGCCGATCCATTCCTTGAACTTCGCCAGCGCTCCTTTGATCTCCGGGCGTACGGAGCCGTAGACGATATTGCCAAGCTCGTCTCTCTCCCAGGTTTGGGGGATGGCCCCGAAGGCGCCGAACAGCGGTCCGGCACCGATCCAGGCGTTATAATTCGAACGAAGCGATAGCGCTAAACCGTACGTATCTTTCTCACCGTTCCCGTCGGGATCCTCATTGACGAAGGCATCCATCACCCGTTCCAGTTCATCGATCGTGGACGGAGCGCGCAAATGCAGCTTATCGAGCCAGTCCTGGCGGATCCAGAGCGCGTCGTCATGCTGCATCGTATATTGAATGCTGGGGATGCCGTAGGGTTTGCCGTTCCTAATATAGGGCAGCCAGGCGCCGGGCGCTTCGTCCATCGCCTTCTTGTACGTGTCGGAGGCGTAGTCATCGAATAATTCGCCTACCGCCCGGAATTTGCCGGAGTCGATCAGATCCTGGGCCAGCTCCCCTGACACCTCCAAGACGTCGGGAAGCGGCTCGTTAGCCGTGAGCGCCAGCATCAGCTTCGTCCGGTAGGCGTCGTTCGTTGTCGGCGTCGTCCACAAATAACGAATGTTGATGCCCAGCCGCTCCTTCGCCCATCGGGTGAATACATTATCTTCGATCGTTTCGCCGTTCTTGAATTTCACCGAATCGTCGAGCGATTTGACGACCGTCATCGTCACTTCGGGCTTGTATTTGCCGTCTTTCATCGCGAGCTTCCCAGGCGCGTCTTCGGCATTGCTGCCGCCGCCGTCCGCTGCGATGCCGCCCGGTCCTTCCGTTTCCTGGCTGCAAGCCGCGGTCGCTCCCGTCAGCAGCAGGGCAAGCATCACGGACACGAATGGTCTTCTCCAGTCAGCCTTCATTTCGGTTCCCCCTTCGAAATTACCGTAACCTTCCATTATGCGGGTGATGGTTGCAATCAAGAACCTCTGGAATCGAGCCGGGGCTTCTTTCTCTTCGTCATTCGCCAGGTAAAAAAATGTAATTATCCCCATTATCAAGGAAGCCTCCTGGACAACATATTGCAAAATTTCAATCTTTATTGTCTTTCCTTAGCTTCTTTCACCTCCCGGCGCAGTCCGCGTTCAACCGCGTAAAGTGGATATCAAATGACAACGGAAGATAAAATATTCGTCTATCTCCCCGTCTCCTCCTCCGCTATAATTCATTCCAAACCTAATTAAGGAGGCTGCTTCATGCTATCCCAGAAATTCGACGGGCTTGTTGCGCAGGGCGTGCTTCTTGCTCCAGCGGCATTCAGCCCCATTCCTTCGGCGCAGGACCGGGAGCGATGGTCGAGCGTTCCGGAAGCCTTATCCGAGAAGTGGATCCAATTCGCGGCTTTGCACGGCGACTATAGCTGGCCCTCATTGCCGGCGGCCAAATACGCGGCGTTCAAGCGCGAAGGCGATCTGCTCGCCTACTTGAACCTGCACTGGGAGCGCAGAAGCATTCTGGGCGCTTACGTGCTGGCCGAATGTTTGGAAGGCCAAGGACGCTACCTGGACCGCATCCTGGACGGGATATTCGCAATCTGCGAAGAAACGACCTGGGTCGTGCCGCATCACAATTCGCATATCAGGCACAACGAGCAGGAGATATTGCACGATAACGCCGACCATGAAGTGGAGCTGGCCAGTTCCCAGACCGGCGCGCTGCTGGCATGGACCTGGTACCTGCTCGGCGAGCGGCTGGACGGCATAAGCGTGCGCATCGGCGAACGCATCCGGCGCGAGGTGCGCGAACGGCTCGTTCGTCCGTATCTGGATCGGGACGATTACTGGTGGATGGGTTTTGCGAAAGCCGCCCACGTCAACAACTGGAATCCGTGGTGCAACAACAACATGCTGCCCGTGTTTCTGCTGCTGGAGGATGATCCCGAGACGAGAAACCAGGGAATCCGCAAAATCATGCGCAGCCTCGACGAGTTTCTGAAACGTTATCCGCAGGACGGCTGCTGCGAAGAAGGACCTATGTATTGGGGAGCTTCCGGAGGCGGCTTGTTCCAATGCCTGGACATGCTGTACATGGCTTCGGGCGGCGCCATTGACATCTTCGATGAACCGCTCGTGCAGGATATCGGCCGGTTTATATACAAGGTGCATATCGACGGCAATTATTTCGTCGATTTCGCGGACGGCGATGCCAAGGTTTCCGTCGGCGTCGCGCCGCTCGGCTTCGGACAGCGGATCGGCGATGCCCGCCTGGAGAACCTTGGCCGCATGGCCGAGCCCGCCGTGCCGCGGCTGCTTAACTGGTTCGGCGCCTATCCGGCCTTGTCCGAATTGTTTACGCCGGCGGACAAGCCGGCATCGGCAGCGCCTGCTTCGGCGGTACCGGCATCCCATGTGCGGGAAGCTTGGCTGCCGTACAGCCAAGTCTTGACGGCGCGCGAGACGGACGGCACGGCCGAAGGACTGTTCATCGCGGCCAAAGGCGGAAGCAACCACGAACCGCATAACCATAACGATGTCGGCAATTTTATCGTTTATGCGGACGGGCGGCCCGTCTTGATCGATCTGGGCACGGAGAATTACAAAGCGCAGACCTTCAGTGCCGAACGCTATGAATTGTGGTATTTGAAATCGTCCTATCACAATCTCCCTACCATCGACGGGATCGTTCAACGGGCCGGCGAGGCGTACCGCGCAAGCGGCGTTTCCAGCAGATTGACCGACGAGACGGCCGAGCTTGCGCTCGACATTGCCGGCGCTTATCCGGCGGAAGCCGGCATCGCTTCCTGGCGGCGTACTTGCAGGCTCGTTCGGGGATCCGGCGCCCGCGTGGAAATCATCGATGATTACGCGTTCGAGCAGGAGCCCGGCGGAATCGACTACAGCCTGATAACCCCTTGCCGTCCGGATCTGTCGGAGCCGGGTCGAATCGAGCTTGGCTATGCGGATCATAAACGCGTCGTTATCGCGTACGATGCCGCCCTCGAAGCCCGCAGCGAAGTCATCGTACTGGAGGACGATCGCTTGAAGGGCAACTGGGGCGAACAGGTCTATCGCGTCGTGCTGTCCGAGAGAACCCCTGGCCGAAACGGCGTCCGCGCCTTGACGATGACGATTGAGAAGTAGCCGCCTCCGCAGCGGTTACGGTCGGTTTGTTGCCGGTCAACGCACGCGAGTGCCGGCTGTTAAAATGACAAGAACCTCAGGTTCCGCTAAAGCAGCGGATGCCTGAGGTTCTTTCGCGTAGTTCAAGGGCGGCGCCTGGTTGCCGCTGATAGAAAAGGGTCAACAGACCTGCGGAGCAGGCCTCTTAGAAACATAATTCAGAGCGATTTGTTATCCACGTGAACCATTGCTGCCGCGCGAGCCGTTGCTGCCGCGCGAGCCGTTGCTGCCGCGCGAGCCGTTGCTGCCACGCGAGCCATTGCTGCCGCGCGAACCGTTGCTGCCGCGCGAGCCGTTGCTGCCTTGCGGGTCATCTCTTCCTGGCTGGCCGCCGCCGCTTTGCGGGTCGGTTCTTCCTGGCGCGCCGCCGGTGCCGCGCGAGCCGTTGCTGCCGTTCGAGCCATTGCTGCCTTGCCATTGCCACCAGCCATCACTATTGTTATACCATCCGCTGTTGCCATACGCAGCCTGGTTACCACGCGAGCCGTGACTGCTGCGCGAACCTTTGCTGCCATGCGAGCCTTTGCTGCCCTGCGAATCGTTACAAGCCATACCAATCAACTCCCTGTCTTGGACTCTCTATAAAATATGCAGCAAATCTATCGAATGCTATTCCTGCCGGCATATTTACTAGAGAAAGGGCTAAGTGGAGGCGCATGAACAGGGTCTGGGTTGTCACCAGGGCATATCGCAGGATATTTTTTACAATTCACGGTGCCAATCGGACGATCTTGCTGTACACTTCTACTAGGAATTTCGATAGTTTGTGGCTTCTATTGCAATGTAGTTCATGTTGAAACGGGGATCCCTGCATGAGTAAACTTTATTTTTATGGCATTCTTGCCGTCATTGGCCTATTCGCTCTTTTCTACTTAATCGTGAAGGTTAAGGGACAGAACCTCAAAACAATTCGGATCGAATCATCATCCAGAGCATCGGAAACGAATCAGATCATTTTGTACATGCTTTAAGCGAATTATATGGAATTGAAGGCACTTCTTCTAGGATGAAACAAGAAATTACGTTCACCAGCGTCGTTCTCGAAGGTAACAGCAAGTCCTCCAAGATTAAACTTTTCTATAATGATGAAACTGAAGAGAATTATGCCGAGTGCTACCTCAATATTGATCTCCCTAACAAGAAAGTCGAATGGTTCGAGAAGGATCCGGAGTATCGTGAAGCATTATTGCGTGCGTTATCAGCGTAACGAATCCCAGCAGCCTTATACGCGTTAAAAACGGTCATTTCGAGCGCTATCGAATCCTAATGACGCTATCTGCTTCATTCTAACCGATTCTCGCCTATTTTCACGTTCTTCCGCATCCATAAGCGCTCCTGGATTCGTTAGCCTGGGAACTGCTGCAGAAACGCCAGAATAACGCCATCTGAGTTCGTTACGTTCTATAGCTCGGCAAAATAACATTCTCCATAGGCCGCATCGTGAAGCGTCACCCTCTGATTCAGGTAGAATATTTTCCGGCAGTTGAAAGAGGACCTCATCCACGTATCCGTGGAATTGAGGTCCTCTTTCTTGCGCCTGCAGGCGGCTGGTAATTTTACTTCAGCACCAGCACCGCGTTAGGCTGCAGCGTAACGCGTCCCTGCTTGGCTTCGCCCGAGAGCAGATCCTCGTACGCGTCATCCAGCACCAGCCCGGCTTCATGCGCGTTATGATTAATCACGAAACGATATTGACCAGCCTCTCCCCCGCGGGTAACGACTTCGACGCCGGCATCGATGATGCCGAACGGCGCACGTACGCCGCTGTCTTCGCATATGCCCGACAGCAGCAGGCGGAGCGCGTTCGCATCCGGCTCGGTGCCGAGGTAATAGGCGCGCCCGCTGCCGTAATCGTTCACGGTCGCCGCGGCGCTGCCGGCGTAATAGTCGTCCTCGAACAGCAGCAGCGGCTTCGCCTCGTTCAATTCGATTACATCATACCAGGCGGAGGCACGATATTCGGCAGCACTTTCGTTCGCTCTCACTCCTGTATCTTCGCCCGCGCTCGAGCCTGCCCCTGCTTCCACACCTGCACTTACACTTGCACCTGCACTTGCGCCTACACTCGCACCTGCACTTACACTTGCACCTACACCTACACCTACACCTACACCTGCACCCGTGCTTGCACTCGCACCTATACTAGCACTAGCACCAGCTCCTACGCCTGCCCCTACACCCGCCGCCTCCACGAAGCGGACATGATTCTCTTCGCCCGCCATAAGCACGCCGTAATCCTCGATTTCGATGCCGAGCAGCTCCTTGTACGGGCCGGGCAGCTTCGTCGCCAGCATGCGGTTGTCCCAGTGCTTCGCGCCTGCGCGATAGTCCATAACGACGCGGCCGCCGGAGCGCACGTAGGCGTAAATTTTCTCCTGGACATGCTCGTTCGACATCATCAGATTCGGCAGCACGACCAGCTTGTAACGGGAGAAATCCGCGTTCGGAGAGATCAGATCCGTCTCGATCGAATGCTCGTGAAAGAACCGGTAATAGGCTTTCAAATGCTGCAGGTAGCTGTACCCTTCCATTTGCGGCTGGATATCGAACACCCAGTCGTTGTCGTAGCAGCGGACGATCGCGACATCCGGCCGGTTGACGGTACCCGCGAGCAGCGAGCCGATCCGCGCCAGCTCCTCGCCCGTTTGCCGCACCTCGGCGTATTTCCGTCCCGGCTCGCCGTGATGCTGCAGAATGCCGTGCCAGAATTCCTCCAGCGCGAACGTCAGCGTCCGCCAGCGGAAATAGATCAACGCGTCCGCGCCGTGCGCCAGCGCCTGGAACGTCCATCTGCGCAGCTCGCCTGGCTTCGGCGTCCGTTTCAGGACATTCCCGCCCGGGGTGCCGCTCTGCAGCTCCGTTACCCAGAAATTGCGCATTTTGGCTCCGCGCGAAATATCGAAATGCAGCGCCGGATAGGCGCTCGTAATCCGGTTGTCCGGCGGGAAGTTCGGATACACGTCCAGCGAGACGAAATCGAGGTCGGCGGACAAGTCGTAATAATCGATCTCGTTGAACTCGCCCATTTCGTTCGTCGATATCGGCTGATGCGGCGCGATGCCGCGGATGATATCGACCTGCAGCTTCTGGAAGCCGCGAATCGACTCCGAGCAGTAGCGATAATAATCCAGCTTCAGCGACGGATTGTGCAGCTGGTGAGTCGAATAGGCCGGCAGATGAACCTGCTCCCACGATTGGAAAGTTTGGCTGGAGAAGATCGTCCCCCACGCCTCGTTCAGCGCGTCGATCGTCCCGTACCGGGCCTCCAGCCATTGTTGGAAGCCGGCCAGCGTCTCGTCGTTATAACCCCGCGTCGTATCGGCTACGCCGAACTCGTTGTCGATCTGCCAGGCGACGACGTTCGGATGGTCCTTGTAATGCTCCGCCATCGCCGTCACGATCCGCCGGACGTAACGCTGATAATTGACGTTGTCGTAGCAGTAATGCCTGCGCGTGCCGAAGCCCTTCGCCCGCCCGAACAGATCGCGCTGGTAGATATCCGGGTATTGGTCGACGAGCCATTTGGGCGGCGCCGCGGTCGGCGTGCCCAGCATCACGCGGATGCCGTTCGCCTGCATCAGATCGACTGCTTTGTCCAGCCAGGAGAAATCGTATTCGCCTTCGCGCGGTTCGAGCCGCATCCAGGCAAACTCCGCCATCCGGACGATATTGATATGCGCTTCCCGCATCAACCGCGCATCCTTCGGCCAACGCTCCTCCGGCCAATGCTCCGGATAATAACAAGCCCCGAACAAAATACCGTTACTCATGTCGCTATCCACTCCCCGATTCGAATTCCGCTGTCTCTGCCTCTATTACAGCTTCCCCTGCAGCTTCTCTGCCAGAATAGCACGGTGCGTGTCGCGCACCGCTTCCGTAAATTCCGTCCACGGCCGGTCTTCCTTATCGTATAAGCCGTAGTTGCCGATCAAGCCTTGACGGTCCCAGAAATCATATAAAGAAAACCAGTGCGTGCCGACCATGTACGGCAGCTCGGCCGCTTGGGTAACGAAGGCGCGGTAGCACTCGCCCCGCCGCTTCTGGTCGCGGACGTTGACGAGCTGCGCGCCGTTCGTCACGAGGTCGAATCCGGCGCTCTGCCCGCAGCAGAAGCTGAATTCCGTCACCATCATCGGCTTGCCCGTCATCTCGTGCGCCCGCTGCAGCCATTGGACCGGCAGCTCGAAGGCATAGAAATTGATCGACATGACGTCTGCGTATTTCCCCATTGCCTTCAGCACCGTATCCGGCGTGCTCGTGCCGACGACGCGGCAGCCGAGGATCAGATGATGCCGGTCGTACTTCCGCAGCGCTTCCGTCGTCGTACTGAAATACAGCTCGGCGATGATCGCCAGGAAAGCCGTCTTATCCGCGAGATAGACGGCCTCGGCCGCCCGGTACTGCTTCAGCCAGCTCAGCTCCCCGAAACTGCCGTACTCCGCTCCCCACCCTTCGTTCAACGATTCAATCGTCTTATATCGCTCTTCCAGAAAGGCAATCCAGGCCTGTTTGCCGCAAGCGTCGGGAGGCAGCTTGATATAATCCTCCACGAGATTCGTCCTGTTCGTTCCTTGGCCGGGATCGTCCATGCCCCATTGTCCGCCGCTGCCCCACCAATGGAGCTCGTTATCGGTATACAAGCCGATCACCGACCGGTCCTCGGCGAGATTCAGCGCTGCGTCGCCGAAAGCTTCGGCGGCCGCCCGTTCGCAGGAGTCGCGGAAGCTCGGATCGAATACGTCGGGAAACCCGTATCCGCCCCAGCCGTTATTGGCCATCTTGGCGTATCGCGAGCAGCGGACCTCATAGGTGCGCGGCAGCCCTGTATCGAAGAAATACCGGTCATGCCAAGCGGCCATCGTGTTGAAGCCGAGCTCCCACACTTCCTCCCGCTTCTCTTCGGCCCAGCGCGCATGCCAGCCCTCTCCGCCGTATTTTCCGCTCAGCTTCTCCTCCATCGGGATGCCGATTCCGTGATTGAAGCAATTCACCCCCAGCGAATAGAACGGTGCGCCGTTCCCGTCGACAAGCTGCCAACGGCCGTTCTGCTGGCTTACCGTAAAATAACCGGAATATGTCATCTCGTATGGTTCCTCCCCGAAATCGATGCAGGCGTCAGCCGATCAGGCCGGTGCGCTCGACGCTTTCCACGAAATATTTTTGCACGAACAAATACATGACGATAAGCGGCAGCATGACGAACAAGACCGCGACGTCCTTCAGCATCGACACCTGGTACGGATCGAAGCCGAGCAGGTTGGCGTCGCCGATCAGCACCTTCTGGATGTACGGATCGATTCTGCCGAGCTTAATGGACAGCAGATCCATGTTGCCCATGTACATGTTCGTGAAGAACGTGTCGTTCCACTGCCAGACGAACGTAAACAGCATGACGGTAATGAGCGCCGGGATCGCGTTCGGCAGCCCGATCTGCAGAAACGTACGGCCGATTCCCGCTCCGTCGACGAAAGCGGCCTCTTCCAGTTCCTTCGGCAGGCTGCGGAAGAACTGGCGGAAGATGTAAATGAACAAGCCGGATTTCAAGCCCATCCCCGTAAACGAAGAGATGATGAGCGGCCAGTAGGTGTCGAGCATGTTGATGCCGCTGTGCCCGGACAGCAGATGGAAGAGGCCGAACAGGTCGAAGCTCTTGAACTGCATGTAGAGCGGCACCATGATCGTCTGCGGCGGCACGAGAATCGTGAAGATGACGAACGAGAAGAGGACATTGATCCCTCTGAACTTCAGCTTCGCGAAGGCATATCCTGCGAGGGCGCAAATACAGGTCTGGATGACCATTACGCCCCCCGACAGCAGGATGGAATTCAGCAGCGTATGCCAATAATCGAGCACGTTCATGACGATTCTGATGTTCATCATCGTGTAATGCTCCGGAACCCAGACGACGTTCATGTTATAGATGTCGACCGGGTCTTTGAACAGCTCGCTCGCTTTCTGCAAAATCGGATACACGATAACGAACGACAGTCCGGTGATCAGCACGTTGCGAACGGCGACCCATAGCCAATCCTTGAGCCGGTTCATGAGCAGCTGCAGCCGATGCGCATTCATGGCAGCCTTCACTCCTTTGCGTTAGTCGTAATAGAACACGCGCTTGGAAACGGTATAAGCGATGAGGAGCAGCATGAGGCCCTCCACGATAAAATACATCCAGGACATCGCCGCGCTCAGGCCGAAATTCATGTCCGTGAACGCCGTTTTATAAGCCAGCTTGGTCAGGCTGTTGTCCGCGAAGCTGTCGATGACCGTATAGATGACATTGGTCAGGATCAGCGGGCTCACCATCGGAAACGTCACTTTCCAGAAGATCTCGTAACCCGTCGCGCCTTCGATCTTCGACGCTTCGTACAAGGACGGGGATATGGACTGCAAGCCGGCCAGGAAAATCAAGATTTGCACGCCGGACGAGCTGATAATCTCGTAGATGCGGTCAACGGCGTTCGATAGATAATCGGTGAGCGCCTGGCTCATCCCGGCATCGACCAGCATGCCCTTCAGCTCGAGGCTTTGCGACAGCCCGGAGCCGGACAGTCCGGTAACTTCCGGATCGAGATTCGTGCCGTACGTCATCCCGTTCATCACGGTGGACATGATGCTCTGCGTCGAGATGTCGTGGATAATGCCGGACGCCAGAATGACGGGCAGGAAGAACACCGCTCTGGCAATCGCCCGGCCGCGAAACTTCTGGTTCAGCAGCGTCGCCGCAAACAGACTGAAGAACAGAATGAGCGGCACGTTAACCGCCATGTTCACGACCGATTCGGTCAGCACGCGGTTAAATTCGGCATGCTCGGTCAGCGCGTACTTGTAATTGCCGAAGCCGCCGTACATGACTTTATATCCGCCCGCGGCCAGCATCTCCAGTTTCCCGAGGCTGAACCGGAAGGAGGCGATGAGCGGGATGGCGAACAGCAGCAGGAAGCCAAGCATCCACGGCGATAGGAAGAGGACGCCGTACCATTTCTTCTGCTGCTCGAAGGACAGCTGTTTGCGCATCATGGCCGTTCACCGCCCGTCACGTAGCCTTGGGCCGGAATGGTCGTGCCATCCACGGTCGCCGGCGCATCGTTGTAGTTGACTGTTACATGCTTTCCGTTACCGTACGTCGTCCGGAACACGCCTTCAGCCAATTGCCGATGGTCCGTAATCGGAAGCGTCCGTACGTCGCCCAGCACCGCCGTTACTTCGCGGTACATCTCCGCCGCCTCCTTCAGCCAATCGGAATACAGCGTCGCGTAATAGTGATCGAACTCCGTATCCTTCACTTTCGACGGCGGCGAATACGACCATTGGAAATAGACGTTTGCGCCCGTTTCCAGCAGCTTCAGCTCGTACTTGCGCAAATCTCCGCCAAGCGTCATGTTGGCCGGATCCCCGGCATAATCGACGTAGCCATGCAGCGCCATCTCGTAGAAAGGAACGCTGCGATCGGTAATTTGGTAGCCGCTGCTGCTCGTAGGCGCGCCGACGACGCTCTTGAAATACGGCACCAGCGCGGCATTGCCGCCTTCGACCAGCAGATCGGGGAACTCTTTGGCCAGCGTCTGCGCCTGCGTCCGGATGACGGTCGCGGCTTCCTGACGGTCGACCATGTTCGACTTGCGGAAGTCGGAGTTGATCAAGTCGCCCAGATCGCCGGCAGACAGTCCGGTCACCCCGTAATCGGCATAAGCATTGGCGAACCGGGTCACGATGCCAGGCAGCTTCGCAGGCGTCACGATGTAATAAGGCGACGCATTGCCGTTCTGTCTGCCCGTCGCTCTTACGTACGGATAGCGCTCCGCCGTCTTCTGATTCAGGAACAAGGATGCATTCCGGTTCTGGCCGAACAGGCCCTTGTCGCCATATGCATGAAGCAGCGAGACGTCCGGGTAGAACGCGACATGCTGTTCCTTCAAATACGCGGCCAGCGCATTGAAGCCGCTCTTCCCGCCGGCAGCCTTATCCGGCTTGATCGAGGTCGGCGCCTTCTGCAGCATGCCGCCGTTAAACCAGCCGACATAGCGAAGCTTGATGTCGTCCACGTTGACGGCTTTCAGCTTCTGCACGATCTCCTGCGCCTGATCGAAGGTCGTGAGCGGCTCCGATTTGCGGTAACGGATGCCGAGGAACGAGGCCTTCTTCGGCACCGAGCCGAGCAGCTCCAGGAAGAACGGCGTATGGCCGTTATCGGCGAGCGGCTTCATGCCTGCCTGGTCGATCAGGTACTGCCGGTACCGGCTGGCCATGCCGGAATACGTCGCGTCGGCCCCCGACATGAACGCATAGCGGATGACGACGTCGCCCTGATTCATCTTCGACTGGAAGACGGGAATGCTGTTCGAGAACCAGCCTGCGGTCAGGCTGATCTCATCCATCGCCATCGCCGTGAAGCTGGCATGCACTTGATTATAGGAATGCTGCCTGCCGCCGACGTCCGCTTCCACGTTCGCCATCGCGTCCCCCTGCTCGACGATGCCGAGCATCGCCATGTCGCCCTGCTTCATGCCGAATACCGGCATCCGCGCCTGCGCCGAGTGGGGTCCCTCGCTTCGCTCGTCGAACGTCATGTCGCTGCCGTAGATCGGCGTCGCGAACGGAGCGGCGGACGTCTTCCGGTTGTTCAGATCGATCAGCGCGCCCGAACCGTCCGGCACCAGCATATAGCCCTGCGCTTTCGAATCTGCGGCGCCGAAGAATTCTAGCAGCGATACTTTCTGAATCGGGAATTCCTTCGTCTGGGTCATCTTCGACAACGGCATCGTCACGAGCAGATTATCTCCGTCGAGCGAATACTGAAGCGTCGCCTTGAAAGCGACCTTCGGCGGAATGATTACCCCGTTGTCGCGGTTATCCCGGTCAAAGTCGTCCGCCGTGTACCCGATGCCGACCAGCGTCTCGAGCATCGATTTCACGCGGTCCTTAGACAAGTTGTTCCACAGCTCGTAATAACCCGCTTCCTTGACGAGGCGGTAGGCTTCATTGAATTTCTTCCGTACGGCCTCATCGGCGATCTTTGGCAGAATCTCCTTCTCGAACCGGCTGATCCCGAATCGTTTCGGCGCAGCCAGCTCTGCGGAAACATCGCCGATCACGTAATCGACGGTCACTTTCCCGTCCGCGATCTGAATATCGAACTGATTCCTGGCGATGCTCTCGTTGTAATTGTCGATAAAGCCGACCTTCCCGTCGCCGGTGTAATAATTCATGGATAGTTGCGAGCCGAGCCTTCCCTTGACGAATGCCTCGGCGAGCGGATCTTCCTGTCTCCCCGGCGGATTCGAATACCAGATGTCGCCGCTGTCGCGAACTTTGACCGCGACCTCCGTCGTCTTCCGATTCACGTACAACGACAGCCGGTCGTTCTGCGCCGCCAGCTCCATGCCCGGCACGCTCCCGTCCTGCGGCAGCGCGGCCTTCGCGGACGAAACCGCCGTGTCCGCCGTGTCCGCCGCGGCCGTCGTTGCGGTTGTCGTTGCGGCTGCCGCTCTGGCCGGAGCGGGGTCCGCCTTCTCCGCCGCCTGCGTCTCCGCGGCTTGCGTAACCGCCGCGCCCGAGCGGACAACCGTGAGCGAGACGGCAGCGATCGCGAGCGACGCGCACACTAGCAACAGTATCTTCTTCCTCATATGCGCCCTCCCGAGAGCGTTCCGTCCAACCGCCGCAAGCGCGGTTTACGACCGAAACGCGAGTTCCCTGTAAATCGTGTAAACGAAGCCGAACATTTGCTGCAGCAAGTTGAAGAACAGCATGCCGATGAAGATGATGATGCCGCAGACGATCAGCGACAGCCCCATCGTCACGATGGTTTTGCTGACGGAATACTGATGCACCGTCATCGTGCCGATGAAGAGCAGCCAGACGATCCAAGCGACGGCCAGGCCGTCGAAGAAATAATAAAAGGCGCTCTCCTGCAGCGTCACGATATTGCTGAACGCCGTCTGCACGAAGTAGAGCAGCGCCATCGGCAGCAGCGCGTAGCCGACCGCCCGGATGATCTCGACGAACTTGCCCTCGCCTTCCATCAAGGTGGTCGTCGACCAATTGGCGACGCACCAGAGGAAGAACGGCAGCACGACGTTCCGCAGCTGATCCATGCTGTTCAATTCATCCAGCTTGTTCCCGTTGACGAGGAAGCCGGCGAACTGCATTTTGACGATCACGGCGATAACGAGCAGCGCCAGTACCGAGAGTGCGGCCGACGTGCGGCCTTGGCCCTCGTATTTCATATCCCAGAAGCCCTTGAACGGATGGAAGATGACATAGAACGCGAAACCCAGCTGCTCCTTAACCATCTAACCCGATACCCCCTTTCCCGTCGCTTCTGCGCCATTTCCTCTTCCCGTAGCGCAGCACCTTCGGCCCGAGCCAGAGCAGGACGAGCAGCGGAACGAGAACCGACATGACCGGCGTGAAATAGCGGCGGGCCTGCTGTTTGCGCTCCAACTGAAACGCTTTCGAATAATAGGTACGATCCATGCCGAGCTTGAAATACCGCATCGCATCCCGATAGTTGCCTTCCCGCAGAAACGACTTGCCGATGCCGTCATAGGCCAGCTCGTAGTTGCCGTCCACGCGCAGCACTTGGTTCCACCAGCCGCGCGCTTCTTCCTCCTTGCCGTCGTCATGCAGCGCGACCGCCTTATTGACGGCTTCGCCGAACGGCGTCGGCTTGAACAGCGTAATCAGCGACTGATCGCGGTCCAGCACCAGAATGTCGTCGCCCAAGGAATCGATCGCCGCCGGCGTCCGGAACGTTCCGGCCTGCTCCCCCCGCTGACCGAAGACATAGAGCAGATGCCCTTCCTCGTCATAGGTGAAAATCCGGCCTTTGCGCGTATCCAGCGCATGGTAGATGCCATGTTCGCCGGCCGAGATGTCCGTGAATTGCGATTCTTCGTCTACCCGGTGCTGGACGTCCCCGATCGGCGGCACGGCGCCGTTCGCTTTCAAAATATTAATGCCCGTCGGATTCAGCTTCTGAATCGGCGCGGCCGACTTGGTTTGGGTCGTCACGTAGATAAAACCGTTCCCGTCGATTTCGAGGTTGTTGAATTCCGTCGGAATAAACTGAATCATTTTGTCCCGCTGCGCCTTCGTCGACACTTCCTTCCAGAACAAATCCACCGGATTAAACGACACTCGCGGCGCGCCCATGAACGCATTGAAGGTACCGGTCATATCGAATTCCATCATCCCGTCGGTCACGCCGCGGCCGATGACGTACATCCGATTCGCCCGGTCGAGCGCTACCTTGATCGGCGCATAGCGGAAGTCCGCCGGCAGGATTTCGGATTTGGGCGGCCCGATGACGCGGACGAGCATGCCAGCCCCGTCCAGCTCGACAATACGCCCGTTGTCCGTGTCCGCGACATAGATATGGCCGGAGCTCGTCACGAAGATGCCCTGCGGATTGTTGAACGTATCCTGCTTTCCGCCGTTCGCGAAGCCTTTGATTTCGTGCTCGAGCTTGAACTGCTCGTTCAGCACGAGGATGCGGTTGTTGCCGCTGTCCAGCACGTAAATGCGGTTGTCCTTGCCGACGAACAGATCTCCCGGCAGTTTGAGCGCCCCCGCCCCGAGCGACACGCCGTCGATTACCGAGGACGGCAAGTAGGCGTTGGGCGATGGAACCGACTTCTGCCAGTACGAGTAGTTATAGCCTTCATACGGCTGGTCCGCTGCAGCAGCAGCCGGGCTGGCGACGAGCAGCGCGGCAGCGCCGATGCCGATAAGCAGGGACCTGGCCTTCAGTACGATCGTTCTCAATCGGTCTCCCCCCTAGCGATTTCTTCGAAAGCGCGGTTTAGCGGCGGCGGATGGCCGTTCCATCCGCATCCCGTGCGCTCCGAAGACGCCGGCCGCTCAATCCTTCATCCCTGAAGTGGCCATCGTTTGGATAATTTTGCTCTGCGAAAATAGAAAGAATAGAATCGGCACGCTCATGAGCAGCAGCGACACGGCCGCGGCGGCTCCCGTACGGGCGATACCGCCGAGAACGATCTGCGTCACCGCGTAATGAAGCGTCTTGAGCTGCTCGCTGTAGACGAAATTGCCGCCGTCGGTGCCCCACAGCATCTGGAACAACAGAATCGTAAGGGTCATCCAGGCCGGCTTGACGAGCGGCATGACGATCTGCCAGAAGATGCGGTAGTCGCTTGCGCCGTCGATCTTCGCCGCTTCGAGCAGCGAGTCGGGAATCATCTCCATGAACTGCTTCATCAGGTAGAGACCGAGCGGGTACGCGAACGCCGGCACGATAATCGATGCATACGAGTCGATCCACCCAAGCCAGGCCATCGTCATGTAGTTCGGAATCATCGTCACTTGCCCGGAGAACATCAGCGACAGCACGATCATCGTGAAGATCAAGTTCTTCCCTTTGAATTGATACTTGGCAAGCACGAACGCGGCCGCCGAGGCCAGAATGACATGGCCCACTGTACCGGCCAGCGTTATGAACACCGTATTGAAGACGTAGCGCGAGAACGGCACCCAAGAATTGGAGAGCAGGGAGAACAGATCTCCGAAATTGGTCAGCGTCGGATTGCGCACGAGAAATCTCGGCGGAAAGACGAAGATTTCGTCCAGCGGCTTAAAGGCGTTGTTAATCGAGAAAACGAGCGGCAACGCCATGAATGCGGCTACGGCGCAGAGCACGAGAAAGGCGATGGCATTGCCCCACCAGGAATGGTTGACCCTCTTTGCGCGCCGCAGCCTGAACAGCCTGAACAGGTTGGGCCGGCCTGCCGCGGAAGCGGCTTTTCCGGCCTTCGGCGCCCGCTCCAGCATCGTTTCGCTCATGCGTCACTCTCCTATTCTTCGCAGCAGTTTCTGCGTGAGTACATTCATCGTGATCATCATAATGAACAGCACCGTGGCGATCGCCGACGAATAGCCCATCTCGAAACGTACTGTTCCATAGTCCATCAGATGGGTGACAATCGTGTGCGCCGCGTAGTTGACGCTCGGAAATCCGGCCAGATTGATCGCGACGTCGGCCACGGCGAACGAGCTCGTGATTTGGATGACGGCGCCGAACATCAGCATCGGCCGCATCGCCGGCAGCGTGATATACCACAGCTCCTGCCAGCGGTTGCTGACGCCGTCGACCGCTCCCGCTTCGAACAGCGTCTTGTCGATGTTCTGCAGACCGGCGATAAAAGCGAGAAAGCTGGTGCCGAGGCTGAGCCACAGCTGGACGAGAATGATGATCGGCAAAATGTATTTCGGGTCGGTCAGCCACTGAATCGGCTCGACGATGACGCCGAGCTTCATCAGGAAGCCATTGATGTAGCCGTACGAATCGCCGGAGAACAGCAGCTGCCACATGAAGTAGATATTTCCGGAAATCGACGGCGCATAGAAGAGCAGCGTGAACAATGCGCGTACTTTCGGCTGCAGCCCGTTAATCAGCCACGCGAACAGGAAGCAGGCCATGTAGCTGAGAGGGCCTGTGATGACGGCGAAGATGAACGTGTTCTTGATCGCGATCAGGAAGACGTCGTCCTCCAGGAACAGCTGCTGGTAATTGTGCCAGCCGACCCATCGCGGAAATTCCAGCATGTTGAAATACGTGAAGCTGATAACCAGCGAGATGGCGACGGGCACAACCGTAAACAGAACGAACAGCAGCAAATAGGGGGCGAGCATCACATAGGCATGCTTGCTGCGATTGAACTCGGCCGCGGCTTTTGCGAACAAACGGTTTCCCCCCTAGTCCGGCAGCTTGAATTCGCTGCGCTTCAAACTGATTTCGTCGTTAATGGAACGCGTGTAATCGTACAGGGTTTCACGGGCGTTGGCGTTCTCGTTGACGACCTTACGGAAAGCGTTGTCGATCTGGCGGCCGGTGTAATAGCCTCCCGGCACCTCCGGAATCCCCTGCACCCACTCCCACTGCTCCTGCAAACTGCGGTAATCCTTCACCGGCCAAGGCAGCTCGGCCAGCGCTTCGGTATTCGCGGTCGGATAACGCGCCGCGGCCCCCATCAGGCCTTCCATTTCCCGGCCGAACCGGACCTGCGTATCCGTACTCGTCCACCATTTCATGAACGACCACGCGTTATCTTTGTGCGCCGCGTTGCCGGGCATCATGACCGACGTGCCGCTGCTGCCCTCGTCCCGCCGGATTTCGCCGCTTGCCGCCTTCGTGCCCGGAATCGGCGCGAAATCCCACAACCCGCGAATTTCAGGCGCGGATACGGTCAAATTGTTGTACAGCGTGTAATCGGCGATCCCGATCGGCATCTCGCCGGTCCGGAACCTGTTAGGGAAGTCGAACGTAAGCGGCATTCTGTAATTCGTATAAAACTCCGTCCACTGCCGGAACGAACGCATCGACGCCTCGGAATCCAGATCGCTCCGCTTGCCGCCATTCGCGTACAGCCGGCCATTCGACTGGAACAGCAGCGACGTATAGATCGCGTTCGGCGCCATCGACGGCATCCGGGCAAAGTTCTGCTCCAACGGCAGCTCGAATTGCATATTGTTCTTCTGCAGCACCGGGATCATGTCGTACACATCGTCCCACGTTTGCGGCACCTTCAGCCCCAGTTCATCGAGCACGTCCTTCCGGTAAAACAGCATGCCGAACGATTGCTGCTCCGGCAGCGCGTAGACGTTGTCGCCGTACCGGTAAGGCACCATGGCGCTGTCGCGGAAGCGCGAGGCCACTTGGGCGAAATCCTTAAATACGGTCAGATCCTGCGCGGCATTGCGCATCGCGAAGTTAACCGGCGTCTGGTTATCGATCTGCATCGCTACGTCCGGCCCTTCGCCTGCCAGCGTCGCAGGCAGCAGATTGCCCATCTGCACCAGCTTCAGGTCGACTTTGATGCCGGTTTCCGGCGTGAACGTGTCGTCGATCATCGACTTCAGCGCCTGCGCCTGATCGCGGCCCGTGCCGATCCATACCGTAACCGTCCCGCCTTGCTTGCCGTCGCCGGAGGACACGTCGCCGAGGCTGTTGTAATCCTCGAAGAAGGAATACAAGAATGCCTGGCTCTCGTGCTTCACCTTGGCCAGCCACGAAGCGTTCGCCTTCGGCAGCGTAACGTCCGTGCCCGCAAGCAGCAAATAATCGATATCGAGCGGCTGTTCGCGGACCGTAAGCAGCCAAGTGCCTAAGCTGCCGACGTTTACTTTGTACGTATCCAGCCGGTCTTGAATCGTATCCGGGCGCTTCGCCATGTCTTCCAGTTGATAAGCCGTCCGGTACAGCGCCGCTACCTGTTCGCTCTTCTCGCCGGTCAATTGCTCCAGTGCGTCTCCGATGCCGTACAGCAGCTTGCTCTGCGCATTGAATCTCGATACCAGTCCGGGAACTTGGCGATCGAGGTGATAGTCACGGTTCGGGTCGGGCGTCGAGCCGGTAATTTTGATGATGTCCCGGTACAGCGCGTTCAACTCCAGCACTGCGTTCTGCACGGCGCGGATCATCGGTGCCACGTCGCCGAGCGAAACTTCCAAACGAATCGTATGCTTGCCCTTCGCAAGCTTGAACAGATACGGGTCCTTGCTTCCGCCGAGAATGCCCATGCTCCAGTCCCGGTCGTACAGAAATCGGATTTCTTTCGCTTCCTGGAACGGAATCGTCCCGTCGATCGTCAATTTCCGAGTGGCGTACAAGCCGCGCAGCTCGTTCTGACGGCTCTTGAACGCGATCCGGTACAAGCCGTCCTCCGGCGCCTCGACATCCCATTCGATCCATTGGCCGGGCATGCGCCAGTTGTGTCCGCCGATCATGTTCATCCGGATTTTCGATACGTCGTACGGCTCCGTTGCCGGGCTTGAGCGGTCGTTCGAAGGATACAGCGTCGGGTCGGAGACGCGGACCGCTTGCTCCCCCTGCACTTTGACGAGCGCGTCCTTGACCGGCTTCAGGCCTTCCGACGCATACGCTTGGCTTGCTTCCGCGTACGTCGGCGTTGCCGGCTGCTGCATCAGCCTGATGTCCCCGATGACCATCGGCTCCCGCAGCGAGACGAACGTAATGGTATGCTTGCCTGCGGATAAGTGAAAATAAAACGGCTGCTCGTAAGAGCCTTCCGCATCTTTGACGATCGCTTGCTGCCACACCGGCTTCTCGATTTCCTGCGGCCGGATGTCGTTGCCGTTATCGTCGCGTTTGGCGATCGCGGACGCGCTCCCCCATACGCGGGAGAAGACGATGCTTCCCGCCTCGGTGAACGGCGCCTGGCCGTCGATCAGAATCTGTCGTTCGATGGCCGCGCTCTTGCCTTCAATCGGAAAGTAGTCGACCGCCATGTTATACAAGCCCGTTGCCGGTACGTCCACGTTCCAGGCGATCGAACCGGATTCGTCCGTCCATACCGCCTCGCCCTGCGCGCCTTCGTACTGCGGCATGACCTTCGCCTTCATATCGTTCGCGGAGGCATAGTCGCCGGCGGGAATCGTTACGCCCGCTTCCGGCTTAGGTTCATCCTTGAATGCCGCGAGGTAGGCTGCGTAGCTCCCCTTCTGCGGCTTGCCGGCCAACGCTTCGTCCATGACGGAGGCATCGCCCGCGGCGAACACGCGGTCTGACTTTCCTTGCTGAACCGCCCTGTACAACGGCACGGCGACAGCTATCGCCACAATAGCCGACAGCCCATATATGGCCGGCCTTCTCCAACGTCCGTAAGGCACTCGCCGTCCCTCCTTTCAACGTCCCCGCAATGCCGGAAACAATCGCCCCGGAATTCCGTTTCCTGCCTGAGCCTTCAGGGAAGACCAGGCGGGAATTCCGGGTGCGACTGTTCGCGATTTCCATTGCGGATGCGGATGCTATTGCTTCAGCAAGATGTCCGCTTTATCCTGGAGCATCGGGCCGTACTTCTGAGCCGCCTGCGCCGCGGTCGTGGCGCCCGTTGCCAGCTCGTTGCCGATTTGGTCGATGAGGCCGCCGTTGATCGTGTTGAAGAAGTCGAAATTGACGTTTTTGCTCAGCATTTTGGCCACTTCGATATCGTCGTCGTGGTCGTATTGCGCATTGTAATACTCGTCGGCATGCGCTTCGGTATCCCAAACCTGCAGCTCTTTCCAAATTTGCATGACGGCTTCCGGGTATTTCGTGCCCTTCGCGATGAAGTTCGAGTTCGTTTGTCTGGACGGGTTCACGTAATCCGTCTGTCCCGGTCCGAGCGGCATCGGCAGGAATCCGTAGCCGTCCTGCTTCATGTTCGCTTTCCAAGTGCCGCCCGTCCACGAGAAGCTCGGCGTCATCCCGATATTTCCTTTCGGGAACGAATCGAGGAAGCCCCAAGTCGAATCCGCGACCACTTTGTCTTCCGTGAACAGCTTCGCCATGAAGTCCATCGCTTCTTGCGTCTTCGGATCGTCAAGCGTCTGCTTGCCCGTCTCCAGATCGAAGAGATGGCCGCCGTTCGCCAAGGCCTGGAACCAGACCCAGTCACCCGCATAGCCCGTCAGTCCCCATTGATCCGGTTTGCCGTCCCCGTTCGTATCCTTGGTCAGCTGCTTCGCCACTTCCCTGAACTTATCCCAGGTCCATTCTTTGCTTTCGACCCACGTATGCGGATCAGGCAAGCCGTTCTTCTCGAACAGCGCCCGGTTATAGAAAATACCGATTTGATCGACGCTCGCTTCCGTATTGAAGCCGTAAATCTTCCCGTTATAGCCCGTGTACTTGCGGAAATCGTCGACCGGAATTTGCTTCTCGTCCGAAAGCGAGATTAAATCGTCGATCGGCAGGAACAGCCCTTCCTTGGCGAGGCCGGGCACGACATCCGAACTGCCCATGTACCAAATTTCGGCGGCAGGGCTGCCGTTCAGAATCGAGGCCTTCATTTTGTTCTGGAACTCTTCGTTCGGAATGTTCAAGTATTGGATCTTCACGTTGTATTTCGCTTCGACCGCTTTCTGCAGCTCGAGACGCTTCGCGCCCATCGGCGTATCCGGCGTCGGCGTGCCGTCCCAGTTGGCGGCGATCCGAATGGTCATGCCCGATACTTTGCTCATCGTCGTGACATCGTCGTCTTCCGCGTTGTTCGCGCCGTTGTTAGCCGCGTTGCCGCCGCTTGCTGCCGCATTGCCGTTCGTCGCTTTCGTGCCGTCGTTACCGGCCGCTGCCGTGTTTCCGTTGCCGGCTGCGTTGTCCCCGCCGTTATTCGAGTTGCTGCAAGCCGTCAAGGCTGCCAAGGATATACTGGCCATAAGCACGAGCGATTTGAACTTTAACGATCGGTTCATTGTCATTCCCCCACATTAAATTGTCGTCGAATCCTTACGGTACAGCCGTTTCTTCCGTTCGTTTCCGTCTGCGGTCCGCAGCCCGCATCGTTCTTGATTGCCGATGCATTCGTGCCGGCACTCGCTTGGTCGTTCATCACATCCTTCCCGGACAGCCGCCTCATGCGGTGATTCGCATTCGTAAAATGCAGCCTATTTTCCCGTTGTAAGCGCGATCATAATATCCGATGAAAGCAGACGGGAACCGAGCTGTTTGCATCTTCGGCATGCGAATTTCCCGCGCCAGCCGACTTGCGGCGGCGATAAGCAAGCGCTGCTGCATGGCCTTTCTCTTATGTACAAATCATAATTCATTGCTTTTCGCGGTTATATATTACTCTCTGAACATCGATCGTCTTTTGTTAGCCAGTTGTCTGGATCTCCGGTTAAGCGGACGCCTGAACGCAAAAAAGACCCCGGGGGGCTGCCCCGAGGTCAGAGTATATGTTGAACTGTAGTTGCTTCTCGATCTAACCGGAGGCCTTCGAGCCTCGCTTCGTTCAACGCATATAACGCATGCAGCTACTTGCCATTAATGTGCTGCCGTTTGTCCGTTTGCAGCCGTGCCGCCTGTCGTGTTGGTTGTTCCGGCTGCCGTATTCGTCGGCGGCGGATGCGGCGTGCCGTCCAGGCCGACGTACTCGTCGTACGCGTCGAAGATTTTACGCGCGATCGGCGCGGCGCCGTAGGCGCCGAACCCGCCGTCCGGCACGACGACCGCCACGGCGAGAACAGGGTGCTCTGCCGGCGCGAGGGCGATGAACACGGAGTTCTCGACCTTCTTCCGGTCGCCGACGTCCTGCTCGGACGTACCCGTTTTGCGAAGGAAATTGTACTTGAAGTCGTCGAAGCCCTGCACGGAAACCTTGCTCATGCCAGCGTAAATTTCGTCCCAATACTCTTGCGGGAACGATACGGTATTCAATACTTTCGGCGTGAAGCCCTGCACGACTTTGCCGTCCTGGTCGACGACTTTATTGACGAACTGCGGCTGCATCCGCTTGCCCTCATTACCGAGCATCGCCGCGTATTGCGCCAGCTGCAGCGTCGTGTATTTGGCCTGCTGGCCGAAGGACGCCCGAATGAGCGCCGACTGCGAGCTCGCGGTTTCGGATTCGTGATAATAATCGATAACGCCTTTGCTTTCGCCCGGCAGTCCGCTTTCGGTGGAAACCCCGAGGCCGAACTGCTTGACGTAGTTATCCCAGACATCTACGCCCTTAGCGCCTTTGTACTTCTGGTACAGCTTATTCCCGACCATCGCGGCCATGAACGTATTGGACGAATGCTGGATCGCGCCCGCGGCGTCGATATGACCGTATGCATGGCCTTGCGAATCGTGAATCGCGACCTGCGGCTTCGATTTACCGAAGAGGAACACGCCTGTATCGTTAAATACGTCATGCGTCGTAAACAATTTCTCGTTCAGTCCGATGAGCACGGAAAGCGGCTTCTGCGTGGAGCCGAGCGGTACGATCGAGGACGGATGGCGGTTGCGTTCCTTCTCGTCGGCGTAAGGCGGATACGCTTGGCGGATCGTGCCGTTCGCTTGGAAATACGTCGTTGCGTCCCAGTCCTCCGGACTGATCGAACCGCCTTCCCAAACGCTCGGATCATAATCCGGCATGCTGGCCATGGCGACGACTTTTCCCGTATTGACTTCCATGGCAACGGCATAACCCGTTGTCGCGTCCGCGCCGTCCTTATAATAGCCCGAGGCTGTCTTCATGTACGCGAGATGATCCGTGATCGCCTGCTGCGTCAGCAGTTGAACGCGTTTGTCGATCGTGAGGAACAGATTGTCTCCTTTGACTGGCACCGTAACCACGGGAGGTCCGATGATCGTTTCCTTCGCGTTGACGGGATAATCCTTCAGTCCGTTCTCGCCGCGAAGCACGTCTTGGTACATATATTCGAGACCGTCGACACCGACATCCTCATCGTCCAGATATTGCTGCTTGGCGTCTTCTTGATCGGCAATGTTCTTGTATTTGCTCATGGATTCCCGAACGCCGCGGTACTTCTTCAGGTACCCGACCAGCTGCACGGCAACGTCATCCTTGTCGTAGTTGCGGACGCTCTCCTCCACGATATCGAATCCCGGGTACTGCTCGCGGTTCTCGGAGAAGTAGGCGATTTCCGCTTCGGACAGGCCCATCTTGATTCGGCGCGGGACCGCATATGTATTCTGAATATGCGCAAGGTCCATCCGTTTCTTGATTTCTTTGACGGTTAGCTTCTGATCCGGCGTGCCGATCTTGGTGAAAATATCGAACAGCTTCTGTGCCAGCTTGTCTGCATCCGCATCCTTCAGTCCCGCCTGAATCGTGTAGTACAGGGATTGCGTCGAGGTGGAATACGCCAGCGGTTTTCCTTGGGAATCCAAAATATTTCCGCGGATCGGCGGGATCTTCACCGACCTTGTGCCGTTATCGTCCAATTCCGCCTGGAATTTAGGGGCGTCGACAAACTGCAAAATCGCGAGCCGTACGATTAAAATGCTGAATACGATAAAGGTCATGCCGAAAAACATATTCAAGCGCAGCGTGAACGCATTTCGTTTGCGGTTTTCCTTGCTCTTGGGGTCTTCTTGCTCTCTCATGCCAGCACTCCTTTGAACCGTTGATAAAATGGGGCGTATTCTTTATTCGAGATCGGCAGGCCCGATCCTGCCCGGTCAAGGAATTGGCACAATTTAGCCAAGGTCAACCAGATAAACCGGCATCGCCGCAAGCAGGCTGCTCTGCGGCTTTCGCGGGGGAATTCAAGCCTGGATCGAGTGAACCATATCCGGGCTCGGAGGTCAAGCATGCTGCTTACGCGGCATTAACCGTGGTCATTACCCGTTCGCGCGGAGTTTGAAACAGTTCCGCGTGAAAAAGCCGCCCGAATTTGATTCGGGCGGCTTGGCGGGCCGGGATTGTCTCGGGGACATCCCGGCGGCGGAAGAATCGGGATGCAGGTACCTGGTGCGGCTCTTGGGGGAATTGGGCGGGTTTCCGCCCATGTAGTGTACTGGGTACAACTCTTGGGGCGAACCCGCCGGTTTTCCGCCAATGTAGTGTACTGGGTACAACTCTTGCGGCGAACCCGCCGGTTTTCCGCCAATGTAGTGTACTGGGTACAACTCTTGCGGCGAATCCGCCGGGTTTCCGCCAATGTAGTGTACGGGGTACAACTCTTACGGCGAATTGGACGGTTTTCCGCCCATGTAGTGTACTGGGTGCAACTCTTGGGGTGAATCCGCTGCAAGCGGCTATGCGCAATGCGCCAAGGCTTGCGGCTCCCGCTGCGACAGCGGCTAGCGGTCGCATGCTGCAAGCCATGCGCGCCGCCAGCCGCGCCTTGCGGAGCTGGCTGACCGCAGCCCACTCCGCGGCCGGCCCGGCTTGCTCCGCTTACCGCCCGCCTGCGCGGGCTCCGGCTTGCCGCCGCGATTCGAGCAGCAAGCCGTACAAGAGGCCGCACCACTCTCCGACCGTGACGGCCGCGGCGGCCTCCCCGGTGCGGCTGCCCATCGGGGACGGCCTGTCTTCGGCCGAAGCCGCGCTGTCCGTGCGGAGCCAATCGGCCGCCGCCGGGTGGCTCGCAAGCGCCGCGCCGCTCCGGGCCGCTCCGCCGGCAAGCGCCCTGCCGGCTGCCTGCAGCCAGCGGCCGGCATGCCCTTGCGCCAGCAGCGGATGCTGCTGCCAATACGCGGCGGGCGACGGTTCTTCCCGCGGCAGGCGCGGCCCCATGTCCGTTCCCGCGGGCAGGATCGTGCCGGCGGCAGGCAGCGCCGGGAATCGGGCCCCGCCGGGCAGCAGGCGGGCCAGCGCAAGAAGCGCCGAAGCCTGCTCGACCGTGACGGCCTGATCCGGCTCGGCTTCGTATGAGCGGAAGGCGCCTTTCGCGCCGAAATATTGAATGGCTTTGCCCATCAATCCGGAGGCATCGGTATCGCGGTAGAACCCGATCAGCTGATCGGCGGCGAGCAGCTCATCCTGCAGCGCATCGATGGAGATGCCGCGCGGCGACGCCGCGGATCGGATCGCCAGATCCGCGGCCGCGCCTGCGGCATAACCGAGCTGCATCCAGCACGGTTCCATCCGAATCGTGCCCAAACCCATATGCGTTGCCGACACGGCCACAGGCACGAGCAGACCTTCAACGCCCAGCGGCAGCATGACACCGTATGGAATTTGGTACACTTCCGTCAGCCAGCCAAGACCGAGGAAGCCTTCGAGCGCCGCATTTTGCCCGGCGGCTTCGCGCTTGCGCGTGGCATGGGAATCGATCGCGTAGGCTCCGACCGCGACGCTGTCCGCATGAATCGGCGTACGGCCGAAGCCCGGCGCCAAGCGGGCGTCATTCTCCGTGAACCGGTATTCGCCGAGAATCCGCCTTCCTTCCCGCACGTACAGCTGCGGCGGAAAATGCTCCGTATCCGTAAACTCATCCGCCGCATAGCCCCAGCGCAACGACTCTTCGCGGAAAGCAAGCGGCAGCGATTCGTCATGCTGCAGAAACCAAAGCAGCCCCTGCAGATAATGCCGATGCCGGTCTCTAACCCGCTGACGCTCCTCGCGGCTGCCGTCCAGGTACGTTCCGTTCTCCTCCGGAAGATCGCTCGAGCACATACAGTAGTGATGGTTGTTCGTGTCCGTCTTCCCTCCGGGTACCGGCAGAATATTCAGCACGTCGCGAATCGACCGAATTCGGCCTTCCGCCGCATCGATCGCGAGGCTTGCGTATTCTTCTCGGTTATACGCTGCAGGCTTGGACACCGCAACGCGGTTCTCCGGGACGTCGGTGATGCACAATCGGTAATTGTACGCTTGAATGCGGTCGTCGCCCTCGCCGGTGCTCCCCGGAAGCACCTCTTTGGACGGATCGAAGTTCATATACAGGACGCCGGCGAATTCTTCGTTCCACTCGTCCCTCGATTCGCGTCCGACCTCATAGGGCACGCCGGCCAGCGCGGCAAGATCGCCTTCATACGTCCCGTCGATGAACACTTCCGCAGACAGGAAACGCCGCCCCTGCCAGTCCCCCGCTTCCTTCTCGATCAAAATCCGGGTCAGTCGGCCTTCTTCTACGTCCGCAGACAGCAGCTCCGCGCACCTCACCACGGTCAGGAAGCGCTCCTCCGCCAGCATGTCCTCCAGAATCGCGCGGGCTAGCGACGGTTCGAAAAACATGCCCCTGTTGCAAGCTTCCGCTTCCGCGGAAGCGGTTCCATATTTCCCTGCATAATGGGCTTCCACGCGCCCGGCGAACTCGCGGTAGATGGCGCCGGACGCTTCGAGCCAGTCGATATCCGTGCGGCCGAGCCCGCTCGTCATCATGCCGCCGATATACGGCGAAGGTTCAAGCAGCAGCGTGCGTCTGCCTCTTCGCGCGGCGGCAATGGCAGCACCGATGCCTCCCGGCGTTGCGCCATATACGACGATCTCGTAATACGGATCGGATTTCATTTTTTCATCGCCTCCTGAAGGTTTGCGCCTATTATACACGCTGTGAAATCCAGTCACGATGCAGAAAATCGCTCATTCGATGCACATTTGTTCCAATGGTTCGGTGACCGCTCCGCCCCCTTGTTATATACTGAAGCTGATGCCGGATTTCGTTGTCCGGACGCGATGTTGCATTCAACGGCGTATTCTGCGGTTCTTTCAATTACGAGCCCGCAATTGGCCCACATACAAGGAGCGATCCCGATGGATTACCCGCTGCAGGTCGGCTTTTACCATTACTCGGTCAACAAATCCCGCTTCGTTCTGCCGATCGGGCGGGATGACGACCATTGGCTGCTCTTCGCCCTCGCCCACGGGCATTTCCGTTATCGGATCGGAGGCTTCGACGGGACCGCCGTTCCAGGCGATGTGCTCGTCTGTCCGCCGGGCACCGACGTCAGGCGGGAGGCGCTCGCCCCGCTCGCGCTCCATTACGCGGGCGTGCGATTAACGTCCGAGGAAGCCGTGTTCCCGTCGCTGCACCTGAATGGCAACGGCGGTCCGTATCGCTTCGCAATCCGGGACACCTCGCGCCACTATGCCAACCTGCGCCGTATCGCGGCGGTCTCCGGCAGGCGGGACGGCATGTCCGCGCTGCGGCTATGCCACGGCCTGAGCGATCTGTGGCTTCAGCTCCAGGAAGAGCTCGAAGACCGGCTGCAAGCTGCCGCCGCTCCGCCCGATTCCGCCATGCAGGCCATACGCCGGGAGATCGAAGCCCGCGCCTTCGAAGATGGCCGGCTGCAGGACATTGCCGCCGCGGCGAATATGAGCCGTACCGTCATGACCAAGCGGTTCAAGTCGGCTTACGGGATGACGCCGCAGCAGCATGTGAATGCGCTGCGGCTAAGCCGGGCCAAGCAGCTGCTCATTCATACGGACTACACGCTCGATCATATCGCCGGACTGTGCGGCTATGACAGCGGCTCTTATCTTAGCCGGATTTTCAATAGTCTGGATGGCGCCCGCCCCTCCGAATACCGCAGGCAGAACCGGATATAGCGCGGATGCGTCGGGACTTTTCCCAGCACCATGCCTCGTATCTTCGCTGTTCGCGGAGCCGACGCAAAAAAACCGGCCGAGATCGTATCTCGCCGGTTTTTGCCTGTTATGGATCAAGCCTGCGCCCGCACAACCGCGGCTTTCTTCGCGATCCGCAGCGCCATGAGCGCGGCGATCAGGCAGATGAAGCCGGCCGTCACGAACGTCGTGGAATACGTGCCGGTTATTTGCCGGACCAATCCTGCGCCGTACGCCGCCGTCGATGCGCCGATCTGATGGAATACGACGACCCAGCCGAACACCATGCCCGCCCGCTCTTTGCCGAATTCCTGAGCCGCGAGTTTGACGGTCGGCGGCACGGTCGCGATCCAATCCAACCCGTAGAACACCGAGAATACGATGAGCATCGTTGGCGTCGCATTGAGCGCGTAAGGCAGGAAGATAAGCGATAAACCGCGCAGCCCGTAGTACCAGAAGAGCAGCTTGCGGGAGTCGAAACGGTCCGTGAACCAGCCCGACATCGTCGTGCCGAACAAATCGAAGATCCCCATGAACGCGAGCAACCCGGCAGCCGTCACTTCTTCGATGCCATGGTCGCCGCAGGCGGCGATCAAATGCGTGCCGATGAGACCGTTCGTCGAGAACCCGCAGAAGAAGAACGTTCCGGCCAGCAGCCAGAAGGTTTTGTTCTTCATCGCATCGCGAAGCGTCAGGAGCGGCGTTAAGAAAATGCTGCCCCGGAACGGATCCGGCTTCACGACCTCCTCCGTTCCGTAGGCGGCTGCGCCTACGTCATACGGATGGTTGCGCATGAAGATCGCCACGACGACAGCCAAGGCAAGAACGACGGCGACAGCCGTGTATACCGCGTAGCGCCAGCCTTCATGGACCGTAATCCGAGCCAGCAGCGGCAGGAAGAGCAGCTGGCCGGTCGCCGCGCTTGCGGTCAGAACGCCCACGACCAAGCCTCTGCGCTGCACGAACCAGCGGCTGGCGACGGTGACGCCGAGCACGTTCGCCATCATGCCCGTGGCCAGTCCGGACACGACGCCCCAGAGCAGCTGGTATTGCCAGAGCTGCGTCATCAGCGGCGTGACCGCCAGGCTGCCCGCCAAAATGATCAGCGAGATGACCATCATCCTGCGGATGCCGAACTTCGCCAGCAGCGCCGCCGAGAACGGCCCGACCAAGCCGTAGAGGAAGATGCCGACCGAGATGACGCCGGATATTCCGCTGCGTTCCCAGCCGAATTCCGTTTCGAACGGGACCATGAAGATGCTCGGCATGGACCGGATGCCCGCGGAGACAAGCAGCGTCACGAACGCCACCAGTACGACGATCCAGCCGTAATAGAGCTTGGATGGGGATTGGGCAGATGATTGCATGAGGGCACGCTCCGTTTCAGGAAAGATTGAAAACCGTTTAATGGATTTATATTTTGTATGTACAACAAATATATGACCTGCAACTGTTCATTGTCAATGCTATTCCTCAAATTAATGCTTCCGGACTCCATTCGCCTTCTCGTACACATTATTCATTTGCGAAATGTAATTAGCAAGTTCATTGAGTAACGAAATAAAAGTTCATAAAGGATCGGCTTTATTGTCGTCTGAACCTACCAAGTAGCTTTTTCGATATCTTTCTATTTTGCATAATTTACCGTTCTATAGTAAATAATATCCATGATTTTTATGTAAGAGATGAATGGGTGGTGGGTCGAGATGCCGAAAAAAAAAGATGATACTCCCGATCATAGTCAAATTAATTCCTTGCCTCCCGAAGCGCCGCTCGATACCAAGCTTCATAACAATGTCTCTAAAATCCAAGAGGCTCTAGACAATAGCTCTGATTTGATCGTTCACATCATTAATCACTCTGGTCTCCCGAGTGCGCTGGCATTAATCTATATCGACGGAATGTCGAAATCGCAACAGATTAACGAGCATATATTGGAACCCCTTTCCACATCCACATCCAAATCCGACTCGACTACCGAAACGCTAAACCTTCATTTGAAGCAGGTCATCGCGATTTCGAATATGCAGGAAACGAATACTTTACAGGCAATCCTTTTCTCCCTTGTATCCGGAAAAACTGTGATTGTGATTGATGGCGATTCAAATGCTCTTATCCTGGATACCAAACAAATTGAATCACGCAGCATCTCCGAACCGACCACGCAAACGGTCATACGCGGCCCCAAAGACTGCTTTACTGAGAATCTCAGGACCAATACATCCTTGGTGCGGGCGCGTATTCAAAGTCCGAAACTTCGGCTTGAACAGATGAGGATCGGGAACGTGACGCAGACGGCCGTCGAAATTATGTACGTGAAAGAGATTGCGGACGAAGCCATCGTCAAGGAAGTCAGGCAGAGGCTTCAAAAAATCAATATCGACGGCGTGCTTGAATCGGCATACATCGAAAGCATGATCCAAGACGGACAACGATCACCTTTTCCGACCGTGCTAAATACGGAGCGTCCGGATATCGTGGCTGGTAATTTGCTTGAAGGACGCATCGCTCTTTTTATTAGCGGTACGCCTTTCGTGCTCATCGTACCCGTTACGTTTACGCAGTTCTTTCAGTCCCCGGAGGATTATTACCAGAATCCATATATAGGAAGCATGCTGAGGTTTTTACGTCTAGTGGCGTTCCTTCTCGCGCTTTACGCACCTTCTTTATATGTCGCCATGATTACATTTCACCAGGCGCTCGTGCCAACCGTTTTATTGGTCAGCATCGCTGCGCAAAAGGAGGCCGTGCCTTTTCCGGCGATTGTAGAAGCGCTAATTATGGAAGTCACCTTTGAGGTGTTGCGGGAAGCCGGAATTCGCATGCCGAGAGCCGTTGGTCCGGCTCTCTCCATTGTCGGAGCACTCATCTTGGGACAAGCAGCCGTAGATGCGGGATTCGTTTCAGCGGCGATGGTGATCATCGTTGCAATCACCGCCATCGCCAGCTTCGCACTCCCCTACTACAATATCGGCATCACGGCGCGCATGCTCCGTTTCCTGCTTCTAGTCGTCGCATCCTATTGCGGCCTGTACGGTCTCTTGATCGTGACGCTTATCGCGAGCATGCACATGTGCGGTCTTCGGTCGTTCGGCGTTCCTTACCTCGCTCCCATGGCTCCATTCAGACTTCGCGAACAGAAGGACATGCTGCTGCGCTTCCCGATTCAAAGCCTGTCGGCACCTGACCTTAATAGTAAACACAACGAATAAAGCGGGTGAACGTGAGTGAGAACAATGTTAAGGTTCATGATCATGATGGTATTGTTCGCCACCATCACAGGGTGCTCGAATTACAAAGAATTAAATGAACTTTCCATTGTCCTTGGTTTAGGAATTGATTATCTTCCCGATAAAGACATGTATGAGGTCACGTACCAGGTGGTGAATCCGATCGAGAATGCCGCAAAAAGTACGGGCTCTGGAACTACGCCCGTCATCGATTTTACAACGACCGGAAAGACGTTGTCCGAAGCGGCATTTAATCATGCAAATGTTTTTTCGAGGAGAAATATTTATTCTCACGTTCAAGTCGTCGTAATTGGCGAGGAATTGGCGAGAAAGGAAAGTTTAAACTTCATATTCGATATCTTTGAGCGGGATGCCAATGTGAAAGTGAATATTCCGGTTTTGGTCGCCCGGAATTCGAATGTGAAAACCCTCTTGGATACCCTTGTCTCCATCGATAAAATCCCCGTTCGCACACTGGAGGGCAAATTGGAGAACGCTTCCCTCATTCTAGGGGAACATGGCGACACCAAAATCTACGATGTCATTGAGGACCTGACGAACTTGGGCTCCGAACCGGCCATAAGCGGGATAACCGTCGTCGGCAACAAAAAGACCGGCATTACCAAAAAGAACTTGGAAAGCATGGAGAAGACCTACGTCGCGCTAAACGGAATTGGAGTCTTTAGAAAGGGAATACTCGTCGGATGGATGGATGGGCAGAAAACAAAGTCGCTGCAAATCATAGGCAACAAAATAAAGAAAACATTCCTGAGGATTCCATGTGACAAGAAGCACTATAACACGGTTGTCATTAATCGGCTTCGCAGTCGTTCTCGTGTCGATATCACGAATAATCATACCGAAATTTCCGTTGAGGTCAAGGCTTACGGATTTATCAGCGAATTGCTTTGTAACAAGGACATAAGCAAGCGCGAAGTGCTTGAGGAATATGAAGACAAGGCAGCTCAGGAGCTGGAGCTGGAAATCAAAGAAGGCATTAGGGCAGCGCAAAGAATGAAGAGTGACGTGTTCGGCTTTGGAGAAATCCTGCACTATTCCCATCTCCGCAAATGGAACGACCACAGTGAGCAATGGAATGAGGTATTTTCGCAGGCGAATGTAACCGTTCACGCGAGTATCGATATCGAAGGGGTAGGAATGAGAGTCAAGCCATATCCCTATTGATTAAGGGGCCGGATAAGCAAGATGAATCAGGAAAAAATAAATGGGTTTCAGTTGTTTAGTGTCATATTTTTATTCGAGCTTGGAAGCGCCATTCTGGTCGGATTGGCCGCAGACGCTCAACAGGACGCTTGGATGTCGGTTATATTGGCAACGGGTTTGGGCTGTATCCTGTATTTGGTGTATACGAAGCTGGCACGTATGTACCCCTCAAAGAATTTGATTCAATATCTACAAAGCATTCTTGGTACGTTTCCAGGCTGGTTGATCGGTCTTGCATACGTCGTTTATTTCATTTACATCGCATCCCGCGTCTTGCGCGACTTCGAGGAACTGCTCGTGATTACCGATTATCGGTCGAGCACTCTCTTGACCATCGGCATCATTATGGTGATTTGTGTCATGTATGCGGCCTATCAAGGACTGGAAGTTTTTTTCCGCATAGCGGAGCTTTGTTTTTTTATCATTGTGTTCATGCTGCTTTCCTTGGTGATTTTTGAAATAGCAAGCCAAATTATGAAATGGCATCATTTTCTCCCGGTATTAGAACATGGCTGGCGCCCCGTTTTCAAAAGCGTATTTCCAAGTACGTTGACGTTTCCGTTCGGAGAATTGATAGCCTTTACGATGCTATTGCCTTCCCTGAACAAACAGGATCGGGCCAAGAAGGCGGGCCTGATTGCAATTGCTTTGAGCGGACTATTCCTGACATTATTTACGATTATGAACATTGCCATTCTAGGCGCCAACGTGATCGAACGGTCGGCTTTCCCTTTCTTGACCGCTGGAGGCTACATCGATATTTCTCATTTCGTACAACGGCTTGATATCGTGGTGATTATCTGCATGGTCATTTTGGGATTCGTGAAAATCGCGGTCTATTTCTACTGCGCAATGATCGGCACAGCTCAATTGTTCAAGATGAAAGATCGAAAGAAAACGATTTATCCAATCGGGGTGTCGGTACTAATCAGCTCGCTTATCATTGCGCCTACGTATATTCATCACATCTACGAAGGGGTTAAGATCGTGCCCTACTATTTGCATCTTCCTCTGCAAATCGCAGTTCCGGTCCTATTACTGATTATCGGCTGGATCAGACAAAAGACATAAACTGATTCAAGGCTGATTAGGATTTTTTCCGATTCACACGTTTGGCACAAGCTGAAATCAGGAGCGGCAGAAAAAAAACAACACTTAAAAAATAGTCTTCTACGTCGGCTCTATGTCTGATTTTAATTAATGCATGCAAGGTTTCGGAAACGCTGAGCCCTTGAAGAAGATCCAGCCAAGTTTCGAGGGCATAGACGAGAAGAAATAATAAAGCGAAAATGAACAGTTGCTTCAATTTGATCACCTCTCGGATTTTCTAATATTATTCGATTCTGTATTCGGCTCTATTCATTTTGTATCTTCAATCAATAAAAGCCCACCTTACGCTCAACGGAGCTTTATCTCCAAACAAAATAGCGGAACCCGATCAAGGGTTCCGCAGCTGTTTTTCTCTATGTTATTTCATACGGCCCATTTGGCACAAGACTAACGGGTTTACTTCATCATAAAGGGAGCAAGCAAATACGAGGTTACAATGTCTTTGCTTATATACACGCTTCCGTGCATTAGCATTGGACTCTGTTTCAGCATCTTCTTGTCCATCCCGACCATGATTACTTTGGAATCCAGCATCAATTTAATCGTATACCTATCATCCATCGACATTTGAGGTTGATTGGACATTTGCATATCTTCGACCGCTCCCATCATACTACTCATCCCCATGTTCATGCCCATGTACGTTAACGTGATGGATCGATCATCCTTGTTCCACATGATCGAATAGCCAAGGGTATCGGCAAACATCCTCAAAGGCACGAGTTCTTTCATATCCATCATTGCGCTTTGCTCCATCATTGTGTCCGACTTTGGTTCCATCGACCCCATTTCCTGGGCTTGGGCAATGCCTGGAATAAGAAGTGCCACGGAAAGAACGGATACAGCGAGTGCTTTTTTCATTTTTACCATTGATAACATCCTCCTTAGGTTTACTTGCTTCTTCGGTATTCACTATACCGAAAGGCACTTAAGGAAGAATAACGTAATGCTTACAAAAGAATTAACTTAATCCGTGTCTGTTCAGAGGAACCGTAAACCAAAATCGGCTTCCTTCACCAATTCGGCTGTCTACGCCGACTTTCCCGCCATGACGCTCAACGATTGATTGAACGATCGCAAGGCCGAGTCCTGCACCGCCGCCTTCCCTGCCTCGCGACGGGTCTGAACGATAAAATCGATCAAACACGCGTTTCAAATCATTCTCATCAATGCCTGGTCCTTCATCCCGTAACGAAAGCTCCACGAAATCACCGGTTGATGGTCTGGCCTCAAACAGAATCGTCGAAGCGACTGGCGCGTACTGAATGGCGTTTTGAAGCAAATTGCCAAGCGCCCGTTTGATTTCGAATTCATCGATCCATATACTTCCGATGTCGTCAGGCACTCGTACTTCGACCTCAAGACCTGTCTCCCTCAACAGCATATAATGGCTATGCAAAACTTCCACGAATAGGCTATCCACCGCAACGGTGTGCTGATGAAGTTCAATTGCTCCAGCATGAAGCCGAGACAGCTGAAACAAGTCCTCGATCAACCCATTCAATTTACGCGTTTCGAGACGGATGGTCTGCAGATAGCGATTGAATGTCTCCTGGTCTTGAATGACATCATCCTGCAATGCCTCTACGAACGATTGAATGGATGCCATCGGGGTACGCAGGTCATGTGACACGTTCGCAACGAGCTCTGATCGAGCTTCTTCGGAAACGCGCAGCTTTTCGAACATGTCGCGCAGCCTGCCGGACATTTGATTAAATTGATCGGCTAATTGTTGAAACTCCTGCGGTCCGATTTGCGGCACGTCGATATTGAAATCACCACTGGCGACGCGCTCCGTACCGGTCGCCAATACTCGAAGCCATTGGGCCAGCGGCCGTGTCAGAAGAAAGTGTACAACGAACGAAATGGCAGCCGCCCCAATTGTGATGCAGGTTATAATTCGATATTCGTTCCAAGATAACAGCATGTAACGATAGATGACAAACACGCTAACGAGTATGATCGTTATGCTGATCCCGTTTAGGAGCAATAAATAAGTCCGAAATCGCAGTTTCGGTTTCACTTCGATTCACGCCCTTCGAATTTGTAGCCAATGCCCCAAACCGTTTTAATAAAGGTCGGCTCGGAAGGATTAGCTTCGATCTTTTCCCGAAGGCGCCGTATATGAACGGTTACCGTGGTCATATCCCCATAATAATCGACATCCCACACCTTGTTCAGCAGTTGGCTGCGCGAGAACGCTTGTTCTGGATGCGTGGCGAGTAACGTAAGCAGCTCGAACTCTTTCACGGTTAAATCAATCTTAACCCCATCCGTTTCCACGGTTCTGCTGGGCAAATGAATAATGAGTCCCGGAAATGAAATCGTTTCTTTCTCCATTTGGGCTTCGTTCATAGTGGACTTATTGGTATGCAGCCTGCGAAGAATGGACTTGACCCTAAGCACCAATTCCCTGGGGCTGAAAGGTTTCGTTATATAATCGTCCGCCCCCATTGTAAGCCCAATGATGCGATCGTTCTCCTCGCCTCGTGCGGTAAGCAGAATAATGGGTACATCATGCTTGTTGCGAATGTCCTCGCACACTTGGAAGCCGTTTGCTTTCGGCATCATCACGTCAAGAATCAGGAGATCGGGCGACGATTGCGCCCAGATTCGAAGTGCTTCTTCGCCGTCACCCGCTGTGATTACTTCATATCCCTCTCGCTCCAGATATCGGGTACAAACGTCTCTGATATTGGATTCGTCATCTGCAATCAATATTTTGATGGACAAAATCAAGCCCTCCGTCGTCGCTAATGAATAGCTGTCTTGATGTGATTATAACGTATCCGGTTAGACGGAAAGATTACAAAACCATTAATTCATTCTGTTGACGACAGCTTAAATCGGTCTGTTTCATCGATGATTTGGTTTTGCAAAGTTTGAAGTGTTTGTTTAAATGATAGCACTTCATTCTCCGAAAGCCCGATGCATGCAGACTTGTTCACCTTGTCCGGAATAGGCTGCAGTTCCTGGATCAGCTCTCTTCCTTCCTGTGTTAAATAGATTCGAAAAGAGCGGCGGTCAGACGGATGTTTATGACGCTTAATCGCATTCCGTTGTTCCAGGCTATCGATAATGCGCGTAATTGTAGTCTTATCTTTGTCGGCCGAATATCCGAGCTCTTTCTGCGACATGCCATCTTGTTCTTACCAAAAAGAAAACGCCTGCTTCCGGATATCCTATCCGAATGCAAGCGTTCTTCATCAGAGCTCGGTTATTGCAAGAGATCGCGAAAAGCGGCAACTAACTCATCCTTGTTCCACTGTACGAAACGATCCGCATATCTTCTAACGACAGGTGAAATTTGCAGTGTTTGATCCTTGTGGACGACAATTAACGGCTTATCGCCTTCCTTCTTGCAAGCCATGATTTCTTTGCTGATCCAATCGTTATAGTGCGGATACACGCCGCCGAGCAATAGAAGTGCATCGCATGTCTCCATTTTTTCTCGAATGAGCTCGTACCTCATATTCCCTTGATAGCCCAGCGATCGGACTGGATGTGCTTGAACCGTATGAAATACAAGGTTTAATTACATCCATTATTTTCTCAATCGTAATGTGCACCTTTCATCGTCCACTCAATGTACAAGAAAATGACAAAAAGGAGCCTATTGTGACAGGCTCCTCCGGGAAGATACTATTCTTTGACACTCATTATACAAAATCACTTTCATATTGTCTACAAGAACAGATCTTTCCCTTATGGATAAATAAGCTCTTGCATGTACTTGGCGGTAAACGGGCATCTTAATAAGAAATGGAAAATCAAGGAGGTGCAAAAATGCTCGAATCCATTCGTGAACAGTTGAATCATCCTTCTGACTTATATGGCGAGACTCTCAATAACGACTTGATTACGATGGAACTTTGCTATTTTCCATCCTTATGCGATCAGCAACTGATTAAAGACGGACTGCTAGTCCCTTTCACTTATCGGTTCGACCCTGTGGAATTTGAACGGATGATCAATTCTAACCCCGCCTTCAGCAAGGCGGATCAACCCGAGTTGTGGACAGAGCTATTGCTTAAGGGCACACTCCTCTTCAAGATTCATGACCAGGTCTACCGTTATGGGGTTCAGAAAAAATGGCAAGATAAGCCGGACACCAATCAGATAGAAGCCTCGCTCCAAGGTCCGCAATCCGCGCTGACCGAGGATTTGGATATGAATATTAGTCTATGCCGGCTCCGTTACAATGAGCCCACGCTATGCGTAGAACAGCATATTATCGGTCAGGCATCCAAAACTAGAATTACCGTACTCTACGATAAAAACCTTGTGAACTCGAACGTACTGCGGCTCCTGTATAGTCGCCTGCCACATGTAACGCTCAAAATACTTCGCGCTGCTGGACAGCTCTCGCAGGAACTATCTGAACGGAAACATCGGCTGTTTCCCACCATACTGCAAACCGAAAGACCCGATAGGATCGCGACAATGATTGAACGAGGCAAAATCGCCCTTCTAATGGACGGCAGTCGTTTCGCGCTTATATTGCCTGTTAGACTGTTCGACTTCATGCATGCGATGGACGATGATTACGATGTGTATTGGATGAGTAAATTCCTGATCCTCTTGCGTTATTTCGCCATGTGCCTGTCCGTGACGCTGCCGTCGCTCTACATCGCTTTCGTTTCCTATAACCCCGAGGTACTCCGCGTTCAATTGACACTGTCGATTGCTGGCAGCAGAGTGGTTGTGCCTTATCCATCTTTCATTGAGGTATTCGTCATGATGTTCATGATCGAAGCGTTATACGAAGCAAGTTTGCGCCTGCCTCGCTACATCGGTTCTACGGCGACAACCGTCGGAGGGCTAATTCTGGGCCAAGCCATACAGCAAGCAGGATTGGTCAGCTCTATCATGATTATCGTTACCTCCGCCGTAGCCATCTCGAACTTTGTTATCCCAAACAACGGTTTCGGAAATTCCATCCGATTCATCAAATATATTTTTGTATTCATTTCCATATTCTACGGCCTGATTGGAGTCGTTATCTGTTTCGTCGCGCTTATTATTTATTGGTGCAATCTCCGCAGCTTCGGACAGCCTTACTTGGCACTATTCATACCAAAGAATGAAGCCGCCGCTCACCATCACAGAGAGGAACGATAATCATGAACAGGTATAATTTCTACCACGTGCTCTATGTAGGCATGATTAATATTATGCTGTTCGTGCCTACTTTACTCATTAATGATCGTTTTAACGGAGCGATTTCCAGTATGCTACTTGCCATTTGTTACGGCATAACACAGACCCTTATTACGATGAAGTGTTTCGAACGATTTGCCGGACTTGGCTTTCCGGAGCTTTGCGATCGTTATCTGCCAAGATGGATAACCGTGATGAACAACTTTATTGCCGGCGTGCTGTTATGGTATCCAGCCGGTGTGATCGTGATCTACTCGTATTCAGAAACGATTCGGATGTTCTTTTACCCGGACATGAATCCGTATATAAACTTGCTCCTTATGGCGTCTGCTGCTGTTTGGGGCTGTTCACGCTCTACGCGCACCGTTCAGTTTTCTCTCGAGATTATCGTCATACTATGTTCTCCATTACTCATTATGTTCTTGGTGAAGGCGATCTTGAATGATAAATTGCGACTGGACTCCATCCTTTACGTTGCAGGTTATGTAGATCGTCCGCCATCCATAATGGCTTTTATCGCGGCGACTTTTCTATTTAGCGGTACGATGAATTTAGTCGTTTTCAACCGCTTGTATACAAAGGGATTTAAATTCCGGTACAAGTGGATGATACCGCTTTTCGGTATCTTTTTTCTAATCGTAACCTTCTTCATTCCGATCGGGTTCCATGGGTCGGTCGGCGTACAAGATTATGTTTATCTCTGGAGCATGACAGCCGACTCCATGCAAATGGAATACGGTTTTATTAACCGGGTGCTTTACGTGTTCTTGTTGCTGTTCTCCGGTTTATCGCTCGTTTTCGTAATCAATGCATGGCATACGTCAATATTGTTTATTCGACAATCCGTGAACCGGTTCAATCAGGCTGACGAACACCCTTCCGCTCGCATAAATATTTTGCTGGCGGTTGTCGCTGCTGCCTTAACGTTTCTTTACATGAGGTTTGTTGATACGGAACGCAATCAGTTGTTTTCCGAAATATGGCTCGTCTCAAGATTTATTGCCGAGATCCTTATCATGATCTCGATGCTCTATTTTGCCTGGAGAAGCAGAAAGGAGCAACCATGCGCGTAAAAGTTCTTTTCAAAAAGATTGTAGTACTCTTTATTTGTGCCACTTTACCCGGGTGCGGTTTTAAGGACATCGACAAACGCTTCTTCGTTGTGGCCATGGGGATCGATTGGACCGGAAAGAAAGATCATCCTTATCTGATCACACTCCGCTTGGCGATTCCTACTTCTAAAATCGGAGAAGGCCTTGCTGAGAGCCAAATCGAGCAAACCGAAGCAAAGAGCATTGCCGAAGCCGTAAGAATTTTAAAATCTCATGTCGACAAGGAAATCGATTTTGGACAGTGCAAAATGTTTGTTTTTGGCGATTCCCTGGTCAAACAATCACTTGAGGAACCTTTAAACTGGCTTAACAGACGGCGAGACATTCAGCTTATCTCCTATATGGCACTTGCGAAACCGAACGCGAACACACTGCTTAAGGCAAAGCCGGCTTCTGAACGATTGGCGGGGAATTCGTTCTTCCTTACGTTTGGCAAAGAAGGTACCGTATCCCCCTATACAGTTACCGAACAATTGTTTGATAGTTTCCGCCGATTTTCCGAGAAAGGGCTTGATCCCTATTTCCCTGTTGTTTTTTTCGACGGCGACTCCTATGTCGTCCAACGATTATCTCTTCTGGACAAGAAGAATGAGAAGCTCGTATTGAACCCGAGAGAAACCAAACTCTATAATTTGACAGCCAATGCTTTTGCTAAATCAGGAATTCCAATCGATTACAAAGGCAAACGGCTCGCTTTCTATGTTTCACGAGCTTCAACGAATGTGTCGATCACAAAAGGAGCCGTGCCAACCGTTCATTTAAAACTCAAGATTTCCGGTCTCGTAGAGCAGAGTCCAGTAACATTAACCCCTCAGTCCCTCAAAGAAGTACAACTTCTTCTGCAGGAGAATGTTAATCGAACTGGGGAACAGTTGTTGATTAAAATCCGGGACGCAAACATTGATCCATATGGGTTTGGATTGCATTATTTGGCGCAATACTTCGGGGATGATAAGGATTGGAGTTATTGGAAGAAGATATATCCTGACGTCAAATTCGTCGTGACCACGAGAATTAAGATCGAGAGCACTGGACTGATTCGATGATCTTTTGCTGGATCAGCCAACTAAGAAAAAGGAGCGTGCCGCAAGCATGGATTGGATCTGGAAATCGATTGTGCTTGTCCTCGTCGGAATCGTGTTGTTGCGAATCGCCGGCAGAAAGTCCATCTCGCAAATGACCGTCGCCACGACCGTTATTATGATCTCTATCGGAACAACGATCGTACAGCCGATCGCCGACCAACACATGTCCAAAGCAACGGGATCGGCCGCAGTCTTCATCGTCGTACTGCTCATCGTGGAAGTACTCGAATACAAGTTTAACTGGATAGAGGGCTTACTTACAGGCAGAGCCGTACTTGTCATCCAGGATGGTCAAATTCAACCTGAAAAATTAAGATCGATTCGAATGACAGTTGATCAATTAGAGGCTTTATTGCGACAGCAAGGCATCACTCGGTTTGAAGACGTGAAAAGTGCCACCATCGGACAAAACGGACAAATCGGCTACGAACTAACGCCGCAAGCGAGACCGGTGACGCTAGGTGATTTGGAACGTCTCCTCGGCATTCGGCTACCTCAGAATCCCTCGAACTCCATCTTTGACGAAGTTCGAAATGGTGGCCATTCTTCGGCAATCGATCCGAAACTGCATTAGAATGCCGTTGAGTGTACCAGGAACTTAAGTCTTGGATGACGGCATGCAATCACTGAATATTCGATGCATCAGTTTCCGAAAGTCCAATATGATGATGGCCACGCTGTTGGCCTGCAGCATTGCCGCGCCGACCGCTTAGAAGATAAGAGCCGCCAACAAGACGTTGAATGTTAGTGCCATTCCGCATGCAAAGAACTGATCAAGAAAACCATTAATCCCGAGGCATACATCCATTTGCGTCCTAGCATATCCGCAAGTCTGCCAAACGGAATAACCAGTGATGCTAGGATAAAGGTAAACCAGCCTGATCCATATCCATTCCACCTTCGCCATGGAGACATGGGGCTGAGAGACAAGCGAAGGAAGGGCGAGTAAACGAGAGGGCTGGAGTATGGTCGCTTCCTCCTTCGTCCAACAAGGATTACGCTACAAAGCTCGAACAAGCATTTATTTGGCATGGTGTTGGTCAGTCAATTTCACAGATTGCCGTAGTCTCGGTATGATGGGGTCCGAATATTCGGAAACTCTCAAGCGAGTTCTACGGTAGATAATCAATAATAAAGCGGCAGCGATGATTGTAATAGCAAGTAATTGCGATACGCGAATATTCTTACCTGCCTCCATCGTTCCCCATCCAAAGAAATTCATTGGGGTCCAGAGGTTTTTGAGAAAAGCCGCCAACCAACCGGGACCTGCGAATGCCAAGCTATCCGTACGTACTCCTTCAACAAAGAAACGACCCAGCGAGTACCACATTAAATAGCCCATAAACAACTCACCTGACCTCAATCTAGGTGCTCGGCGGATGATGATTAACAGAATGAGTCCGGTAAAGCTCCACAATGACTCATACAGGAACGTCGGATGATAATAGACCCCTTGTATATGCATTTGATTAACGATCCAATCAGGCAAATGAAGCGTATCTCGAAGAAAGCGCTCCGTTACAGGGCCTCCATGAGCTTCCTGATTCATGAAATTCCCCCAACGGCCGATCATTTGCCCCGTTATGAGCCCAGGCGCACAAATATCCGCGATTCGCCAGAAGTTGTACTCTTTACGTCTCGTATAGATGACTGCAGCGATGATCGCGCCAATCAAAGCGCCATAGATAGCGATACCGCCATGCCAGATCGCAATCATTTCCAGAGGGTGATCTTGATACGAATGCCACTCAAACGCGACATAATACATTCTTGCACCAACCAGAGCGGATGGGATTCCAATTAAGACGAGATCCATAAAGAAATCCGTTGGTAGGTTAAACCGTTTTCCTTCTCTAATTGCAAGCCATAATCCCAGCATGGCTCCGCAGCCAATAATAATGCCATACCAATGAACGGAAAGGGCTCCAATTGAAAAAGCGATCGGATTCAACAATCTTTATCTCTCCTCTCATTTTTCCTTTTGCCGTTCCTAAGTATAACAAATTATTTGAGGGATATCCCCTTAGAAAATCAGAGTAAATATACCCGCAAATTTAGCAATCTCCTCTTCGCAGTCGAAAGAACTTATCAGAACTTGTATATTTAAATCGGTCAGGGAAAGCAGTAATCCACTTAATCTGAAGCTTCAGGATAATAATATCTTGCATACGACCATCCGCTCCCTTCAGGATATTCGATCGTATCGTAGCCTTTAAGGCAGATTTGGAAATCAGTCACCGTTTTTGCGCCTGAGAACAGTCTGAAATTTGTTGTGTGATTTTTTTCCTCTCTACGTACGGTTTTAGCAATCATTGCAGCAGTCTGACCGAAAACATGCTCAATCCCGAAATGCCTTACTTTTAAATCTTTTACATATCTCATAAAGAGCGTCTCCCGTTGTCAGCCGTATTTCTAGGATATTGACTAGGCATAATACCAAGCTCTTTGCACTTTGTATCAAATTGCTTATGAATATACTTTACTGAATGTGTCGCCTTGTCGCGTATCAAATCCCTTAATTCTGGGCTTTATTACAGCTTCGTCACTCAGATCTTGTTCATACTTAATCTCGAAGAATAATTCATCGCCATCTGCTGCCCGGCTCACAGCATCCATCTTAACAAGCGGACGGACATCATAAACCTAGGCATCCACGCCGCCGCTTGCGGCCTACTATCCGCAGCTGTCCTCGGATCGCGATTGCCGTAAACAGGACATTACGCTCGAGCATCTGCACACGATGTCCGCCGGCTTCGACTGGACGGAGTTAGGCGGACAGCATTCATTCCTGCGCATGGGAAGCTTGATCCTGCCTTATCGGGACCCCTCATTCTCTTCCGGCAGCTCCGCGAGGACAGTCCCAACAGCAACAAGCATCGGTCACCTGACCGATGCTTGTTGGAATTTCTAGACGCTTGCGACAAGACCAACGCGAACGCTTCTGAGCTTGCGAGCCGTACGCTTATGCTTGTCGGCTTTGCGGGCAAGCGGGATTCTTATGAATTCAGCCCGGCGCTATTCAACTCGGCCGCACACATTTTGCATACTGGTTCAAATCAGCTGCTCCTGATACTTCTGAATATCCCCGGCTCCCATGAAGATCAGGATCGCGTCGCTATAGGCGGACATGTCAGCTGCAAAAGTGTCGGTTACTAGATGGGCATTCGGAATGCGCGCCTCTAAATCGTGGATCGAGACGCTTCCGGCCGCTTCTCTTGCCGACCCGAATATCGGACAGAGGTAGACCTCGTCGGCGCCAGTCAATGAGTCTGCGAAATCATCGATCAGCTTCTCCAACCTGCTGTAGGTGTGCGGCTGAAATACGGCAACGATTTGCCGTTCCGGGTATTTGCTTCTTGCCGCTTCCAGCGTCGCTTTAATTTCGGACGGATGGTGCGCGTAGTCATCAATGATGATATTGCTCCCCCATGGCTTTTCCGAGAATCTGCGTTTAACGCCCGAGAAGGTCGCCAATTGGGATCTTACGGCAGCCAAATCACGATCTAGCAGCAGGGCAACTCCGATTACTGCCAGCGCGTTCAGTACATTATGTTTACCGAAAGACGGGATGCTGAACCGCTCGATCTGCAAATCCCCGTAATGAACGTCGAAGAACGTAGCATTGCGCTCTACGGTAATATTCGAAGCTCTCAACTTATTATTCTCGTTAAATCCATAAAACAGCGTATTCGTGCCGGTTTGCAGCAATCGCACTTGCGGGTCGTCACCGCAGGCCACGAGCGATCCGGACGTTAACGCGGCCATTTCCTCGAATGCATGTCTAACGTCATCGATATCCTTGAAGTAATCCGGATGGTCAAAATCGATATTCGTAACGACGGCGATATTCGGCCGATACGCTAAGAAATGACGCTTGTATTCGCAGCTTTCAAAGATAAATTGCGTCGCCCGCGGCTCCCCCTTACCCGTTCCATCCCCGATGAGACTGCAAGGCGGATTGTCGGTTTGGAACGCATGGACCAGCATGCCGGTCGTCGTCGTTTTTCCGTGGGCGCCGGTTACGGCAATGCTGGTATAGCCTTGGATCAGCTCGCCAAGGAAGCGGTGATAACGCTGTACCTCGAGCCCCAGCTGCCTGCATTTGAGAACGGACGGATGCTGCTCATCGAATGCATTGGAGACAATGACCGTCATGTCCGGGGATAACGGCGCTTCGCCGAACGGGTACAGCGGAATATTCCGCGCTTCAAGCGCCTGCTGCGTAAAAAGAACCGCTTCCATGTCTTCGCCCTGCACCTCATGATTTAAATCGAAAAGGACCTGCGCCAATGCGCTCATGCCGCTGCCTTTAATGCCAATAAAATGAAAAGAGCCCATATAGACCTCCTAAATAAGTTAAGTTGAGTAAGTAAGTAGAGTCGAGTTGGTTAAGTAAGTTGAATTTAGTTGAGTCGAGTTAAATTGGCAGGAAGTCGGGAGTTGTACGACTTCTCCCTGCCTTGTATTACAAGACCGAGACAGGCTGAGACAAAGACTGAGGCCTGGACCAAGACCAAGACAAGGCTGAGACCTAGACCAAGGCTGGGACCAAGACCGAAGCTGGGACCAAGACCAAGGCTGACCGGACCAATGCGTCGCGCAAACTGCGTCTAAGTCGCAAGTTATCGACGCTAACGAACTCAGTCAACGCAATTTGGACTTATTCCCTGCCTATTGCTGCGTAACGAACCCCAGCGACGCTATTGGGCCGAAAAAACGCTGTATGAGGCCATTTTCACCGGAATAAGATAAGTACGATTCGTTAACCATTATAAAGCGTTTATTTCATCCAAATAAGGTGCGTGCGATTCGTTAGGACTTACGCCGCCTTCATAAATAAACAAACCAAGCGTTCCAGGAAACGCCGGGTTTGTAGTAAAGCGGCTTCTCATGGCGTCGGGGCTTCGATGTGGTGCCTGGTGGCTTTGTTCTCAGCTTGTCCTAAGCATTGTTCACGCAGGTTCATGGGTTCGGTTCATAGGTTCGGTTCATGGGTTCGGTTCTTGCCCTCGGCTCATGTTTTCGGTTCAAGCCCTCGGTTCATGGGTTTGTTTCATAGGTTTGTTTCATAGGTTTGTTTCATGCCCCCGGTTCATGGCTTCCGGTACTTGACCTCGGTTGAGGCCATCGGTTCTTGCCCCGGTCCACGGGTTCAGTTCTTGCCTTCGGTTACTGGTACCCGTTCACCGTTCATGCTCCGGATTTCGGCCCCGGTTACTGTTCTTCCAACAGCGAGCTCGTCTTCTCCAGCTCCACGGACAGCAGCGCCGCGGCCGCTTGGCCCAGCAGTTCCTCGTATTTCGCCTTGAATTGTTTCGAGGCGGCTCGGATTTGCGGTTCCAGGACAAGCCCCTTCTCCGTCGGATACACTAGCACCGTCTTCCCCTGTACCTTACGTTCCACGAGCTTCTTCGTTTCCAATTTATCGATAAACCGCGTTAGCGTCGAAGGCGTAATGTAGAGCTTCTCCGCGAGCAGCTTCTGAGTGATTCCCGGCGTGCCGTTCACGATCCGGATCAAATAGCCGTACATCGGCGACAGGCCGGTTTGAGCGAATTCTTCTTCGGCCATTTTCGTAACGGCCCGGCTTAGCCGGTTCGCATTGAAGAACAGGCACATGCGGAGGAACGAGTCATCGGCCTGATCGGCGGGTACGTCGTTGATCGGGTTATTCATCCTGAAGCCTCCTTGAGATGAGTGTTCGGTGTACATACAACTTATGTATAGCCTAACCACGTAGAGATGTCAAACGGATGCCGTGTCTTGCGTGTCTTCTTCTTGCGGCGTGTCTTGCGTGTCTTGCGTGTCTTGCGTGTCTTGCGTGTCTTGCGTGTCTTGCGTGTCTTGCGTGTCTTGCACGGCTTGCGTGTCTTGTGCAGCTTGCAGCGGTATCCGACCGAAGGCGCTTGCTTTTCCGACTGGAGAAGAGGAATAATAAGATCGTATGCAATTCATTCTTTCTATAGGCGGTGTTTGTATTGGCTCAAACGAGAACAGGTATTCAACCGATTCGACTAAGTATGGATTTGCGAGGCAATACGTTCGTGATTCATCCTACTCTGCTGTGGGACGACCAGGACGTTATTCTCGTGGACACCGGCCTCCCCGGACAAGTGGAGGTGCTCCGCGCCGCGTTCCAAGAGGCAGCGATTCCCTGGGAGAAGCTGACGAAAATAATCATTACCCATCAAGATATGGATCATATCGGCGGCTTGCCGGAAATCGTGCAGGAATTCGGTGATCGGGTGCAAGTCCTCGCTCATGAAGTCGCCGTGCCGTACCTGGCAGGAGAAGTGCCCCTCGTCAAGAGCAAAGCGCTTGCCACGCCGGTGAAAGTCGACGTCGTCCTGCAGGATGGCGACGTGCTCCCGTTCGCTGGCGGCCTTCAAGTCGTATTCACGCCGGGCCATACGCCGGATCACATTTCCCTGTACCATATTCCGAGCAAAACGCTGATTTCCGGCGATGCGCTGACGGCGGATAACGGCGTGCTCCACTCGTTCAATCCGGCTTTCACGCCGGACAAAGAAACGGCGATCCAATCCATCACGAAATTTCAAGCGCTCGAGCTCGAATCCGCCATCGTCTACCATGGCGGCGTATGCACGGAGAACCTGCAAGATCGCCTGCAAGTGATCGTGACGGCCTCTCCTACAGTGACAGAATAATCGAATCATTCATCACTTCGACCGTACTTATATGAGCCATCCATAGACCCGGCTAACCGAAACGGGCGGCTTTCCTTTGCTGTTGCCAGCATTGGAAAGCCGCCCGTTTGGCTGTCACTGTCACTGTCACTGTCACTGTCACTGTCACTGTCACTGTTCACTGTCACTGTCACTGTCACTGTCACTGTCACTGTCACTGTCACTGTCACTGTCACTGTCACTGTCACTGTCTCTGTCTAACTTAATTCATTCGAAGTCCGAGTTCCTTCTTCAACTCCCGAATGCTATCAAACCCTGCGCTTGCGCCGGAATAGAGGTTGTTCACGAAGCCGACTGCCAGCCGCTGATCCGGATCTGCGAAACCGACGGAACCGCCATATCCGCCATGGCCGAATACGGTTGCGCGTCCGCCCATGATGGATCCCGGCGAGCCAAGCTGGTAGCCCAGCGCTCTGAATTGCGGCTCCTGATGCAGAAGATCCTGCAGCTCCGTCGCCAGCCGCACGCGGGACTGCGGCAGCAGGCGAATGCCGTCCGCGCCGTCCGGCAGCAGGGACGCGTAATGTTTGGCAATCCCTTTCGCCGTCATGATGCCGTTGCTCGCGGGAACGCAGGCTCGTCTCGCTTCGGGGCGGTTCATCCAGTCCGAGAGCGGACAGATCCACGCCGGTATAGGCTGCAGTCCGGTCGCCGGGAACATCGCCGGGTCGAATTCCGGCTCCTCCAGAAAAGCCACGCGCGCGTCGGCTTCCTCAGGAATCCCCACGTACAGTTCACCCCCGATGCCCAGCGGATCGCAGATATCCTCTTTCAACATGCGCGCAAAAGACCTGCCGTCCAAACGCCGGGCGATCTCCCCGATGATCCAGCCGAATGTAATGGCATGGTATTCCATGCGCGTTCCCGGCGTCCATTGCGGAACGAGCTTGGCCACTTCATCGCGCATCCGGCTCCAATCGAGCACCTCGGCAGGTCCCGCCGCTTCCGGCATATGCGGAATGCCGGTCGTATGGGACAGCGCGTGACGGATCGTCGCATCCGCTTTGCCGTTCGCGCCGAACTCCGGCCACAGCTCGCTGATCCGCATATCGTAGTCGATGCCCAGCCGTTCGACCGCAAGATGGAGCACCGTCGAGGCGATGCCTTTGGTCGTCGAGAAGACGGGGAACAGCGTCGATGCGTCTACCGCTCTGCCGCTCCGGTTATCCGCGATTCCCGCCCATGCGTCAACGACCAGCTCGCCTTCGTAATACGCCGCGAGCTGAACGCCCCGCTCTCGTCCCTCGCCCACCATCCGTTCGAGAAACGCTTGCATATGCTGCTGAATCTCTTTCATTCGGATACAATCTCCTTCGCACAAGGATTCGTGTATGATGACTCGTTCATCATACCACCGCGCCTTCATCGTCGACACACCAATCTTGCGACATGGCAAAAAGCCGGCCAGATCATGATATGATCCGACCGGCCCGTTCAATAATGCCTGTTAGCTCGTATGAAACTTTCCGTTACGATGCGCTCGCCGTATCCCCCGCATAATGAACCGACAGCTCGCGAAGTACGGGCTCGCGGTCGCCGCTGTGCGCGGTCACTTCCACGATAACGCCCGCGGCTTGAACCGCCGGAATGCGGATAATCGCCTTATGGCCGATATTTCTGCCTTCGTAGACGGCAACGATCCGGTGAGACTTGGCCGATATAACCGAGACCGTGAATGCATGCACGTGCTCGCCGTCCGTCAAATCCTCCTGGAGGATGATATGATCGATCAAATGCGAAGCCTTCGCGTCATACCGCCACGTACGCCCTTCCTGCTTGCAGGCCTCCAGCGTCGCGATCGGCTGCCCGAAGCGGCGGCGAATCTCGTTCCCGGTTGCCGTGAGATGCGCCGTATCCTTGGCAGGCAGCAGCCCTTCGCGGTTCGGGCCGATATTGAGCAGCAGATTGGTGCCGCGGCCGACGGATAGATAATAGAGTCCCATCAGCTCGTCGACGCTCTTGACCAAGTGCTCGTCTTCGTCGCTGTAGAACCAGGTGCTGCCGTTCTTCCGCATTTGCACGTCGCATTCCGCAGGGAGCCACAGCCGGTCTCCGAGCTGTTCCTTCTCCTCGGTGAAGATCGAGAAATCGGTGGCATCGGCCACGTTCCAGCAAGGAATCGGCGCGATGCCGTCCTCGTTGCCGATCCAGCGGAAATCCGGATCGCCCATATTGAAGATCAGGATATTCGGCTGCAGCCGGCGAATCGTGCCGATGATCCGGTTCCAGTCGTACGTATGGTTCTCGGAGCCGCAGCCGTCGAACCAGAGAATGTCGATGTCGCCGTAATCGCCGAGCAGCTCCGTAATTTGATTCACGAAATAATCGTCGTACGCCTGGGCGTCCTGCGAGTAGAAATCGGCCGAACCGTCATAAGGCGAGTAATAGAGTCCCGCCTTCATGCCGTACTTGCGACAGGCGTCGACGTATTCGCGTACGACGTCGCCTTTGCCGTCCTTCCACGGCGAATGCTCGACCGTGAAGCGGCTGTACTTGGACGGCCAGTTGGAGAAGCCGTCGTGATGCTTCGCCGTCAGAACCGCATATTCCATCCCTGCTTCCTTGGCCGTGCGAATCCACTGCTCGCAATCGAGCCGGGACGGATTGAAATCGGCGGGCGTCATGGGGCGCTCGTCGAAATCGGCATACCCCTCATAGAATGTTCGCAATCCGAAATGCAGAAACAAGCCAAATTCCCAATCCTGATAAGCCAGCTGCTTAGCCGTAGGTACGATGCGCGTTTTTGCCCCTTCAGCGGCCTGTACGTCCTTGTCCGTTTGCATCCTTTGCCCGCCTTCCCGGTTATACGGATTTGGTTATGCTTCCTGCCAGAGCGCGCGGAGATTGTCCATCGCGATCCGCGACGCCGACTTGCACTCTTCCATGCCTTCGAATTCGACCGTAATGTTCCCGTCGTAGCCGTAGCCCTTGATCAGCTTGATGATGCGGCGGAGCGGAATCTCGCCGTGGCCGACGATGGCGCCGCGAAGATAGTTGCCGTTGCTGGTGCGGAACCAGTCGCCGCCGCCCGGATTCTCGTCGAACGAACGGAAATAGAAATCTTTGAAATGAACCAGGGAAGCGTAAGGCAGGTTCTTCATCACGCCGATGACCGGATTCTCGTCCACGCACATGAAGTTGCCGACGTCGAGCGTCGTCTTGAAATTCGGACGGTCCACCGCCTGCAGCACGCGCTGCACCCGGTCGCTCGCCTGCACGCTGAAGCCGTGATTCTCGATCGTCGTCGTAATGCCGTACTGCGCCGCGTAATCGGCAATGATCCGGCTGCCCTTGACGATGAGCGGCAGGCTCTCCTCGAACCAGGCGATCGTCATTTGCTCCTTCTCGATCGTAAACGCCGTCACGTCATGGCGCATATGCTTCATGCCAAGCCTGTGAACGAGATCGACATGCTCCTTCATGCGAGCCATCTCCGCTTCGAACGATGCCTCGTCCGGCTGCACGAAATTCGCCGGCATGGAGTAGTTGGAGAGCTCGATGCCCGCTTCCTTCGCCTTCTCGCGCACGGCATCGGCCAATTCCGGATTGTCGACGAGCGTAAAGCCGTACGGCACGATTTCCATATGCTCGCCGCCATTCTCCGCAATCCAAGTAATGGCATCCAACACGGTCATTTCTCCGGATTTGAGCGCCCCTAACAAGCTATATGTGCTTAAACCGATTTTCATCGCGAATACCGCCTTTTCTTCTGGAATGATGGGATTATGACAAGTGGATCGATTTGATTTCAAACGGCTTGAACGCGAGCGTTACTGTGCCATCCGCTCCGACGCTGCAGGCTTCCAGTTCGTCTTCCAGCAAATTGACCACGGTCGCCTGCTTCACGGATGGAGGCAGTTGGAATACGATCCGGTCTCGGCTGCCGGTCGATTCATAGAAACGAAGAACGATGCCTTCGCCGCGTTCCGCGGGCTTGACGGTATCCAGCACGACCGTGCGGCTGTCCAATCGCAGGAGGGTATTCGTCGCCGGCAGCTGCTCCTTGCCTTCCCCGCTTCCAGCCGGCACCCGAAGAGCGACAGCCGGTTGGTTCAATTCCGCCGCCCGGCGAACGACCTCGGCATGCCGCCAATCCTGCTCGTGCGGAAGCAGCGAATACGTGAATTCATGCTCGCCTTGATCCGCTGTCGCATCCGGCCACTTCGGCGCGCGCAGCAGGGAAAGGCGAAGAACGCCGTCCTTGATGTCATAGCCGTATTTGCAGTCGTTCATGAGGCTGACCCCATAGCTGCCTTCCGAAATATCCGCCCAGCGATGCCCGCACACTTCATACTGCGCTTGCTCCCAGCTCGTATTCCGGTGGGTCGGACGCTCCAGGGCGCCGAACGGGATTTCATACGCCGCTTTGGTGGATACGATGTCGATCGGGAACGCCACCTTCAACAATTTATGGCTTTCCCGCCAATCCACGCGAGTTTTGAAATCCACCCGTTTCTGATGCGGATAGAGAATCATATCCTGCGTAATGCTCGATTCGCCAAGACGCCACTCGAAACGGATAATATCGGCGGCATCGCCGGACGAGATGACCCGTTTCCCGATCAATTCGGCCTTGCTTGCCGGCTGCTGTTCGTACTTGGGATCGATATCCCAAGCATCCCAGTACGTCGGCTTGTCATGGAAGAACTGCAGCTCGTTCGCTTTGGCGCCCGGCAGAAGAAGCTCGCGCTGCGCCGCCTTGTCCAGCCAGCGGACGATTTCGCCGCGGTCATTGAATTCCAGCCGGTAATGCACCGTCTCCCACGCATCCAGATCAGCCGTGTCCGCTGCTGCAGCTCTCTTCGGCGCGGCCTCGCCAACCGGCTTCCTCAGCCAGATCGTCTTGTAGCCGAAGGCAGGAATCGCCGGAACCGTCACGAGCAAGCCGCCTTGCGTCAGCCCGGCTTTATCCGCGGACGCATCGTCCGCCAGCCAGTCGCTTGGCAGCCGGATGCCCGCTTCGTCATAAGCGCAGACCGCCGCCAGCTCCGCTCCTCCCGAAACGAGGATCGTTTCGTCCCGCTCCCAGCCGAGACTGTTGAAGACGACATAAGGCGTGCCCTCGCCAGCCGCATTAATCCCTCCGGCCAGCGCAAGCAGCGCATGATCCAGCTCCCTGCCGCCGAGGGTGAATACGTCCTCGTATTCCGCAGCCGACGTCTGGTACGTCTCCGTAATGGCCGTACCCGGAATGATGTCATGAAACTGATTGAGCAGCATCAGCTTCCAGCCTTCGTTCATGGCTTCGGCATTCACGGCCGCGCCCGTATAAGCACGGGCGAGCGAGCCCCAAATTTCCGCTTCGCGATACAGCACTTCCGCCTTCCGGTTGCTGCGCTTGTTCCGCCCATGCGTCGTCAAGGTGCCGCGGTGCAGCTCCAGATACAGATCGCCATGCCATTCCGGCAATGTCTGCGCGACTTTGCCGACTTCGTCGAAGAAGGCGCCAGCCGTGCTGAAGCTGCCGGCAGGGAGGCCCGGCATCAGCTCGCTGCGCTGCGCGAACTCGATCATGTCGCGCGTCACGCCGCCGCCGCCGTCGCCGTGCCCGTACAGCAGCATCAGCTCGTTCAGCTTGTCCTTCTGCCGGTAAGCCTGCCACGAAGTATTCACGTTCTTCGGCCGCGTGTTCTCGTTCAGCGCGTAGCTGAGGTAGGAGACGATCGGCGTGCCGTCGATGCCGACCCAGCGGAACAATTCATGCGGGAATTTGTTCGTATCGTTCCAATTCAGCTTGGTCGTCATGAAGTAATCGACGCCGGCCAGCTTCAGAATCTGCGGCAGCGAGGCGCAATAGCCGAACGTATCGGGCAGCCATTCGATCGCCGAGCCTTTCCCGAATTCGTCTCTGTAGAACTGCTGGCCGTGGAGGATTTGGCGGACGAGCGACTCGCCGCTCGGAATGTTCAAATCCGGTTCCACCCACATGCCGCCGACGAGCTCCCAACGGCCATCGGCGACCGCCTGCTTGATTTTCGCATACAGCGCGGGATCATGTTCCTTCACGAAGGCGTACAAGAGCGGCTGGCTTTGGGAATAGTTGAAGTCCGGATATTCCTCCATCAGCGACGTCATCGTGGAGAAGGTGCGGCTTACTTTGCGAACCGTCTCGCGCACGGGCCATAACCAGGCGATATCGATATGCGATTGGCCGACCAAGTGCATCTTTCCTTGCGTTGGAGCAGTCGGGAATAGGGATACGATCCGATCCGCGAGACGGCGCTCGATATCCGTCGCCTGCACGCCATCCAGCCATTCTTCTTCGGTCAAGCGTTCGCAAGCCTGCATCGCTTCATACAAGACGTCGAGCTGACGACCGCGGTTGCTGTCCTGCTCGGGCAGCAGCTGTATCGTTTCATAGACGGCCTGCACGCTGTAAAGCAATTGCTGCACCGGTTTATTGAAACGGACAAGCTTCACGTCCAGCTTCGTCACGGGCGGGTTGACCGGCGCTTGATTGTTCAGCGGATCGACCGGCTCCGGAATCGGATCGAACAGTTCGAATTCCAGCAGCGGATCGAGTCCAGCTCCTTCCAAATATAATGGCACGACGTTATGATTACGGTCGACGCCCTGATAGGACGCTCCGTTTACGCGAAGCAGGCCCTCTCCGCCGCCGTTGACGGTCAGGCCGGCCGTACCCGGTTCCCAATGCTGCGGGATCGAAATCTGCTTGGTCAGGAAGTATGTAATCCCATACTCGCCATCGAGCTGAATATCCGTTTGCGTGCTTCCCTCGCCGCCGGGAAGCGTGTCGTATTCCCCCGGCAACCCATAGCGGGTCTTCCTAATATGCCAGTCCCGCAGAGGCTGCGTCTCCGCCCATTGGCGCTCCGACAACGTACGAATAAATCGATGAATCCGATTCATGTGTTACCTCTCTTCCCACACAGTCCATGCTGCGCCGATTCCTTCTTCCGAATTGCTGCCGATCGTGACAATATTATCGCTTGGAACGGCTCCGCTTCCCATTATAATAGATCGGAAGCCGTCCGACGTCCTTTTTTCGATGACGGCATCGGCATGCTCGTCGTTCTAAGGCTCCACGATCCCCCTTCCTTTTCCAAGACGAGCAGAGGGAAGTATGCCCGAAGGAATACTTCCCGTTTGTATGCCCTGCTTATTGTTTCTACTTAATTTTTTCTGCTTATTTTTCCTGATTATTTTTTCTCTATGGCCGACTGGTAGATTTGGATGTACTGCGACAGGTTCAGACCGTCGAACCCTTTCACGTAAGCATCCCAATCCTTGTCGAGGTTCTTGTCGCCGATGATGAATTGCGACATGTTGGACTGGACGTAGTCTTTGATCGACGTGGCCAATTGCGCCATCGTATCCGTATCCTCCGGACGCACGAATGCGCTGGACGGGTACGTTTCTTTCGGCGCGTAAGGCGCGTAAGCGCTCGTCGCGTCCGCAAGGCGCTTCTCGTAGCCGGCTGCGGTCAGCGGATTTTGGGCCGTCGCGAACAGGTCGCGGAAGTTTTTCGAGAGATCCTTCGGTCCCAGCAGCGACCAGCTGTCGTTGCGAACGACATTCGGGTCGAGCGGCGTCAGGTTGTCGAAGCTGTATTTGGCAGGCTTGCCGTCGATATTCTTCTCGTCCGCATTGGCCTTCTTCCAGCCGATGCCTTCTTTCACGCCGTATTCGCTGAACAGCGCGCCTTCTTCGGTGAATGCATAATCGGCGATTTTGATTGCCGCGATTTGCTGCGCTTCGCTCGCTTTGTTCGTAATGGCCATCGCGAATTCGCCGAAGCCCTGCGACATGCCCGCAAGCTGAACGCCTTCCGGCCCTTTAAGCGGCGGCACGATCACCCAATGCTGATTGCGCGTGATCTTGTCGTCGTACGTATTGACCAGATAGCTGAGCAGCGCCGTCGTGATGGAGCCGACGATCTCGTCGCCTTCGCGGTTGCCGAGCTGGCTGACCGCTTGGTCGTTCTGCGTGAAGGACGCTTTGTCGATCAAGCCTTCGCTGTACAGCTTGTGCATGTAAGCCAGGCCTTCTTTCCACTCCGGCTTGTTCGCCGCGAAATCGACTTTGCCGTCCGTCACGGTCAAGTACTTGTCGTTATCGTTATAAATGAACGCATTCATCAGGAACGAATCGATGTTGCCGTTCCACACGTATTTGTTCGGTGCGCCGGTCATCGGAATTTCGTCCGCTTTGCCGTTGCCGTTCGGGTCCTTCGTCTTGAACGCTTTCAGGACGTTGTACAGCTCGTCCGTCGTCGTCGGCACGCCAAGTCCGACCTTGTCGAGCCATTCTTTATTCATCCAATACTTCTGGGAGAACGTGCAGTGGTAGCATTCGTTGTAGCGCGGAATGCCGTAAATGTTGCCGTCCGGCGCCGTCATCGCTTCTTTCAGGTACGGCGTCTTGTCCATCAGCGCCTTCAAGTTCGGCGCGTATTTATCGATCAGATCGTTCAGCGGAACAAGCACGCCTTGTTTGCCGTACGTCATCAGGTCCGAGTTGGTGAATTTGCCTTCCAGGAACACTTCCGGGTAGTCGCCGCTTGCAAGCAGCAGCTGTCTGCGGTCGACGAGCGCATCCGTCGGCGCCAGATCCCATTTAATGTTCACGTTGAATTTCTGTTCGATGTATTTCGTGTAGTCGTTGTCTTCGAGCGGCGCCTTGCCCTGCGGAGCGAAGAATCCGATGCTCACCGGCTTGGACGAAGCGTCCGCCGCCCCGGCTCCCGCGTTCGCCGCGCCGGCGTTGTCTTCCTTCGTGCTGCTGCCGCAAGCGGACAGTACGACACTGCTGATCAATACAAGCATAAGCGATACCCAAATGGACTTTTTCAAAACGCTGATTCCTCCTTGGATCGTATAAGTTCTTGTCTGCTCCTGCCCTCGCCGCTGCGACTGCCGGTGCAGTTCCCCCAACTATTATTTCCTAACCATGCATGGAATCGACTGCCGCCTCACCTCCAGCAATAATTCACGAAGCGTAGTCTTCGACCGACGACCGACGATCGACAACCGAAGATGAACGATCGAAGATTAACGAACGAAGAACGATCAACGGATTAGCCCTTCAAGGAACCGATCATGACGCCTTTGACAAAATGCTTCTGCACGAACGGGTACATGATGAGCACCGGTATGCAGGCCACGACGATCAGCGCATATTTGAGCACTTGCTCGAAGCCTTGGTCCCGCAGCTTCTGGGCCGTATTCGCCAGCATCTCCGGATCGGCCGCATTCAGGATCAGCATGTTGCGAAGGACGTACTGCAGCGGGAACAGCGCTTCGGACCGCAAGTATATCAGCGCATCGAAGTAAGCGTTCCAGTGACCGACCGCGTACATCAGCGTCATTACGGCGAGAATCGGCTTCGACAACGGCAGCACGATGCTCCATAGATAGCGGGTATCCCGGCAGCCGTCAATCTGGGAAGCCTCCTGCAGTTCCATCGGAATCGACGACATGAAGAAGGTTCTGGCGATAATGACCTGGAAGACGGAGAATGCGCTCGGAAGCCATAACGCCCAGCGGGTATCGAGCAAATGCAGGTTTTTGACCAGCAGGTAAGTAGGAATAAGTCCGCCGCTGAAGAACATCGTGATCATCATCAGAATCATGATGTACTTGCGCCCTGCCATCGCACGCTGCGACAGCGGGAATGCCATCAAGACGGTAAAGGCGACGTTGATGAACGTGCCGATCACCGTGTATACGATGCTGTTGTAGTAGCCGCGCATCAGCTGCGAGCTTTGAAAAATCGACTTGTAGGCTTTCAGCGAGAACTCGACCGGATACAGCCATATTTGCCCGGACACGACGGCGTTCGGCGAGCTGAGCGACGAGCTGAGAATATAAAGCAGCGGGTACAGCACCGTCAGCGTCAGCGCGCCGAGCAGCACGTAAATCGTGACGAGCAGGACGCGGTCGCCGAACGGTTCCCGGATTTTCGTTTTGGTCAACATAGACGGCCGCCTTTCTACCACAAGCTGTTTTCTGAAACTCTGCGAGCAATGGCATTGACGCTGACGAGCAGCACCAAATTGATGATGGAATTGAATAACCCCACCGCGGAGGAGAAGCTGAAGTTGGCTCCGAGGAGACCGACCTTGTAGACGTAGGTGGAAATAACCTCTGACGTGCTCACGTTGAGCGAATTTTGCATCAAGTAGATTTTTTCAAACCCGACTCCCATGACGCTGCCCAAACTGAGGATCAGCATCGTAACCGCGATCGGAAGCAGCGACGGCAAATCAATATAGAGAATCTTCTTCAATCGGGACGCGCCGTCCATGCGCGCCGCTTCGTAGAGCGAAGGATCGACGCCGGACAATGCGGCGATGTAGATAATGGAGGCATACCCCATCTCCTGCCAGACACCGGACCAGACGTAGATGGATTTGAACAACTTCGGTTCGCCCATGAAGTTCGTGTCCGACCAGCCGAGGAACGAGAACAACCGGTCCACGACGCCGACATGCGGCGAAAGCATCAGGATGATGATCGACACCATGACGACGGTCGAGATGAAATGGGGCGCGTACGTGATCATCTGCACGGAACGTTTGAAGAAGCCCGTCCGGATTTCGTTCAGCGCCAGCGCCAGCAGAATCGGAATCGGGAAGCCCGCCAGCAAGGAATACAGGCTGATCAGCAGCGTATTCTTGATCAGCAGCGGGAAGTTCGGCGATTGGAACAGATCGGTGAAATGCTTGAAGCCGACCCACGGGCTGCCCAAGATCCCTTTAATGATATTGAAATCCTTGAATGCGATGATTACCCCGAACATCGGGATATATTGGAAGATAAGTAGATATAGCACCGGAAGTAGAACAAGGAGATACAGCTCCCAGCTCCGCCTCACTCTCGTCCATGTCTGTTGCATCCGCATTACTCCTTCTGTCAGAATCGATTCTTGATGCCGAAGCGCCGGTCCGCTTCTTTCCCTACCAAGACCGGCTCGGTTCGATAGCTCGATTCTAGCCCGCTGCCGCGGCCAGCGGCAATTCGTAAGATTCCGCAAAGATGCAATTTTCGCCGAAGCGCATATCCTTGCGCGATATGCAGTGGAATTATGCGTGCTCCCCATTATTCTACATTGCGTTTTTTTCGCCGGCGAAAGCGGTGCAACGCGCGTGAACGCTGAGATCCGCTGGGATCTGATGAGATCTGCTGAGGTCCGCTTAAGCTCGGCGGCTATCCGCTTAAATTCCGTTACGATCCGATTCCGCATGCCTGCATGCAAAAAAACCTTGAATCCGCCGTGCGTCGGCAAATTCAAGGCTCTTCAGGTTAGCGGTCCGCTTGCTGTTTGCGATAATCGCTCGGCGAGAATCCGGCCACGTTCTTAAAGGCCCGGTTAAAGGAATTGTAGTTGAAATAGCCGACCTCCGCGCTGATCTCCTGAAGCGACTTGCTCGTCGAGATCAGCAGCTGCTTCGCCTTGTCCATCCGCAGTCCGATCAGGAAATCGACGAAATTGCAGCCGGCTTCCTCCTTGAACAGCTTGCTGATGTTCTTGGCATGGATGGCGAACTTATCGCTTAAATGATCGAGCGACAGCTCCGGGTTCGGATAATTCTCCTCGATATAGGCCCGAATATCGCCGATGACGGCCCGCGTCCGCTGCGAGTCCTTCAAGACGAGCAACTTGACGGTCGCCGCCTCGAAGATCAGCGTGCATCCCTGCTGCAAATCGGCCAGCGACTCCCAAGCGGCGAGCAGCTCCAGCAATTCCGCGCCTATATCCTTCCAGACGTTGCGATAATCCTTGGACAATTCCAGGAAGACCCGGTTCAGCTGCTGGTGCAGAAACTGCATGAAGCTTTCGATTTCCTTCCGCGACGAGACGGAATCCGTAATCTGCTCGAACAGCTCGTCCATATGCCTGCGCCAGCCGCTCTCGGCAAGCCGGATGGCCTGCGCCAGCGCATGGATCGTGCCGAAATAATCATGCGCGCGATATTCCGACCCGTCCAGCCTCGCCGCATCGAGCAGACATCCCATGCCGAGCACCGCTTTATATTGCAGCAGATTGCGCGCGATTTCGTGCGAACGCCTGATTTCCTCGAGATTCGCCGCCATGCCGTGCACGCCGATCGTGACGGTGAAGCTTAAGTTGCTGCGCACCCACGCTACGATTTGCCCGCCGATCGCGAGGCTGAGCGAGGGACCGTCCGCGCCGGCCGGCACCCACACGATGGCGGACAATCTGCGGTCCGTGACCCATTCCGCCCATGTCGAGGCGCTGCTCAGACCGGCGATCTCTTGCGTGACGCTCGAGACGACGAACTTCAGCACCGATTGGTCCTGAGGCTGGTAACGGTCGGCAAACTGCGAATAGCGGTCGATTTCCAACTCCAGCATGAAGGCCAGCGGCCCCGCCGGATTCACGTGAAAGGCAAGCAAATCCGTCTGCCATTCCGTTTCGCGAACCGAAACCGTTCCCTCGACCGCTTCTTGGAACCGGTGCTTCTTCTGCAGGATGATCGTTTCCTTGTCCTTCTGCCTCGTTCGCGTCGTTTCCTCCATCAGATGCTCCAGCGCGCCTTGGATGAAGCCGAATTCATTGCCGCCAGGCTGGCCTAGATGGCCGATTTCGGGCTTGATCAGCGCGCTCGTTCGAATGAGCGAGACGAGCTGGCTGATCGGCTTGTAATTGCGGCGCGTAACATGCACGACCCAGGCGACGCCGAGCAGCACGACCGCAAGAGCGATGATGACCCAAATGCTGTAGAAATTAAGCACGATCCGGGATAGGCTGCCGCTGGCCGGACCGCTCTCGACCACCCAGCCGGTATACGGAGACACATAACGGGTCAGCACGCTGCTCTGCTCGTGCTTGTCGGTGCCGTCATCCATCAGAATGCCGCCTTGGGTGTCGCTAAACCGAATGAACGTCAAATCCGGATTGTACATCGGGGCTATCGTTGTTTTCAGCTTCGACAAGCTGACGTTGACGACGATATACCCGCTCTTCACCGACGTCAATTGCGGGTACCCTTGCACCAGCGTAATGACGTCCGACGGGTCAGACGATTCATACGGCTTGTAGCCGCGCTTCCCCGACCATTTGCCGGCTAAAGCGCGCTGCTCGATATAAGGCGCTATAAACGATTGATCTTGAAAATCCGACAGCAGGCCCGATCCGTCCCCCAGGACGAAATGATCTTTCAGCCGAATGAGATAAACGGAGTCGATAATGCCGTAGTTCAGCTTCCAGTCGTCCATCCGCTGGTTGGCTACGATGTTGCCGTACACGTCCTCGCTGTCCGTGCGGAAGAAACGCTTCAGATCGTCGGACGACAGCGTATCGCGTAAAATTTGATAATCGAGCGCTTTCAAGGAACTGTCCGTCATGCGGACGGCCTGCTCGGTAAGGAACTCGTCCGCTTTCAGCGCTTGCTTGCGATTCTGCTCGCTGAGCGACTGGAAGAAGACGAGGAACAGAATCGTGACGACCACGACGAACACGGGAAGATAGGATAAGAGCAATTTCCGAAACCAGCTGCTGTTCATGAGGCCTCCCCTGACGTTCGCCGTTTCATCGGCGTCACTTGTAGTTAATTTCTCAGCCTATTATTTTACACCATACATAGATTCAATTCTACCGTTGCGGCCGCCCTCGTATCGTGCTCAAGCTTATGGACGAATACGGAATACATGCGCGATCGGCGCCTTCCCGCCCAGCTGGCTTGCCGGAAGCTGCAGCGTAAGTCCTGCCCCGTCCCGCGTAAAAGCAACGGTTTCGCCGGTTCCGACGAGCTCGATAGCCGTGACCGCTTCCGTGTAAGGAATGGCGATCCGTTCGTTGACCGGCGCATCCTCGCTCTCGTACAAGTAGGTGCAGTAGACAGTCTCGCCTTTGCGCGTAAAAGCGCATGCTCCGGTGTAATACGGTGCGCAGATGCGGGTGCCGTATACCGCTTCCCCATGGATCTTCAACCATGCGCCGAGCGCCTTCATGCTCTTCAGCGCGCCCTTCGGCAGTCTGCCGTCCGGCTGCGGTCCGACGTTCAATGCCAGATTGCCGCCTTTGGCCACGACCTCCATCAGGATTTGCACCAATTGACGCGCGGATTTGTAGCGGTCTTCGAACCCGAACGAGAACGAGGTGCCGAGCGTGATGCAGCTCTCCCAAGGCACGTTCAGCGGACGATCCGGAATGGTTTGTTCCGGCGTGACGTAGTTCTCGTACGGACCGCCCACCGTGCGGTCGGCGGACAGCAGCCACGGCTGCGTCCGACGCGCGCGCTCGACCACTTCGCCAAGCCGGATATCCTGGCTCACCCGGCCGCCTTCCCTTACCCAGCCGGCATCGAGCCATAGAATATCGATGCGGCCGTAGCGGGTCATCAGCTCCATGATTTGCTCGTGCGTGAACGATACGAATTTCTCCCACAGCTCCGGATGCACCTGCGGATCGTACGACGGCCCGCGCCATGTATGGGTGCCGCGCTCCATGTCCGGCGCCCAGTAAGTCGGCGTATGCCAATCCGCCTTGGAGAAGTATGCGGAGATCGCAAGTCCTTTGTCGCGGAAGGCGTCGAAGAGGTTCTTGCATACGTCGGCGTAGCGGTGCGAACGGAACGGCGTCTCGCTGCCCGTGATGCGGTAATCCGTCGTCTGCGTATCCCACATGCAGAAGCCGTCATGGTGCTTGGTCGTGAAGATCAAATATTTGAACCCGCCTTCGGCCGCGGCCTCCGCCCATTTCTCCGGCTCGAAACGGATCGGGTTGAACGTCTTGCCCAGATCGAAATATTCCCGCTTCATCTCTTCATAGTCATTCGTCCAGTCGACGTCGTTTCTTGCCCAGTCGCCGTCATCGTCGCTCAGAATCCACGATTCCACCATGCCGATCTGCGAATACGGCCCCCAGTGCATCATCAAGGCCAGCTTCTGATCCTTGAACCATTCCAGCCGCTCCAGCGTGATCGGGTTGTCCGGCTTTACCCAGTCTGATTCGCTGCTGTAATTATGGACGCCATTCTCGACTTCCACCTCATGCTCATGCTCATGCTCATGCTCATGCTCATGCTCAACCTCAATAAGCGTCTCGTTCGTATTCTCACTCATCGCTAACTCCTCCTCGTATGTGCGTATCCGTAAAGACGACCGCGGCTTCCCGCGTCCGATGCAGCTCGAAAATGACGATTTCATTGCCGCCCTCCCGCAGGAGCGGCGCAGGTACGTACAAGGTCCGCTGCGGACCCCGGTCCCAATAACGGCCGAGATTGAAGCCGTTGATGAAGACGGCGCCTTTCGTCCAGCCCTGCATGTCCAGGAACGTATCGGCGCATGCGGCCGCCTGGAATGTCCCTCTGTAGAAGCGCGGTCCCTCATCCGCAGGACGGCGGGAATAGATCAGCTTGGATAACTCGTCCAGCGGCAGCGGCCGAACCGTCCAATTGAACAGGAACTGGAAGCCGAGCCGCACGCCTTCGGTGATGCCCTTCGCGTCCCGGAGATACGGACCGTAGTTGATCCTGCCCATGTTCTCCACCAGAATATCGAGCCTTGCGCCTCCTGCCGGGATGGCGATCGGCAAGGACTGGAGCGTCTGCGCCCGTTCAATCGTGCCTTTGTACTCGCCGTCCAGGAAGACCATCGCCCTGTCGCGAACCTCCTGGATGAAGAGGCGCTCCTCCGGTCTCGGACCGGAAACTCGGGTCGTGTATAGAATAAAACCGTACTGCTGCCCGAGCTTCTCCATCGGAAGCGGCGTAATCCGTTCAATGGGATCGGACAGCTCGTCCAGCTGCTCGAACAGCGCTGCTTGCTCCGCCAGTTCTACTCGGCCGTATGCCTGCAGAGGCGCGGAGGGCGGGATCACTGGTAGATCCGCCGGCTCTATATACCGCGCGATCACTTCGCGCGCGGCGTAGTACTTATCCGTCGGTTCGCCCGTTTCGTCCAGCAGCGCGTCATAATCATAGCTCGTGACCGTCGGCTCATAGAGATTCGGCTCTTGGCCGTTCGCGCCGTTATAGAAGCCGAAATTCGTGCCGCCGTGGAACATATAGAAGTTCACCGACGCGCCTGCCGCCAGCATCTCTTCTAGAATTACCGCCGTCTCGGCCCCGTCCCGCATATGATGCGGCTTGCCCCAATGGTCGAACCAGCCGATCCAATACTCCATGCACATCAGAGGCGCATTCGGCTGGTACTCCTTGAGCTTGGCGAAGGACGAAGTCGGGTGCGAGCCGAAATTGACCGTCGCGAGCACGCCGGGAACGGATCCGCCTTGCAGAAGCGCATCGGTCGGTCCGTCGGACGTGAACAGCTGCACGTCGATACCGAGCACGATCAACGCCTCTTTCAAATAAGCGAGATAATTCGCATCGTTGCCGTAGCTGCCGTATTCGTTCTCGATTTGAACGGCGATAATCGGTCCGCCATTCGTGCGTAACAGCGGCTTCAACCGCGGGATAAGTTCGTCGTAATAAGCGTCGACCTTCCGCAGAAAGGCCGGATGGCTGCATCTCAGCTGCATATCGGAATCGGAGAGCAGCCAAGCGGGCAGGCCGCCGAATTCAAACTCCGCGCATATGTACGGACTCGGGCGAACGATGACATGCAGACCCAGACTGCCCGCAAGCGCAATAAAGGAACAGACGTCGGCCATGCCGTCGAACCGGAATTCGCCTTCCTTCGGCTCGTGAACGTTCCAGGCCACGTAGGTTTCCACCGTATTCAGCCCGCAAGCTTTCAGCTTCAGCAGGCGATCCCGCCAGTACTCCGGCACGATTCGAAAATAATGCATCGCCCCGGAGAGCAGGCGAACGGGTTTCCCGTCATCCGCGAATATGCCGTTTTCTATCGTTAAGACGCCCATATCTCCACTCCTTCCATGAATCGTTCGTAATCCTTAGGATAAACGCGGCGTTTGGCGCGCTCAACGGGATTTTTTCGAATAGTACACCTTTTTCCCCGCATTCGCAGGCACTTCGCGATTTTCGCAGCAGCGCCTCATGGCGAAAAAAGCGTAGTCCGGGACGCGAATCGCCCTATGCTACGCGTTAAAACGCAAAAAACGGCGTATTCAAGCTCCGCAACGCGCTGCGAGGGTTCAATCGAAGGGACCCGCACGCGTATTCGGAACGGAATGACGCCGTTCTTCTAAAATCCATTCATAGCCTTGCAGAATCGGGACTGCTCGGTGTCGGACTCATCCGCTTCCGTTGTGACTCCGTCACCCGTTCAGCCGCAGTGCGATTAAACCCCATCCAGCGCTGCCCGCACGGCCGACAGCCGAACAGGATCGATCGGAGCCGTCTGCGAACCGTTCACGCGAACCCCCGAGCCGAAATGCACGGAACGAACGCCCGTCGCGCTCGCGAAGCCGGCCGCCGATGCCGGGGTAAGGCCGCTTCCCGCCATGATTTCAATCCCCGTCCCGCGGCTCAGGCTTACCAGCCTGGCGATCTCGTCCGCCGCATCCAGTACGCTCGGCTTGCCGCCCGATGTCAGAATCGTACGGACCTGCGGATAGCGCGTCAGCGTCTCGAACGCTTCTTCCAGATGACGGGCTTCGTCGAATGCCCGGTGGAAGGTGACGGGCAGACCGTCCGCCGCATCGAGCAGCCGCTTCAGCTTCTCCTCGTCGACGGTCCGCTCGGGCGTCAGCGCGCCCAGCACGAATGCGTTCGCGCCAGCCTTCCGAAGCGAACCCATGTCGCGGATCATCTGCTCCATGTCCGCCTCCGCATACATGAACGACTTGCTATGCGGACGAATCATCACATGAATGGGAAGGCTGCACGCCGCTGCCGTTTCTTCAATCAAGGCCAGCGAAGGCGTAAGCCCGCCTTCCTCGATCACCGAGACGAACTCAATCCGGTCGGCGCCGTGTTCAGCCGCAGCCCGGGCATCTTCGGGCGTCAAAGCGATAACTTCAAGCAACATGAACAAGCTCCTTCCTCTATCTCTTTTACTCTTTTATTCTTTTACTCTTTCTTTTGCTTACTCTTTCCCGGCGCGCCTCCACCAGACGCTGCATATACCTACTAGTTAACCTCATAGACGCGCAGCAGGCAACCACCAATTGTCGCGTATAAGCATTTTTCGCGCGCCATAGCTGCATCCAGCCGCCCGCCGATATCGTATCCCCCGCTCGCCAAAAAAGCCCAGTCCTTATCCGGACTGGGCTTTCATGACAGGCTCGCGCAGCGGCTGCTTAGAGCAAGCCCTGCTCCTTCAAGTTCAGATAGCTGACCGTCGCCGTCTCGAGCCCCGTAAGATTCCGAAGCTGGTCCTGCTCGACCGTCATCCATTCCACGCCGATTTCCGTGGCCGCTTCAATGGATGCCTTGATGTTCACCACGCCCGTACCGACCGCTGTCCACTTGCCCACCTCATCGGTTCCGTAGACATCCTTCAAGTGAATAGCCGGTACGCGCCCCGCCATCTTGCGCAGGATATGTGCCGGGTCGGCACCGCCGAGCGTGATCCAAGCGACGTCCAGACGGAAATAGAGGTTCGCGGGATCGGTATGCTCGGCTAGAATATCCAAAGAATACACGCCGTTGAATACGTTCTGGAACTCATGCGCGTGGTTGTGGTAGCAGAATCTCAGACCTTCCGCCTTCAATCTGGCGCCTGCGGCATTATACAATTCCGCATCGCGCAGCAGCTGCTCCCGCGTGTCGACCACGTCCCACCAGAAGGTGACATCCTTCGTTTGCAAGAGATGCGCCTCTTGAATCACTTGATCGAGCGCCTTCGGGTCGCGCAGCTGTTCCTTGCTGACGCTGTGCGTCGCGACTTCGAGTCCCATCTCGCGGAACCGCGCTACATTGGCCTTGGCATCGCCGTCAAGCAGCGCGCCTCCGCCTTCGACGCCCGCATAGCCAATATCGGCAACGCGCTGCATCGTCCCCCAGAAATCCTGCTTCGCTTCCTCGTTAACGATTCCAATCAAACCTAATTTCGGTCTCGACATCGTCATGTTCACGCTCCCTATTTGGCGAATTGGCCATTCTCCAGCATCGTAATAAACGGACTGTCCGTTACGTCCGCAAGCGGCAGCTCCACGCGCGCGTTCCGGCGCACCGACTCATACACGGCGAAGATAATTTCCGAAGCGCGAAGCGCTTTGGCATGCGACACTTCAGGCTCTTCGCCTGTCCCTAAGCAATCGATGGCATGGCGGACATAGCCTTCCATCTGATCGGTCATCGAGGACAATTCCATCTCCGGCGTCCAGGACGGATCCTTATAATTCACGCCTCTGATGATCTGCCCGTCCCACATGACCTCGATGAAGCCCTCGGTGCCGTGCACGCGAACGCCGGCCCAGGTCTTCGTTGCATCCCCCGCAGCCGGGTCCCATGTATCCATTTCGCCCGAGACGAGATTGGCTTGCACGCCGTTGGCGAATACGATTCGCCCGGAGGCGCCGCACTCGGACGGAACATTGAACCAGTTATACGTTTCGGTCGTATCCACCGCTCCAAGCACCCATTTCGCCGGCGTTTCATCCATGTAACTGATCGCCTGGTCGAAGGTATGAATGCCGCAATCCAGCAGGTTCGGCGGCGAATACAGGTCCATCCGGACCACCTGTCCGATTTTTCCTTCCTTAATAAGGCGGCGTACGGTTTGATTCCCTTTGGCAAAACGGCGCTGAAGCGAGAAGGTCAGCTGGCAGCCGTTCGCTTCCGCAATCCGGCCCATCTCCTGGCATTCGCCCCAGGTTGCCGACATCGGCTTCTCGCACAGCACGGCCTTGACCCCTGCTTCCGCGCAGTCGCGGAATACCGGCAAATGCAGCGGCGTCCACAGACAGATCAGCACGACGTCCGGCTTCTCCTTCGCCAGCATTTCCTTATGGTCCGTGTAGATGTTCCCCGTAAAGCCGAACTCGGCATTCAGCCTTTCGGACGATTCGGTCGAAAGATCGGACAAGGCGACGACCTCGCACCTGCCGTCGGCCTTCACCCCTGCCGCATGCTCATGCGCGCGGCGGCCGCAGCCGATAAAAGCGATTCGATATAATGGCGTATTCACTGCTGAATCCTCTCCTTATAACGAGGGAGCTATGAACATAGGCGTCATCCTATGAACATAGCTCTCGCATCGGTTCTTATTTGAATTATTGAACAGGTACAAAGTTCGCAAGCTGTTTTTCTACTTCGGCGATAACCTTATCGATTCCTGCCGCCGTCAGTTGTTTTCTGTAATCGGCAACCGCTTCTTTTGGATCTTTTTTCGTTTTTCCGAGCATCAGCTGCATGCCCAGCTGTTGATTCACGTTGGAGATCGCAGCAAGTTCAGTCGACACGTTCTTCGGATCGAAGCTGAAGCCCATGTATGGATCATTGATGGCTTCTTTGTTCCATTGCTCATACAGGCTTGCGCGAATCGGATTCTCCGTATCCATCGGCAAGTTGTATTTGTCGTTCCGCAGGGACCATGCGGAGAAACCGCCGCCGTCTTTTTTCTCGTCGAAGTTCGCAGGCGTTTTCTTCATGCCGTTCTCGATCGTATATTGACGGCCTTCGATACCGTATTGAATCAAGTTATAATAGCTCGGATCGGTCATGAATTTCTCGATGGCCATCAGCGAACGTTCCGGATTATCGGAAGTCGTGCTAATGCCCGTGGAGTTCTCGACGCCCAGTTTACGTTTGATCTTATGATTCGCTTCCGCGAACGTATAGAAATCAAGATTCGCGTCCGGTTGCGCTTTCGTGTCCATGCCGTACTTGCCGATCCAGTCCTGCGCATGCGTCAGGTAGCCCGCGGAGTTCGCCGCTCTGAAGTTCGTACCGGCATCGACCTTCGAGGACATGATGTCCTTCGACCAGTAGCCTTTGTCTGCCCACTCGCGCATTTTCACAGCCCAATCCTCAAACTCTTGCGTGAAGGCAGGGTGGAAGACGGTCTTGTAGTCTGCCGGACTCTTCGTCACGAGATTAAGCTCGGACGTATTGATGCCCGGCGCGTTCAGCCACATGCCCGTCGTGTCGACCAGCATTCTGAACATGTTGAAAGCATCGTCGGCATTGCCTTTGATCGGCGGATAGGACTCGTTCTTCACGACGTTGTCCATGTACTTCTCCATGTCCGCAATGCTGCTGATCTTCTCCATGCCGTACTTCTTCAGCAGATCGGTGCGGTAAGCATAACCTGTCGGCGTAAATTCGCTATACAACGATGGCACGCCGTAGATTTTGCCGTTAACCTTGGTCGCTTCCCAAGTGGACGCAGGAATTTCCGCTTTCAGCTTAGGCGCAACTTTATCCAGCATATCCGTAATATCGACGAGCGCTCCCTGGTTGGCAAGCGAGAAATACGATACCGGTGCGCCCGGCGATACGTGGGACATGTCGAACTTCTCGCCGGAAGCGAACAGCAGCGGATACTTGGTCGCAACATCCGGCCAATCGATGTATTTGACTTCGATCGTCGCATTAATATCTTGTTTCAGCTTTTTGTTGATCTCAGCTAGAATGTCTTTATTGGCAACGCCTTCAGAACCCCACAAATAATAAACCAGCTTAACCTCTTTGGAAATGTCTACGCCGCCCGCGGTGTTCGCGGATGCATTCGTCGCATTCGCCGCATTCGACCCATTGGACTCCGCGGACGAAGTGTTGTTGTCATCATTGGATGACCCACACCCGGCCAGCAGGCCGCCCATCATCGTAAACGCCAGTAAAATGCCTGAAACTTTCTTGCTCTTGTTTCTCATTTTCTCGCCTCCCTATTATGGTTGCAAAGCTTTCTATAATAGATGTCCTTTTTGGAGAGGAACATGTATTAGCCCTTAACCGCGCCAATCGTAAGACCCGATACAAAATAACGCTGAGCAAACGGATACAACAGGATGATCGGACCCGTAGCCATGACCGCAGTAGCCATCTTAATGGATTGCGACGGCAAGTCCGCCGAATTGATGACCGCGCCCTGATTTATAAGCGCTTGCACGTTCGTCTGATTAATCATGCGCTGCAAGACGTATTGCAACGGAAACTTGTCCGGCGTCTGGATATACAGCATGCCGTTGTACCATTCGTTCCAGAAGCCAAGGGCCGAGAACAGACCGATGGTCGCAAGCGCCGGAATCGCCAGCGGCATGAAGATTTGCCAGTAGATCCGGAAATCGCCCGCCCCGTCAATGGTGGCTGATTCATACAAGGAATCGGGAATCGACTTCATGAAATTCCGCATCAGGAAGATCGACCATGCGCCGACGACGCCCGGCAAGATCATCGCGAACAGGCTGTCCTTCAGATGCAAATATTTGACCATGAGGATATAACTCGGAATTAAGCCGCCGGCGAAGAGCGTCGTAAAGTAGATCATGAAGGAGAAGAAGTGACGATACTTGAAGTCCTTCCGGTTCAGCACGAACCCTGCCATCGACATCATCAGCAATCCGGCAACGGTACCGATAACCGTAATGAAGATCGTGACGCCGTAGGCCTTGGATAATACCGTCGAGTTACGGAACAGCAGCTCGTAAGCCTTCAGGGAAAAATGGTTCGGAATGAGCTTGTAGCCTTCGCGAACGATTTCCTGCTCATTCATGAAGGAGGAAGAAATCATCAGGACGAACGGAAACGCACAAGCCAGAGCGAAGCAAAAGATGCATACATAACTGATCGCTTTAATGAGAAAGCTGCTGAAATCCTCTTTCCCCACCGTTTTGGTACCCATTGTCTTAACCTCCTCCTAGAATAAAGCGCTATCCGGCTCGATTTTGCGAACGATTAAATTAACGACCAATACGATGACCAAACCGAAGATCGATTGATAGAATCCGACTGCCGCGCCCATGGAGAAGTTGAACTGCCCGACGAGGCTGCGGAAGACGTACGTATCGATGATATCCGTTTGCGGATAGAGCACCGAGTTGGTGCCGATCAAGTTGTAGAACAGATCGAACGAGCCTTTGAGAATGCCGCCAAGTCCGAACAGCAGCAGCAGAATGAACGTCGGTTTCAGCATCGGCAAGGTCATGTGGCGGATGCGCTGCCATTTGCTGGCCCCATCCATGTATGCCGCTTCATAGAGCTCATTGCTGATGCCCGTAATCGTGGCCAGGTAGACGATCATGCCGTAACCGGTTGCGCTCCAAATCTTGAACGCGACGATGATGTACTTCCAAATGTCAGGGTTGGAATAGAACTCGTAGCGCTCGAAGCCGAGCGAGGTCAGGACCGTATTGACGAAGCCGGAGTCGTAATTGAACATGTTGTAGGCAAATACGCCGACGATAACCATCGAGATGAAGTATGGAAGCAGGAGAACGGATTGCGTAATCTTCTTGAACCATTTGCCCGAAATTTCGGCGAGCATTACGGCAAAGACGATTTGGATAACGTTGCCCAGCGCGAGAAATACAAAGTTGTAAAGCAGCGTGTTCTTCGTGATGTTCCACAGATCGCCGTTCTTGAACAGGAATTGAAAATTGTCCAGTCCGACGAATTTGCTGCCGAAGATGCCGTTCCGGATATTAAAGTCGACAAACGCGACATAAGCCCCCGGCATGACCAAATAGTGAAAAACAACAAAGTATACGATGATGGGCAAAAGCATAAGGAACATCACTTTGTTCTTCCAAATCTCCTGCAGTACATTACGGCTATGAAGCTTGACTCTACTGATGACCTGCATGCAGCCTACCTCCATTATGGTAACGTTCTTCCTAATGCTTAAGATTGCGCTTACAACACTAGAAACGTTTCGATTTTCGATAATACTTATTGCCTATTTCCTCTTGGAAACAGGAAAATCGAAGAAAAACCGTTAAGAACTCTCATCATTACCAGTTACACTGTTTAATGCGTCGTTGAAACGTTTCTCTAAATCGAATATTACACCATGATTTCATCGAAATCAATCCTTTTTTTGGGATGTATTCGCTCCCAAATTTTGCGTTTTTTCTTGAAATCACGAAAAAAACGCGTCAGAAAAATCCCCGGTCCTGATCAATTCCCATGCATACAAGCAAGAACCGCATCATCCGGAGAAACGTTTCGATTTTCGGGCGAATTGAGCCCTTTTTTCCGCGCATAGGAATGCCTGATCAAGGCCAGGATTTTCGCCCTCGCCTTGCGCTACTTGGATGTCCCGACTGATTTCCCCTTCAATAGGGTTACATAGATCCTTTCATTCTCCACCGCATCGCTATTGATAAGCTTCACCAGCTGTTCCGCGGCAAGCGCGCCCCATTTGCGCTTCGAATAATCGATCGTGGATAAACGCGGCTGGGAATACGAAGCCAGTTCCATATTATCGAAACCAATGATATGTATGTGCTCCCCGACCTGTATATCCGAGTGATGCTCCGCGATGTAATTCATCATGCCGATCGCCATCTCGTCATTGAAACAAAACACGGCCGCGGCGGCCTGCCCGTCCCGTCTGCCTGCCATGATTGCCTTGGCGGCGAGTTCTCCGCCTTCCTTGTTGAAATCGCCTTCAATAACGTGCAGTTGAACGCCGGCAGTCCGCTCTACGACTTGCATGACCGCTTGCAGGCGCTGCTTCGAATCATAGGAGCTGCCCGGTCCCGTTACCGCGTAAATCTCCCGGTGTCCTTCTTCGATCAGATATTCGGTTGCGAGCGTAGCTCCCGCTTTGTTGTCCAGCAGCACTTGGTTGATGTTCGGATGCGCCAGCTCCCGGTCCAGTACGACCAGCTTATGCCCGCGGTCCGCGTAGCGAATCAGATCCTCGCTGTCGAAGGTCACGTCCAAGATAATAGCGCCGTCTATCATGCGCTCGGGCAGCATCCAATGGGACTGCTTGCCGCTGCATACGATGAGCTCGTAGCCTTTGCGAGTCAATGTCTCCTTCGTTCCTTGCAGGAGATCGCCATAGAATGCGCCGCTGAAATCCGTAAGGAAGATACCGATGATCTTCGTTTCCCTTGTCTTGAGCGATCTAGCAGCAGCGTTCGGAATATAGTTCAATTCTTTCGCGATAGCCAGTATTCGTTCCGTCGTCTCGGGAGTCACCTTAGGGCTGCCGTTAAGCGCATAAGAGACAGTAGAGATCGAGACCCCGGCTTGTTTAGCAATATCCTTAATCGTAGCCACTTCATTCACTCCCTATCTTCCATTATCCAACCTTTTATCTTCTTAACCTGTTGAATCGAAACCAATCGAAACGTTTCTATTCGTACTTTGTTTGAATTATAAACAATCCAACATGAACCGTCAATGATCGTTTCGATCAAGGTTTATCCTTACGAACCGTATTGGAACGGTTCGCGTTCGGACCGGAGATGCGGCATACAAGCGTTTTCATTGTTTACATTTCGATATGAGTCGAAAATATCCTTTAATTCCTGGCTCGCCGCGAATGCGTTTGTTCGATGCCCGGCAGCGGGTACAAGTACGTCAAACGAAACGCAAACGGCCGTCGACGATGAGATCGTTGACGGCCGTTTGCGTTTATTCGGTTCTTTTCTGCCTTTTCTAGCTTTCTTGCCTTGTCTGCCTTACCGATTACCAGTTAACGCTCTATGCGAAGCCGTTCCCGTTCCTGCTTCACTTGCATTAAGGCCGCCACGTTGCGGGACGTGATCGAATGCACGCCCCAATCGGCGTATCGGTTCATGAGCGCCTCTTCCTCGACCGTCCACACGTAGACGGGCAGCCCGAGCTCCCCGGCATACGCCACGAATTCCTGCTGCAGGATGCCATGATAGATATTAATGCCGAAGCAAGAGGCAGCGCGGGCAGCCTCGCATGTTTGAATCATCGCCTCCCGGTAGGGCAAGGACTTGAACGGCTCGACATCCGTGTTCAGCAGCTTGGACATCTCCGGCTGCAGCCGCTCGGCCAGCAGCGCCCGTTCCGGATCGCAGCCCGAGAAGAAGGCTTGGTTCGACAAGCCGAATTTGCGTACCAGCGCCGCGGCAGGCTCGATGGCCGCATCGACCTTCAAGTCCAAATTCACGATGACGCCGGAAGCTTCCACGAATGGCAGCATGTCTTCCAGCCTGAGGATGCCGGCCGTTTCGCCGCGCTCCGTTTCGAATCGCAGTTCGCTTAATTCCGCATACGTCATGTCCGCTATATTCACATTCAACCGTTCCACGGTTAGACATTCATCGTCATGGGCCAGTACCGGGACGCCGTCCCTGGTCACCCGGATATCCTCTTCCACCACATCGGCGCCGAGCTCGATTCCGATTCGAATCGAACGCAGCGTATGCGCCGCGGTGTTCATGCTTCCGGCGTGAGCCGTAATCAATGGAAAACTTCGCGTCATTCCATTCACACTCCTGAACGTTTAGTCGAGCAGCCGTTCTTATTCCGCTGACGCGTATATCGCATTCGTGAAGGCGATCATCGTGCGTACGCCGCGCACGGTTCCCTTAAGCTCCGCTCGAACCCATCTCCATGCATCGCCGGGAATAGCGAAGCGATAATCCGACTGCGCCAAGCTTGCCTGCTGTTCGCCAATACTACCTGAATTGCTCATGAGAACAAGGGTATAACCTGCTTCCGGATACTCCCACAAGCCTGCCCGAACATGAAAATCAATGTTTACGACAGCTTCATAACGCTCGGTTCGATCCTGCTCCGGCACGCAATCTCCAATGCCATACGCCGCCGACGCCGATCGCAGCTCCACTGTCACAAGCGGCCCCATCGTCACCGATGCCCTGCCTGCGGCCAGCGCGCGCACCGCTTGTTCCGTCACGCTGCCTTCCGCTTCGTCGAGCAGCAAATACGTAACGGACAGCGGAGTTTCCGTCTGCTCCTGCACATGCCAATCCCGTCCGGATGTCGCCGCGATCCGGAAGCCTTCGTTCAACCGCTCGGTCCATAGACGGAACGCGCGGGCATTGTCCGTCTTGATCGACGGAAACGTACCTGACCATACCTCGATATAATCGAGCTTGTTCCAATCTTGGATCTCGAACTCCCAGAAGCAGCCCGTGCACATCGGACTTCCGATGCGATACGGATGCGCCATGCCGGCGATCCCGCCGTGCGCGTGCACCTGTTCGATGCCCCTGTCGATATCCCCCGGGCCTGCAGGACGCCAGTCCACGAACTCGGTCAGTCCGATCGTGACCATATGCCCGTAGAACGTCGTCCATTCCATGCCCGAAATGATCGTCATGCCGGTCTCTTGCTCGATGCTCTCCCTGTCCTTCAAGCCGGTCATCGTATTGTGGTCGGTCAGCGCAATGCAGTCAAAGCCGAGCGCCCGCGCTCCCCGCGCAAGCTCCTGCAAGGATTGCCTGCCGTCGCTGTGATCCGTATGACTGTGCAGCTCGCATGCCATCCAGCGCATGATTGTCAGGCCTCCTCATGATGAATTCGCAACCGGTAACGGCAATCGTCCGTCACGATCGCATGCAGACTTAACGTAACTCGCCACAACCCCTCGATCAGTTCGCCGCCGGAAAAACCCGGCGATGCTTCCCGCCCGCCGATGAACAGCAGCTGCTCGGGGTCGTGCCGATGGCCGGCGCCGCGGTGCCGGTCCGGGTCGTCGACCGAGACGGTTATTAAATTCTTGAGCGGCAGGAACGATTCCCACTTCTCCATGAGACGCTCGCGCTGCGCGGGCTCGGTATACTTCTCGACGCCGGCCGCGATCAGCGGCAGCGACTGCTCCCGGTCCTCGAGGTTCTTCGGTTCATACGCGAAATCGATCCAGAGCTTGCCTCCGCGACGGTCCAAATGAAAGCTATACGCAATATGCGTCTTGGAGCAGACCGGCTTGACCAGCCCTTCCGCTTCCAGAACAAGGCGTTTCGTCACGAACGCGCACCTTCTTCCTTCACCATGCTGCGAATGTAGAAATACCCCATGACCGAACAGAGCAGGAACGTGAAGAACGCCAGCGCGGATGCCTGTTCCTTCTCTTGGAATACGCCGAAGATCTGCTCCATCGACACGCCCAGCATTTGCGGCGCGTTCGGACCGAGCAGGAATGGCGCGGTAAACGATCCGATGACGCCCATGAAGACGAAGGTGACCGCCACGAGCAGCGTCTTATAGGTAAGCGGCAGAATGAACCGGGTAAAGAGGCGCAGCTTCCCCGCTCCTACGTCCTTCGCGCTTTCCATGACCGAATCCGGCACGCCCGCCAAGGCGGAGCCGAGCAGCATGGTCGTGAACGGAATGTTAAACCATAAATTCGCGATGATGATGCCTTTCATATCGAAAATAATGCGCGGAATTTCGCCGCCGCCAAGCAGCAGTACCCAGCGGGACAGCCAGCCGTGGTTGCCCAGCAGCTGAATCAGGCCGTACGTCGCGATGACCGACGGGATAAAGATCGGAATCATGTACATATTCCGGATCCAAGCGACTAATTTGCCTTTATTGAAACGCATGTAAGCGGCCAGCGCATAGCTGATAATAAGCACGATCACGACCGAGATAACCGTCACTTCCAGCGAGAATACGATGTTTTGGCGCATCAGCTTGTCGGTGAACAGGTATTTGTAATTCGACAGATCGTACCCGCCATCCTTGTTGACCAGACTTTCCTTGAAGGAGACTGCGATCGGAATGACCACCGTGACGAACAGCAGAAGAAAAGAGGGGATGACCAGAAGCAGTCCCAGTATCCCCATTTTCACTTGTTTCGTCATCATTGCGCAGCTACGTCGCTCTGCCAGCGTTTGTTGATGTCGTCGCCCAGATCGCCGATGTTGAACGTCCGGAAGCCTTCTGCCACGCCTTTGAAGGAATCCTGGATGTCCTGCGGCATGTTCGACAGCTTGATGCCCGGGAAGCCGTGCATGGCGGTTACGACGACGGATTGCGCTTCCGGCGACAGGACGAAGTTCAGGAATTCATTAACGGCGTCCTTCTTCTCGGACAGCTTCGGCACCATCAGGTACGTCGGACCGCCGGTGAAACCCGGCGTGATTTGCGCAAGCTTCGTCGTGGCTGGCAGCTGGCCGTTGCCGATTTGCTCAAGCGCCATATCCGACCAAGCCGGGATCATGTCCACTTCGCCGCTGATGAGCAGATCGAGCGTGCCTTGGTTTTTCTTCGGGTAGATGCCTTTGCCGTATACGTATTTGCCGAGGTCCTTCAGCGTATTGAAGCCTGTGTCCCACTGCTTCTCGATGCTCGGATCGGTGTTGTGCAGCGCGTCTTCCGGCAGCGTCTTGTAGAGCGTCGTCGTAACGAACGAGCTTCCTGCTCCGCCGGTGGACGGATCGTTATAAGCGAATTTCTCCGGATTCGCCTTGATCCAGGCGAACAACTCGTCGAGCGTCTTCGGAGGCGTCTGTACCTTCTCGCTGTTGTAGGCAAGGATAACGGCGGACGATCGATAAGGAACGGCCAGGTTGGAGACGTCTTTCATCGTATTGGCGTCGATGGAGGCGAGGTTGGCGATTTTAGCCGGATCGAGCGTTTCCCACAGATCGTCCTTCTGTCCTTGGGTCACGTTGTTCAGGCCGTCTTCGTACAAGTCGATGTCGCCGGAGCCTTTGCCCGCTTTCTTCGCCGCGAGAATGCGGTCATACGTCGGCTGCGCGCCCGTGCCGGACGGGATGTATACTTCTTTCACCTTAATGTTCGCATGATCCTTCTCGAACATCGGGATCAGCGTGTCCCACAAGTTCTTGACGTTCTCGGAGCCCGTGAAGTAGAAGCTGAATTCAACCGGATCGGCCGTCGTGTTCGCCGGGGCCGCGTTGCCGCTTGCGTTAGCGGCGGCGTTGTCTGCTGCAGCATTGTCCGCCGCGGCGTTATTCGCTTTGCTGTTGTTTGCCGCGCCGGCATTGGCGTTCTCGGCATTATTCGAGTTCCCGCATCCGGCGAGAAGAGCGGCGGTAACGGTCGTTACGGTCAATAGAGTCAGAGCGGATTTTTTACGCAGCATGCTGATTTTGCCTCCTTGGCATTGGAAATTCGTTTGGGATTCTTGTTACGAGATTCGTTAGGGACCGGTAGGACTAAGCTTCCGGATAAGTAATGACTTTCTTGAAACTGACGCGAATCGGATCGCCCGAATTCAGCTCTTTGACGGCATCCCGCGGCTGAAAAGCCCGGATAACGCCGTACTCCGGCAATTGAATCGACACTTCGGCATAGTGACCCAGAATCATGATCTGTTTGACGACGCCGGGCAATCCCTCTTGTTCTTGACTTGACATCATGACATCTTCAGGCCGGATTGCCAGCCATACCCCGCCGGACAACGATTTCGAGTTCGGAAATTTCAACTTCCCTACGGTTACTTGGCCTTCCGAAATCACCCCTTTCAAAAAGTTCATTTTGCCGATGAATTGCGCGACGTACAGCGTGTTCGGCTGGTCGTAAATCTCTTGCGGCGATGCGATCTGTTCGATGTTGCCGTGATTCATAACGACGATGCGGTCGGAAATCGACAGTGCTTCTTCCTGGTCGTGCGTGACGAATACCATCGTGAGACCTGTCTCCGATTGAATCTCGCGCAGCTCCTCCCGCATCTCATGGCGCAGCTTGGCGTCGAGCGCGGAGAACGGTTCGTCCAGCAGCAGCACGGCGGGCTTCAACAGCAAGGACCGGGCCAGCGCGATACGCTGCTGCTGGCCGCCGGAGAGCTGGCCGGGATATTTGTTCTGAGCGTCCGGCAAGCGAACCAGCTTCAAGACATCCTCGACGGCTTTGCGGATATCCGCCTTCTTCATCTTGCGTATTTTAAGACCGAATGCCAGGTTATCGAACACCGTCATATGCGGCCATAGATTGTAGCCTTGAAACACCATCGAGGTCGGACGTTTCTCCGGCGGCGACTTGAGCACGCTCGCGCCTTCGATCAGAATGTCGCCGGAATCCGGCTCGAGAAACCCGCCGATGCTGCGCAGCACCGTCGTTTTGCCGCAGCCGGATGGACCGAGCAGCGTCACGAGCTCGCCTTTGCGCACGTCGAGCGAGATCGATGTAACGCCTTCGCCGGTGCGGTAACGTTTCGACAATTGTTGAACGGAGAGCTGGATCGCCCGCTTGTCCTGCACTTCTCTCATGTCTCTATTGCCTTGAAGATTCTGACTGTCTTCGTTGTCCAGCCTGTCCGAAATGCGTTTATCTTGAATGCCCTGCATACCCATAATGGCCTCCTTAGCCTTGCGATAGTTGCTTCGTTACTTCAGCGTAAATCCGCTGGACATGACATCCGCGCTTACGAAACGTTTGGCGGCGAGCAGCAGAATAATCGTCGGAGCCGTCAAAATGATGGAGAATACCGCCCCGGCGTAGGCCGGGTAATCGCTGATGATGGAATACATGACGATCGGCATCGTTTTGTAATTCGGGATCCCGACCAGGAACGTCCCCTGCGCTTCGTCGAGCGAGTTCAGGAACGTGAAGATCGAGGCGACGATTATGCCCGGCAAGGCCATCGGCAGCGTAATCTTGAGAAACACCCGGAACGGGCCCGCTCCCACGTCTCTCGCCGATTCTTCCTGCGCTTGATGCACGTTCCGGAAGGCGGCGGTCGGAATCCACGTCATGAACATGAGCACGTTGATCATATGGATCAGCACGACGCCGAGCAGCGTGTTCATGAGACCCAGCTTGTAGAAGAGCACCGCGATCGAGACGTACAGCCCCATCTTCGGGAAGGCGTGCGTCAGCAGGAACGAGAACAGGAAGAACTTGCTGAACGGAAACCGAATGCGGGCGAAGGCATAAGCCGCCGGGATGCACAGCACGATGGACAAGCCCGTTACGATGGCGGCGATCATGAAGGATAGCCCGATCGATTGCGGGATGTCCTCCTGCTTGAAGACGAAGGTCCACCATTTCATGGACCATTGATGCGGCATCACGTCCGGATAGTTCCATTTTCCCGTGAAGGCCAGAATGGCTAGATTCAGCAGCGGCCCCAGGAAGAAGATGACGAAGAGCACAAGGACGATGAATTCGACGATTTTTCGCGTTCCCAACGCTTTGAAATACCAGCGCATGAATGGTTGTCGCTCCTCTCGGGTTGGTGTTTGGTTAGATGCTTTTCGTTGAGTGGCTTGTCGTTAGATGATTAGTCGTTAGATGGCTAGTCGAGTTAGATGGCTAGTCGTTGAATGATTGATCTTTCGCTGAGCATGCGGTCGATTGTCTGACGATTAGCCGGGGCTTCAGCTGACCGGGAGGCAAGACGTTCGTTTCCTGCCGGATTAACTGATCCAGCAGCCGGACGGACTGAGTGCCCATCTCAGCGGCATCCACCCGAATGGTCGTTAGCGACGGCGAGAACATGGAAGCGAAATCGACGTCATCGAAGCCGGCCACCGACACTTGCTCCGGAATGCGAACCGCCTGCTCCAGCAGGAATTTCATCGCGCCCATCGCGAGCATGTCGTTCGTGGCGAAGAGTGCCGTATGACCGCCCTTCCGAAAAGCGTCCCACTGGCGGCTCATGATCTCGTAGCCATCGCCGAAACTCGAAGTCGCCGCGGCTTGAATGGTCGACTCGGAGTCTTGGATCCCGACATGTCTCATGTAGGTCATGAAGCCCTTCAAGCGCAAATGATGGCTGCGATGGCTCTGCGGTCCAGCAATGATGAAGATCCGTTCATGCCCGGTTTGCGTCAGATGCTCGGCGACCATCCTTCCGCCTTCTTCGTCCTCATTGACGATATGAATGACGCCGTCGACGTCCGTCGAGCCGTTCACCATGACGAAGGGGACGCCGAAGCTCGTAATATGATCAATGACGTTCTGCTGCAGCCGGCTGATGAGAATGAGCCCGTCCACCCGCTTCTCCATCATGAAGTCGGCCGAACGGTATGACATATCGTGATCCGTCGTCACGAAGATGGAATAGTTCAATCGCGCCGCTTCCAGCAAGACAGCGTCGACGATTTTCCCGTAGAAGGGATGCGAGGCGATCGGATGATCCCTTCTGAACAAGAGCACGCCGATGTTATGCGTTCTTTGCGATACCATGGCTCTTGCGACCGCATTCGGTTTATAGTGCAATTCTTCGATCAGCCCGAGCACCTTATCGCGCGCTTCCGGACTGGAATAGCCCTTGCCCGAAATGATCCGCGAAACGGTGGATTTGGACACGCCTGCATGCTTGGCGATTTCTTTGATAGTCGGATTATCCACGATGCACTCCCTTTCAAGACTATGAGACCGTTCCCACATGGGACCGTTCCCACAACTCAAGATTAGAGCAGCGATGTTCTTTCTGCGTAAAACCGAGGCTAAAGAATTGTAAATCTGGCGGCTTAAATATCCATGAAATGTAAAAAAAGACCGAATCAAGTCACGATTCGGTCTTTTTGTGTAAAGTGTAAAGCCGTTCGGGTCTGATTGCGGGTCGCATGCATGCGTCCTGCTCGGCTCGGATGCCTCCCGAATCGTAACGCGCCTATCGCGCCGAGTGACGCCGATGATTGGCCAGCCAGCTACTTGACGCAGACTGTCCGTCGCTAATCGTAACCGCCTATCGCGCCGAGTGACGCCGATGATCGGCCAGTCAGCTATTTGACGCGGACTGTCCGTCGCTAATCGCAACCGCCTATCGCGCCGAGTGACGCCGATGATTGGCCAGCCAGCTACTTGACGCAGACTGTCCGCCGCTAATCGTAATGCGCCTATCGCGCCGAGTGACGCCGATGATTGGCCAGCCAGCTACTTGACGCGGACTGTCCGTCGCTAATCGTAACCGCCTATCGAGCCGAGTGACGCCGATGATCGGCCAGCCAGCTACTTGACGCGGACTGTCCGTCGCTAATCGTAACCGCCTATCGAGCCGAGTGACGCCGATGATCGGCCAGTCAGCTATTTGACGCGGACTGTCCGTCGCTAACAAATCGTATCGCGCTTATTTTCTCATAAACGGGGGTTCAATTAATCTAACGAACTCCAGCGTCCTTATTACGTGGAAAACACTCGAAAATGGGTCATTTTCGAGCTTTTGCTTGAAATAGCGTGTGTGGAGTTCGTTACAATTTCAAAATGTTACTTTTTAATCAAATAAGGCTTGTAGGATTCGCAGCATTTTGGCGGGGTGACGGGGTGGCTGCGTGACGAGTTGGCGAGATCACGGGTTGGCAGGGTGGCTGGGTGGTTGGTTGGTGGCTGGTTGGTGGCTGGTTTTGCTTGGCAGCGGGAACCCAGACTTCGACTTCGGTACCGATAACGTGCACATCGACTCGATTCCATAGCGATCCCGGTATCGGCATACGAACGAATTGGTACTCGAACCGCCGTCTTCCCTCCGCTTCGCTGCATCCATCTTGTACGCCACTAGAGTAAAGGGCTGAATTCTTTCAGCCCCTCCTCATCAAACCGTACGTGAGGTTTTCCCTCATACGGCTTTCCGATGTTCGTCTTTCATGCGCATGCGATCTACACAAGCGTTTTTAATCCATACGTCTGGCTAAGATGTTTAACTTCATGTCCGAAACCGCGCCAGTTGCTACGTTGGCGCTTCTTTGCGTACCACTTCGTTAGCCGTTGCCGAATGTACCAGTCTAGCTTGGTCATCCACTTCACGCTGTACGGTGTCGCGTAGTAGTTCTTCCAACCCTGGATTCTCAAGTTGAGCCAGTTCACGTGTTCTTCAAACGACACTTGCCTCATGTTGGGTGGCGCGAGTCGTTCTTTCACGACTTCTCGCACATGCTTCTCTGCTTTTCTGCAAAGCCATTGCTGCGTCGTGTAGTACACTTGGTTCCGGCCCGTCTCTGCTTTCGTCTTTCGGTGGTGCATCCCCAGGAAGTCAAATCCTTCTTCTCCCGTCCATAGCCCCACAATCCGCGTCTTCTCTGGGTGCAAGGTCAGTTCCAGTCGCGCCATAATTGCTTGAATGAGCTTAAATGCATGCTCCGCTTCTTTCTTTGTCTTGCACACCACGACAAAGTCATCTGCATACCGCGTCAGTTCGCCTACTTCTCTGCCATGCCTTTCCCATATTAGATCGAAGTAGTTCAAGTAGATGTTCGCCAGCAGTGGTGAGATCACCCCGCCTTGTGGCGTACCAAGGTCCGAGCGTCTTACTTGCCCCTCTTCCATCACGCCTGCTTCGAGCCATTGCCGGATCAGCTTGAGTACGCGTCTGTCGCTGATGCGCATTTCCACCAGCTTCATCAGCTTCTCTTGGTTGATGTTATCGAAGTAGCCTTGGATGTCGACGTCGACCACCCAATTCCCTTTGCGGTTGCAGGCTTTACGGATTCGCTCCAGCGCTTGTTTCGCGCTTCGTTTCGGACGAAAGCCGAATGAGCATTCCTGAAAATCGGTTTCAAAGATCGGTTCCACAATTAGTTTCGTTGCCATTTGTACGACGCGGTCTCTCACCGTCGGGATGCCGAGCGGACGCTTGCGTCCATCTTTCTTCGGGATATAGTGGCGGCGTACGGGCTGAGGACGGTAGGTTTTCTGGAGCAACTGTTCTTGGCATTGTGCGACGAACTGGTCTTCACCCATCTTCGCAATGTCCGCCATCGTCTCACCATCTACGCCTGCCGCTCCTTTATTTGCCCGCACTCTTCGCCACGCTTCCTGTAGCACATCGATTCGGTGGACCTTGTCGTACAACGCATGGAACTTTCTACGCTTGTTTCTCTTGGCAGCATGACCTAGCTTCTCTTGGAGTTGTTGAACTTTTTCCTTCGGTGTCGTTAGCCATTTGGCATTCACTCACTCGTACCTCCTTGATTAGCTTGAACAAAGCAGGGCCCCTTCCCTCCCGCAGGTTGTGTTGTCCTGCGTTCTTCGGTACTATGCGCCCCTCGGACTCCCTTCCTGCAGACGGCTCACTTCACCTTTTGGGCTTATAGAGCGCCTCTTTACGGTTTCAAAAAAAAAAACTTTCCTTCCGTGCAGGGGAGGGTCTCCCCAGTTCACCGCATCTTCTTTCATGCCATGCCGATCCCTTTACGCCGGAGGATTCTTCGCTATCGCTCCAAGTTCTAGACAGCTTCCTTGGCCTTCGTCCATGTACGCAAGACTCGGCTTCCTCTTGTCCCTCTTGCGAGGCCTTTTTGTCGACGCGGCAGGATTCACTTCATGTTACGGCCTGACATGTCGCTCGCCCTGTCTCCGACAGGTACTTTTGTCGATACGCTTTTACGCACAGATTTCGCCATACGCAAGTATCCTAGCTACGCGGGGGCTTGGCCCCTCCCGCGACCGGACTTTCACCGGCTAGAAGATGCGTGCCTCTGGGCACGCCATACAAAAAAAAAACCGTCTCTTATTAATGGCTGGGGAGCCCCCCACCTTAATAAGAAACGGTTTCTTTGGTTTGCTTTTAATTGCGGTTCACCGGAAACGGAGCAGGTCGAATGACCTTAAACGCTCATTTGATTCACGGCGCTGAACAGAGCCTTGATCGACGAGGTCATGATATCCACATGAATTCCGCAGCCCCAATACACTTTGCCTTCCGCCGATTTGATGCCGATATAAGATACCGCTTGCGATTTCGAGCCTGTTTCCAGCGCGTGCTCCGAGTAAACGAGGTCGGAGTAATTCAAGCCGAGATGCGTTTGCAGCGCATTGCTGATGGCATCGAGCCTGCCGTCTCCCGTGCCCGTAATTTCCTTGACGACACTGCCGGTCCGGATGGTGACGGTCGTTTGGAACTCTTCGTCGTCGGAAGAGCGGAATTTCACGAACTCGACAGGCGTTGTCAGATTCACGTATTCCTTCACGAAAATATCGTAGATCTCGTTCGGCATCAGCTCTTTTTGCTGCTGATCGGATACGTTCTTCACGCAGTAGCCGAAGTGTTCGCGCATTTTCGGCGGAAGGTCGAGGCCGTACTTCTGCTGCAGGATAAATCCGATACCGCCTTTGCCGGACTGGCTGTTGATGCGAATGATATCCCCCTCGTACTCCCGGCCGATATCCTTCGGATCGATCAGCAGATACGGGACCGCCCAATGTTCCGGATCCACTTCCTCGCGCCATTTCAGACCCTTGGCGATCGCATCCTGATGCGAACCGGAGAAAGCGGTGAATACGAGTTCGCCGCCGTACGGGTGTCTCTCGCTCACACGCATTTTGTTCAATCGTTCGTACACGGCAATAATCGCAGGAATGTTCGTGAAGTCCAGCTTCGGATCCACCCCGTGCGAGTACATGTTCAAGGCCAGCGTGACAATGTCTACGTTCCCTGTGCGTTCCCCGTTGCCGAACAGCGTGCCCTCGACCCGCTGAGCGCCGGCCAGCATGCCCAGCTCCGCATCCGCTACGCCCGTGCCCCGGTCGTTGTGAGGATGAAGCGACACGATAACATGCTCGCGGTAGTTCAAGTGGTTGCTCATATACTCGATTTGGCTCGCATAGACATGCGGCATCGACATGGAAACCGTTGCCGGAAGGTTGATAATGACCGGCTTCTCTGCCGTAGGCTGCCATACGTCAAGCACGCTGTTGCAAATATCGAGCGCAAAATCGATTTCCGTGCCCGTGAAGCTCTCCGGCGAATACTGGAACCGGAAGTTCCCTTCCGTTTCCTCTGCGATCTGCTTGAGCAGTTTGGCACCGGCAATCGCGATATCGATGATTTCCTCTTTGGATTTGCGGAATACTTGCTCCCGCTGCGCCACGGAGGTCGAGTTGTACAGATGAACGACGGCTTGTTTCGCGCCTTGCAGCGATTCGAACGTTTTGCGGATAATGTGCTCTCTCGCTTGCGTCAGCACTTGGATCGTCACGTCGTCCGGAATCAAATTCTGCTCGATCAACGTGCGCAAGAAGACGAATTCCGTTTCCGACGCCGCAGGAAAACCGACTTCGATCTCCTTGAACCCGATCTCGACCAGCATCTTGAAGTATTCCAGCTTTTCCTCCAAGTTCATCGGAACGACCAGCGCCTGATTGCCGTCGCGAAGATCGACGCTGCACCACGTCGGCGCCTCGGTTACGTATTCTTTCTTCGTCCAATTCAAACTTGTTTCTGCAGGCATAAAATAGCCTCTGGCGTATTTCTCAACATTTTTCATGGATGTCATTCCTTTCGAGAGTATCTGCAGTTGATCCGTCCCGATTAGGACGGAACGCAAAAAAAGTCTTTCGTCTCCATATAACAGAGACGAAAGACTTTGACGTCTTACGCGGTACCACTCCGAATTCATGCCGAAATTGGCATGCACTTAGCAGATGCAGGTTCGCAAAGAAGCAAACCCTTATCCTCCTGATTGTAACGGCCAGGCTCCCGGTTCCACCTACTGTATTGATTCAGCGAACAACTCCAAGGCGAGTTCTGATTTTCTCCACCGCTGTTTCGCACCGTCCAACAGCTCTCTGATTGCTTAGAAAATCGTACTATTCCTTCTCAACGTATTTTGAATATTAATGATATTCTATACCACCCCAACCAGCTAATCAAGTACATACCAACGTAAAATACAGAAATTTACGAAATCGCGTCTTCCCCCGGCAGCCGTACTTCCAATGCCCGCAACCTACATAATTATGGGTGGGATTGCCAATGCTAGAGGTCAGGTGATGGAAAATGCTTGTAAAGCGCAGCAAGACGCAGCGAAAACAAATCGTTGAGCAACTGGGGCATGCATTGGACTTCCACATTCAGCCCATTCAAATATGCGGGATCTCCTTCGAAATGATCGCTTTGACCAGTCTGGTGGACGTGGCGGCAACCGCCCGGCGCATGTCGGAAGCCGGACGGGAACACGCGGCGGATTGGGAGGATCTGCTCGGCAATCTTGGCGCGGAAGCGCCGGGCGGGGACCTGGTCCTGGGCCTTCTCGAAGGCCGAACGCTTATTCTGCAGCCGGAAGGAACGGGAGCGGCCTGGGTGCAATCGGTAGAGCAGCAGCTGTATCGCCCGATCGGCACGCCGAATAATCAGAACATTCTCGTCTCCTCGCAAACCGGCTTCATCGAAGACCTGACGACCAATCTCGGGCTGATCCGGAGCGAGCTTCGTTCCCCGGATCTGAAGCAGGCGCATGTCGACATCGGCTCCCGCGAGAAGCGAAGAATCATGGTGCTTTCGCTTGCGCACGCGACGAATCCGGCTTTCGCGGCCGATATCGAGCAGGCGCTGCGCGCGCATGCGCATATCCCGTTCGCTTCTCTTCAGCAAATTTCGGGCTGGCTGTGCAGAAGGCCCAAATGGAATCCCATGCCTTCGTTCTTCAAGACGGAGTCGCCGCACGAGGTCGCCTTCTTCCTGAAGAAAGGACGAATCGTGCTGCTCGTCGAGGGCTATCCGGAAGCCGTCGTCGTCCCCGTGGAGCTGCCCGACCTGTTCATCGCGGATACGGACCGCGAGTACACGCCCGCGATCAAGTTCATGGTCGTCGCGTTTCGGATCCTTGGCGTGCTCATCGCCATCACCGCGCCCGCGGCTTATGTCGCTCTTATATCGGTGAATCCGGACGTCATGAAGGTCGAGCTCATTTACTCCATCGCGCTGAGCCGGGTCGGCGTTCCTTACCCCTCCTTGACGGAGGCGCTTATTCTGCTGTTCATCATCGAAATGTTGTTCGAAGCGCTCGTTCGGCTGCCGAAGAGCATCGGCCCCGCGATGACGATGGTCGGCGGCATTATACTCGGACAGGCCGTCGTCGAAGCGAATCTGGTCAGCAGCCTGCTGATTATCATCATTGCCGCTTCTACAATCGCCAATTTCACTGTCATCGGGTATCATTTTGCGCTCGTGATCCGGTTATGGCGCTATATCATGCTCTTTTTTGCCTCAATATTCGGACCGCTCGGCATCGTGTGCGGATTCTATCTTCTGATCTCGCTCATCAGCTCGGCTACGCTGATGCGGCAGCCAATGATCCCTTTCAAGCCCATTTCCAAGAAGGAGTGAACAGCATGAGCCGCGGAATCAGCGTAGCGACCTTCTATCTCGTGCTGCAGTACGGATTGTTCATGTTCGTGTACCCGCAAAGCGTCATTCAGTCCCAGCCTTCCGGCCACTGGTTCGTCATCATCCTCGGCTGGCTGTTCCAAGGCATTCTGCTGCGTCTGCTTGTCGGAGGCTTACGCGCCGAGAAGACGGATCTTCTTCTGAAATTCCAGCAAGCGGGCAAATGGTTTCGCTACTGCTTGGTTTGGCCGTTCATCATTAGCAACATACTGGCCATCGGGGTCATCGTCCGAGGACATGCCCAGATTCTAAGCATCCTGTATTTGCCTCACACTCCGTTATGGGTGCTGTTTGCGATGCTGCTCGTTACCGCGCTGAGCGTTTCCTACGCCGGGCGCGATTCGCTGCTCCGGCTATCGCTGGTCATCGGCAGCTTCGGTCTTCCTCTTGCGTTCTTAAGCTTCCTGTCCGCCGTGAAATACATGAACATACTCATGATTTTCCCGCTCAAGCCGACCCTCGACTTCATGGATGAACCGCGAATTCTGCCGGCGATATCCGTCTTCGTCAATGTCTTCGCCCTGATCGGCTTCTTCGGGCCCTATGCCGCATCCGAGAAGCGGTGGCTGTGGGGCGCCTGGGTCGTTTCACTCTTCTTATTCTTGTCAAACGTTTATCTCCCGATCAGCGCATTCGGCCAAGAGGTCGCGGATGATCTTCGTTTCCCGTTAATCCTGCTGTTGGACACGGTTCGGGTAAAATGGTTTTTCTTCGAGCGGATCTCCCTGTTCTACATCATGGCCATCTTGTTCAGCACGTTGATCAACATCAGCGGTCTGCTTTGGCTGACAAGGCAGCTTGCCATTAATTCCTCCATCGTTCCGAGACTGATTACGAATCCGGTAACCGTGGGGGCGCTTGGGATCGTCGTCGCTTTTTACATTCCCAGTCTGGAAGCTTTGGAACAGTTTTTGCGCTCGGGCGGGCCGCTGCGTTTCGGCTTGCTGTTCATCCTTTCGATAGCCAGCGTCTATTACCGCAATCGGGCGAAGATCGGAGGACAGCCGCGTGCGTAAGCGATTACGAATAGGGGTGCGGCTTCTCGCCGTCTGGCTCGGCTGCGGCCTGATGACGACGGGCTGCTGGGATTATCATGACATTAATCATCGCACCGTCCCGGTCATTATGGGGATTTCCAAGGGGCAGGAGAAAAGGTATAAAGTCTCGCTGCAAATCCCGATCCCTGCAGAGCGGAAGCTGAACGTCAAAGTCGTCTCCAGGGAAGCCGCGACGGTCAGCGAAGGCATTGACGTCATACGGGTCGATGTCGAGAATTACATCGATCTGCTCAGCATACAGCTCATCGTCGTCAGTCAAGGAATCGCCCAAGAAGGTCTGAAGGATGAAATGGCCAATGCCATCCGCTCTACGATGTTTTCCCCGAAGACATTGCTTGCGGTAACCAGCGGCGACATGGTGGAATTGTTAAGCAATACGAAGAACGCCATAACGAACGACATCACGACCTTCTACAAATTCGCGAACAAACGCGCCGGATGGACGCCCAAAACGGCGAAAACCAGCTTGATGGAATCTTTCGTCTCGACACGATCCTATACGCAGGACATCCTGCTTCCGATCATTAAGCCGGGCCGCGAAACGGTGCTCGAATTCGATGGCTCCGCCCTGATGAAGGAAGGGAAAATGATCGGCCGCCTGAGCGATCAAGAGACGCTGTTCGTGAACGTGGTCACCAACCGCTATTACGGCGCCGACGTCGAGGTGCTGCAGAATGCAAGCCTCACTATCCTGGCCGCCCATATGAATTGGAGCAGCAGGATGACCGGGAACGGTCCGGAATTGGTCGGCAAGCTTCGATTGCAAACCTCGCTCTCGGAATCGAGGACCGAGAAGTCCAAGAGCCAGCATGTATCGGATCTCGAAACGCTGTTCTCGAAAAACCTGAAGCAGGTCACGGACAAGCTGATTCAAACCGGCGCCGATCCGATGGGGATGGGCAATCATTTCCGAAGCAAAATCCCGTTCGAGAAGCTCGCGAAGTGGCGAAGCGATTATTATCCGGAATTAAAGGTCCGTTATCACGTACAGGTCGAGATAGCGAACTTGGGCAGCCTCGTGCAAGCGGAATAACTGCTAAACAAGCTGCTTCAATACGGCTCGCACCGGGCTCCCGTCGGCATGAACCAAGGGCAGCGGAAGGGCGGCAAGCTCATAGTCTCCCGGCGCCACATGATCCAGGACGAGCCCTTCCAGAATATGAATGCCCTGCTCCGCGAGCGCATGATGGGCGGGCAGCTCCTTGCTGTCGAGGAGATCGACGGATGGTAAATCAAGCCCGATCAGACGCACGCCGCGCGCCGCCAGGTAAGCCGCCGCTTGTGGTTCGACCGGCGGAATGCGCTGCGGAAACCGCTGCCGGTCCGTCCACGCATCCGTACGGATCAACAAGCGAACGACGCCCTCCAGGTCGAAACCGGCTAGCACGTCGATTCCGATGGAGGCCGCGTCCGGCAAATGCACGACGCGCGCCTTACCCATATAGATGTCAAGGTCCAACTCGGATACCTTCTTGCCCGCTGAATCGAAATGAAACGGAGCGTCGACGTGCGTGCCGGTGTGAATGCTCATCGTTACGCGGCCGACATTGACGGACCCGCTCTCCGCTTTGCCCCAAGCCACTTCGTAAACGAACGGCGTATCTCCCGGCCAGACGGCCGTCCGCTCGTCGAGCGGCTGCGAGATATCGATCCATGTGCGCATCGCGGCCTGCCTCCCTGTTAATCGCTATCTATTTGCGCCGTCATTGGCGAATCCGGCTATAACTTCGTTCTCAGACTCCAAAGTTCGGGGAAGAACTGCTGATCCAGCACCCTTTTCAAATACGTCACGCCGGACGACCCGCCCGTCCCCTGCTTATGGCCGATGATCCGTTCCACCGTCGTCATATGATTGAACCGCCAAATTTGCTGTTGGCTGCCGATATCGACAAGCTTCTCTGCCAGTTCATACAGGTCCCAGTACTGGTCCACGTCGCGGTACACCGTCAGCCACGCATCTTCCACGCTCGCGTTCGGCTCATAGTCGAGCGACCAATCGCGGTTCAGCGCCGCTGGATCGACGGGCAGTCCGCGCGTCGCCAATGCGCCGATTGCCGCGTCGTACAGGCTCGGCGCCCGAAGCGCCTCCTGCATCTGCGCGTACAGCTCCGTCTTGTGCCGGAAGACCGCCAGCATACGGGCGTTCTTATTGCCGAGCGCAAATTCGATCAGCCTGTTCTGATGGGACTGAAAGCCGGAGGACTGCCCCAATGAATGGCGAAAACCCATGTATTCGGCAGGCGTCAGCGTCGAGAGGATGCTCCACGATTGCGTCAGCTGCTGTTGTATGCGCGATACGCGCGACAGCATTTTGAACGACGGCTCGAGATCGCCGCCTCGGATGCTCTCGGCGGCGGCATACAGCTCGTGAAGGATCAGCTTCATCCACAGCTCGCTTGCTTGATGAATAATGAGAAACAGCATTTCGTCGTGGTGACCGGAGAGCCGATGCTGCGCGGACAGAATGTCGTCCAAATGCAGATAGTCCCCGTAAGACATCGCGTCGCTGAAATCGGTCCGGATGTTGTTGTCCATGGGCATGCCCCTCTCGCCGTAGAAAATTCCCGTCTGCTCTAGCTTATGCCGCGAGGCCGCGAGTTCGACTTGGCGTTCGTTATTGTACATTGCCACGCCACGCAAAACATGGCATGCTCAAGTTGATGCAACGACTATGCTATTTATGGGGAGGTCATGGGAGAAATGCGATATCAGTTCATACCGGGTACGGACTTGAACGCTTCCGTCATCTGCATGGGGACGGGCGGCTGCGGGGGAGGCATGTCCCGCGAGGATGCGTTCCGGCTGTTTGATCTTTATTTGGAGCTGGGCGGCAATTTCATCGATACGGCGCATTCCTACGATAACTGGCTTGGCATGGGAAGAAGCTTGACCGAAACCCGGCTCGGCGAGTGGATGAAGGAACGGGGCAACCGCGAGAAGCTTGTTTTCGCCACCAAGGGCGGGCATCCCGAAGAGGAAACGCCGCACCAAGCCAGACTCGGACGAGACGTCCTTCATCAAGAGATCGATGAAAGCCTGCAGCTGCTGGGCACCGACTATATCGACCTGTACTGGCTGCATCGCGATGAGCCGAGCAGGCCTGTCGAAGAAATCATGGAAACGCTCCACAGCCAGGTGCTTGCCGGCAAAATCCGTCATATCGGCTGCTCGCACTGGACCGTGGAGCGGATCAAGAAAGCGCAGGCCTATGCGGCTGCCAATGGACTGACCCCGTTCGTGGCCAATCAGCCGTATTGGAATCTCGCCGGCTATTATACCGGCTCGGAGACGGATGACTTGGAAGCAGACCGGCGCTACTATGCGGAAACCGGCATGGCCGTCATCCCCTTCTCCTCGCAGGCGAACGGCTTCTTCAGCGGCCGGTATGCGCGCGGACAAGCAGCGGGTGCGCAAGGAAGCTCGGCCCACGTGGAACGGACCTTCTTTAACGATCGCTGCTTCGATCTCTTGGATCGCGTCCAGCAGCTGGCAAGCGAGCTCGGAACGACCGGCACCGTCATTGCGCTCGCGTATTTGACGTCGCAGCCGTTCCTTGTCTTCCCGATTATCGGATCGAAGACGCCGGAATACATGCGCGACAGCTGCACGGCCGGGGATCTGCTGCTGACGCCGGAACAGCTTCGGTTCCTGGAGACGGGTTCTTCCCACTAATCCTTGGAACAAAATAACCCCCGCCGGCACATCGCCGGCGGGGTCTTTGCTCGTATTACGCGTTCAATAAAGTCCAGCCTCAGCGCTCGTACCAATAGCCCGGAACACCGCTATTCAGCCGCATCAACGCTTCAAGGAAGAAATAATCGCCCCAAATGACGAAATCATCGGGCGATGCGCCGCCTCTCACCGAATACGACCCATGACGCAGGAAGCCTTCTTCGGTCTCGCTCCCCGCCGTAAAATAATGCTCGATCAAGCTGCCCATCGACCGTTGCGCAGCCGCAAGCAATACTTCCCGCTCCGGATCGTCGCCGGATAAATGACCGACAATCTCCAGCAGGCCGCAAGCGGTAATCGCGGATGCCGAACTGTCCCGCGGCGTGCCGCCCGTCTGCGGGGCGTCGAAATCCCAGTACGCCACATGATCCTCCGGCAGATGCGCGATGAAATAACGCGCCAGCCGTTTGGACGTTTCCAGAAACGCCGGCTCCTGGAAGTAACGGTAAGCAAGCGCGAAGCCGTAGATGCCCCAAGCTTGGCCGCGCGTCCAAGTAGAGCCGTCTTGAAACCCTTGATGGGTGCCGCCGCGAATGGCATGGCCCGTGTCTGGATCGAAATAAAACGTATGGTAGGAAGAATCGTCCCCGCGCACGAGGAAACGCCGGCTTTTCTCGGCATGCATGCGCGCCGCCGCCGCATAATCCGGATTGCCCGTCTGCTCCGTCGCCCAATACAGGAGCGGGAGGTTCATTAAACAATCGATGATGATGCGTCCGCCGTTCTCCGGATCGCCCTCCGCTCCCCAGGCCTGAATCAATTGCGAACCTGACCGCCACCGCTTCATCAGCACGTCTGCGGCCTGCAGCGCCAATGCTTTGGCCGCTTCGTCGCCCTCGATGATCCACTGTGCTTTGGCGGATAGCGAGTACAGAAACCCGATATCGTGATGGTCCAGCTGCTTGTCCTGTTCCAATCGTTCTCGGAAGGAAGCCACGCTTTGGACGGCAGCCTCGCGGAATGCCTCGTCGTTCGTGTATTCATAGCTCAACCATAAGATGCCCGACCAAAATCCTTCCGTCCAGCTCGTATGGTCCAACAGCTCGTATTTGCCGTCGCCGTTGCTGACATGCGGGAATCGCGTCTTGAAGCGGCTCAAATTCGCGATCGTCGTGCGAAGCGTCTGTTCGATTGCAGTTGTCCAATTCATGAATGGGCGATGCCTCCTAGTGGATCGAGCTATTTTGCTTTCTTCCTCCAGTATAGGTGCGATCCATCCTAGATTTGTTGTGCTATTATAGAGGTAAATTGCGAATATGAGGGTAATCACACGATGGCATACGTTGTTCCGATCGCCTACGAATTCGGCTCCTTTATCTTTAATCACAAGCGAAAGTCAGATCAATCCCGCTATTACCATGCGCATCCGGGCATTGAACTGCTGTATATCTACGAAGGCGAGGGAGAGGTCATGCTGGACGGCAGCCATTACCCGATCGGCCAAGGAACCCTGCTCTGGTTGCAGCCCTATCAGCTTCATCTAGTCGATGTGCCTTTCAACGCCGATATCGCCTACGTGCGCACCAATCTCACCTTTGATCCGCATGTGTTAGCCGCTTATTTGGCGCCTTTCCCCGGATTGCTGCGATTCTACGAACACATTTGGAAGGGCAATTTGTCAAAGCAAATCTTCACGCTGCAAGCGGAAAACCCGTTAGTCGGGCTATTGGAAGAATTTCAGCTCGTCCTCCATGAACCGCCCGAAGAACGCGAGGAAAGCTTCGGTCTCACGATGCTGAAGCTGCTTCGCCTGCTGCAGCGATCCGTGTTCAAGGAGAGCCTCTCCCAGTCTCAGACGCAGTCGGGCCCGCGGGCATTGAAGCATGTGGAAACCATTATGGAATGGGTGGAGCAGCATTACCGCCGGCCCTTCCGCTTGGACGAAATCGCCGAGGCGTTGTTCTTATCCCCCTATCACTTGTCCCACTTGTTCAAAGCCTCGACGGGCATGACGTTATCGGACCATATTCGGCTTCGCCGGGTCAGAGAAGCTTGTTCGCTGCTCGCCAACACGTCCAAGCCGATTCAAGAAATCGCAGCGGAAGTCGGCGGATTGAGCTCGTCTTACTTCTGCCAGATGTTCAAGCGGCATAAGGGCGTTACGCCGGAGGAATACCGCAAGACCGTTCGCAAAGCGTAGAGAAAAGGCGTCATCGTTATCCGATGACGCCTTTTCCGCCGGGCTACGTCTGCCGCAGCGCCCATAGTCCCGCTTGCTTGATCAATCGACGATAAGCCGGGTTCAGGAAGGACGGGTTATGATGACCCGGCATCAGATAGACGACGCGCCCGAGGCCGAACGCGTGCGCCCACGCCGCAGGCCATCTCGCTCCTTCATGTTCGTATTCCATTAGAATCGTCGTCTCGCCGATCGGGTCCATCTGGAAACGATACGGCTCCTCGTCGATCGTGAAGGGCTCGATGCCTTGCATGATCTCATGCTCGGCCGCTCCTTCGGCAGGATGAAACGGCAGCGACGTGTATTCGGGATGGCCGGTGAAGCGAGCCCCGATCAGCTGCGCGAGCTCCGGATCGGCTTGCAGCGAGATCCCGTTGTGCATGACGAGCAGTCCCCCGCCGCCGCTGACGTAGCCAAGCAGTCCTGCGACCTCTTCCCGCGCTTTCTTGCTTCTCCACGCATCGGAATAAGAGACGACAAGGTCGAAAGGCGCCAGTTCGGAACCGCGCAGGCAGCCGTAATCTTCCGTCACGGTCCATGCCAGTTCCTCCTCTCCGAAGATCGTCCGTATCTCTTCCATCGCCGCTTGCAAAGGATGGTAACGCGGCGCGGTCAAATCTCCCAATAGCAATGCGCTGCTGGATTCCTTCACGCTCATGCCAGCTTCCCCCTTTTACGTCCAGCTCATCTCGGAGCCTGCATAGTCCCGAAATGCCGGATGTTCGCGTTCGTTCGTTTCGGCCAAATAGCCGGTTATGACATTCATAATGCCTGCCGACGCTTCATCGGACGTGATCGCCGCTTTCTCGTTCAATTTGCCGCTCATGTAGCTCTGCATCCAGCCCGGATGGATAACGAGCACTTTGCCGCCGTGCTTGCGCAGCTGATTGTGAAGAATATTGGATTGAATGTTCAAAGCGGCCTTCGACATGCAGTATCCGTACCAGCCTTCGCGCCAGGTTTGGTTGATTTGTCCCGCTTCGGAGGAGATATTCACCACGAGCTTATCCTCGCCCTGAAGCAGCAGCGCGCCGAGCGCCTGCGTCACCCGCAGCGGCCCCATCGCATTCACGCGGTAAATCTGTTCGATCTTCTCGTAATCGATGTCGCCGAAAATTTGACCGGCATGATCGCCCGCGATGCCCGCGTTGTTGACGAGCAGATCCAGCCGGCCCGTCCGCTCCGCGATGCGCGCCGCCGCCTCGCTGACGCTGCTTCCGCTTGAAATGTCGAGCGGAAGCACGACCAATCGCCCGCCCCGCTCATCTTGCAGCTGATGAAGCGCGGGCCAGTCGGCCAAATAACTCCCCGCGAATACCGCATAGCCCGCATCCAGCAGCCGTACGGTCATCGCATAGCCAAGACCGCGATCCGCTCCGGTCACTACCGCATATTTCATCTTGTTCGCTCCTTCGATTTGAAATCATATCGACTTGCAGATCAGCTCCCCGCTTCCCCGATGCACGCTTCCCGCCCTCATGATGTCACAGCTCTCGGCGAATCGGCAGCCAATCCAGTACATCGCGGATGGCCGCATCCCAATAGCGCCATTCATGACCCTCATTCGGCGCTTCGACGTAGGTGAGATCCGCTCTTCCCGCGAATTGGTCGCGAAACGCATGATTGATCGCCAGATTGAAATCCGCGCTCCCGCACGCCTGGAAGAACTTCGGCAGCTTGGCGCCGCTAGCAAGCAATTGCTCGAGCACATGGGCCAGATCATTATCGCTGCCATCGTATTCCTCCCTCGTCCCGAACGTCAGCCGGGCCATCTGCTGAAGAATCGGATTGGAGAAACCGAGCATTTCCGAATCCGTCGCGATTCGGCTGCGCTGATTCAAGCTTCCCGACAAGCTCGCCACGGCCGCGAACCGTTCCGGACAGCGAATGCCAAGCTTGAACGCGCCGTAACCGCCCATCGACAACCCCGCGGCAAACGTATCTTCCCGCCGATCCGAGATCGGGAAATACCCTTTGACGATCTCCGGCAATTCATCCGCTAGATAGGTGAAATACTTGAAGCCGTGCTTCATATCCGAATAGAAGCTGAATTGAACGTCCGGCATGACGATCACAAGCCCTTTGTTGGCCGCATACCGTTCGATGGACGTGAATCTCTGCCAGCAGGTATGGTTGTCCGAAGCGCCGTGCAGCAAATAAAGAACCGGATAAGGCGGGCGAATACCGCCTTGGGCAAGCCCGACCTGGCCTCGCGCCCGCTCCGGCAGAATGACGTCGATCGCGCTTTGCATGCCTAACGTTTCCGAGAAAAATTCCAGATGCGCCAATGCCATGTCGGCCTACTTCCTTTCTTCAGGCGAAGATGGGGAATTCATCGTCTTGCCGAACCAAGCTTGTTCACGCTTGTTCACGCTTACATTTCCATGAAGATTATAGGCCACGACTATTATTTTGTAAACAAATTTTAATTAATGAGATGAAATAATTAAAATAATGAAATTAATTAATTTTTGTTGAAAGACACCGAACAACACGAACAGCCCTCCAATTTGCTGCGCGTACGCAGCAAACGGCGGGCTGTCATCATGCCGTCTATTCGATCTCCGGAACGCCATGCAGCAACAATCAACTATCAGCCGATGGCCGCTAAGTCACTCAATATGGCGTTAAACTGCTCCTCCGTCATCGCGGACATCGGATTCTCGAATACCTGCTGCACGCTCAGCTTCTTCACGAAGTGAATGGCCGGTCCGGTCAGCGCTTGAGGAATATGGCGCTGGAGCACGCCTGCGGCCGCTTCGTCGGCCAACAACTCTTCAAGCTTCGAATCGGCATTGTAGCGATTGCGGAAGATCTCCCCGTTCTCATAGGCGAACCGATAGGTGCCGGAGCCGATTTCAAGCTTGGCGCCCGTTGGCGTATCGACGGCAGAGCGGATCCCTTCAACGGTCCCGACCAGCTGCCCGCCTTCCTTTAAGTCTGCGATTGCCGCTCCGCGCAAGATCACTTCCGCCGTACAATTGGCCGGAATCCGCACCGTTACTTCGATCTGCTTCCCGTTCTCGATGCCCCAGCCGGATTCGATCCGCCCATACATGGAGAGATGCGAAGTCCTTGCATGCGTCAGCTTGTTCATGCCGAACATCGGCTCGATCCGAATCCGCTTGAACGCCGGCACGGCTGCATCCATATCCAGTCCCGCTACCTTCCGGTACATCCAGTCGCCGACCGCGCCGTAGGAGTAGTGATTGAACGAATTCATGTCGTCGCTCCAGAAGGAACCGTCGTCCTTGATGCTGTCCCAGTGCTCCCAAATCGTCGTCGCGCCTTTGGAAACGGAATACAGCCAGCCCGGGTAGCTCGTCTGCAGCAGCAGCTTCACGGCGGTGTCGTGATAGCCGTTCTGCGACAGCGCGAAGCACAAGTATGGCGTACCGACGAAGCCGGTCGTCAGATGGCAGCCGTTCTCGGCGATCAGCTCGTTCAAATCCCGGGCAACCCGGCCGCGAACCTGCTCTCCCGCAAGATCGAACATAAGCGCCAGCACATGGGCGGTTTGCGTCGGCGCAGTCATTCTGCCATTCGGCGACATAAACTCGTCGCGGAATGCCTGCACGACATGCCGGTGAAGCTCGCCGTAACGCCGAGCATCCTCCGTCCTGCCGAGCACCTGCGCCGCATCCCGCACGATGCGCGCGGAATAGGCGTAATACGCCGTTGCCACGAGCTCTCTCGGCGTCGCTCCGATGTAGCTGTTCTCCTTGGCATCCAGCGCAAGCCAATCGCCGAAATGAAAGCCCGTGGTCCACAAGTATTCCTGCTCGCCTTGCGCGCGGATGAACTCCACCCAGGCCTTCATGCTCTCGAATTGCTCCGCCAGCAACCGCCGGTCGCCGTAATATTGATAGACCGTCCACGGACATATGACAGCCGCATCGCTCCAGGCCGCCGAGTTCGCGCCGCCGATAACGTCCGGAATAACGAACGGCACGCCGCCGTCCGCATGCTGCTCCGCCTTCAAGTCGCGCAGCCATTTGGTAAAGAACGGCGCCCCTTGGTAGTTGAACAACGCCGTGCTGATGAACACCTGCGCGTCGCCCGTCCAGCCCAGCCGTTCATCGCGCTGCGGACAATCGGTGGGCACGTCGAGGAAGTTGCCCCGCTGCCCCCACTTGATATTGGCCTGCAGCCGGTTGACCCTCTCGTCCGAACACTCGAATGTTCCCGTCGGCTCCATGTCGGAATGCATCACTTCCCCGGCGAAAGCATCCAGCGGAAGCCCGTTCTCCGCACCGGGGAAACCCTCTACCTTGACGTAGCGGAAGCCCATGAACGAGAAGTGCGGCGCGTAGCTCTCCGCGCCTTCTCCCTTGGCCGTATACGAGACCTGCTGCCTGGCGGAACGCAGATTGCCGAAGTAAATATTCCCGTCCTGCCCCAGCACCTCCGCGTGACTGAGCACGATGGACGTGCCGGCCGGCGCGGTAACCGTGAACCGCATGCGGCCGACCATGTTCTGCCCCAGATCAAGCACATGGTCGCCGGCCGGCGTCACGAAGCTTGCAACCGGACGAATCGTCTCGGTTACCCGCGTCGGCCAATTCTCCTGCGCCGCCAGCACATCCGTCTTCAGGTCAAGCGCTTCGACCGGCTTCCACTCGTCCTCGTCGAAATCCGGTCCGGCCCAGCCGGTCAGCTCGCGCCGCGCGTCATAGGTCTCGCCGTGATAGATCGTGGAATAGAGTACGGGCCCGATCTGCGCTTTCCAGCTGTCATCGGTCGAGATAACGGCTTCCGTACCGTCTTGATAGGCGACATGCAGCTGCACGAGCGCCGCCCGGTGCTCGCCGTATCGGAAATTCTTCCCTTCGAAGCCTAGGCCGCTCCTGTACCAGCCGTCGCCGAGATGAATGCCGATTGCATTGCTTCCTTGCCGCAGCAGCCCCGTCACCTCGTACGTCTGATATTGCAGCCGGCTTGAATAACTGGTCCAGCCCGGCGCGAGCAAATCCTCCGAGACCGGCTCCCCATTGACGAACAGCTCATATACGCCGGCCGCCGTTGCATAGATGCGCGCCGACGCGATTTCCTTATCCAAGGCAAAGCCTTTGCGGAGCAGGTACGAAGCTTCCGACTGCGGGTCGATCTCGCGCGGATCGGGCGTAATCCAGCGGGCCGTCCATTCATCGCTGCCGAGCAGCCCCGTCTCGAACCAGGAGGTCTCGCTCCAATCGGACGGATCGCCGGACTGATTCCACGCCATCGCCTGATAGTAATAGCGGGTACGGGATGCCAGCTTCGGTCCGTCATAGGAGAGCTGAATCGACTGCTCCGAATCTACGCGTCCGGTATCCCAGAGCGGCGAGCCGAAATCCCCGTCGCTGCCGGCAACCCTGAGCCGATAGGCGCTCTGCTGCGTTCCGCGGCGGTCCGATTCGATTCGCCAGCTGAATTGCGGGCGCTCCGCGCCGATGCCCAGCGCCTCCGACCGGTATTCGCATGTCACATCCTTGACCATGAACAGTGCCACGACTAACAGCCTCCTTTATAATTCACCGCGGTTAGCTCGTTAACGATAGCAGGAATTGCCGCATGTACCGATAGTCCCGGTCCCGTCCCATCTTGGCAAAGAAACGAAGGCCGTCCAGTCCCTTGAAATAATAGGCGCCGATCATCCGTTTTTGAAAATCCGGAATGTCGATCCCCAGCTTCTCGCTGCATTCCTGGTAGGCCTTCACGACGTCCGTCTCCCCCATCATGATCTTCAAGGTAGCCACGTCTACGATAAAATCGCCATAGGCGAAGTTGCCGTCGATGATCCCGGTGATCCGCCGGCCATCCGATAGAATGTTCCACGGAGACACGTCGCCATGGATGAAATGACGATGCGGCTCATTGTAGACCGAGTAGGCCAGCAGCCGCTGATAGCATTCATCGACGACGTCTTGCTCCAAGCCGGGGATTTCGCGCCACCCTTCCCAGAACCCGGTTTGTTCGTCGGCAAAGAACGAAACGACATAATCCCGCCAGGCGGGGAATGCGCCGTTGCCGTCGGGCTGGATCCAGCCGAAGCCGCCGGTCGCCCCGACATCCATATGGTTCATTGCGGTCAGCATGCGAATCAGTTCGGGCAGCTGAAGCGACTGCTCTTCGGCCGTGCAGTCGACAAGGTTGCGGCCGGGGATGCGCTCCAGAATCGAATACGCCAGCAGGCCGGCCTTCCCTTGCCCCATGCACCTCGGGAACGGAATGCCTTGCTGTCTGAGCAGTCTCGAGACGTAGCCTTCCGTCTCGTATGCATGTTCCATATCGCTGAATTTAATGATATACGCCGCGCCGTTCAGGCTGAACGCGAACACGCTGCTTAAATTCCCGCCGCTTACGGGCGCAATGCCCGTCGCGCCTTCCCCGAGATGATGGCTGATCGCGCTGACGATGCCGGCGGTGTCGACCATGGGTTTGACATAAGCGGTCATCGCCCGCTCCCTCCCCTCTTCTTGCTTGCAAGTCAATCGAACTTAAGCGGTTCATTGCCCCATGCAGCCGGCGAATCGACCGCGGGACGCTTTGATTTCTTGGTGATGAGGTCCCTCAGTTTCATGATCGGCACCTCGAAGTAGCGATGGGCGACGAAGTTAAACGCAATCAGTATGATGAGCGCGAATACGAGCAGATACAAGCTGTGTCCGATGCTGGACGTCGTATTTTCCTTGCTGAACCAGACGAACAGATTCCAATGAAACAAGTAATAGCCGTAGCTTTGGGCGCTGATGAAACCGATGAAGCCGCGGAGTTTCGGCAGCCGCCCCATGCGCGGGATATGCGTCTCGAAGACTGCGATCAGCAGCGCGATACACAACGACACCACGCTGAACAGCAGCGTCCGGTCGAACCAGGAATGATCCATCGTCTGCTCCGCTATCCCTTTGTACACCAAGTAGCCGCTGAAATAGGCAAGCCCCGCAACCGCGATCAGCAAGGACGTCTTGCCGGTAAGATATTTTCGGTAAAAGGCCGCATGGTAGGTCTTGACCCCTGCCAGCATGACGCCGAACACCAGACTGTCGAGACGCAGCGGGATTTGCTTGCGAACCCCGTAATCCCACAGCGGCTGATTGTTGTGCACTTCGAACATTCTGAGGATGGGGAAGAACGCGATGAGCAGCGCCGAGACGACGAAGAAAGCCGCCGGCTTACGGCGGAATTTGCCCGCGAGCAGCAGCGGTACCGGCATCAGCAGGTAGAACCATTCCTCGATCGATAGACTCCACGAGATCGGCAGGAAGGCCAAATGCGACTCGTTGAAATTTTGCAGGAAGACGAGATTCGTCAGATTCATATGGTGCGTGACGAACAGATAGGTGATGGCTACCGCCAGCAAGTAGAGCGGCAGCGTCCGAAACCAGCGGCGAACGTAGAAGGTGCCCAGCCGGGACAAGGAGCCGTTCTCCACGATCTCCTGCAGCAGGATTCGCCCGATCAAGAAGCCGCTCAGCACGAAAAACAATTCCACGCCCAAATAGCCGGTCACATAGTTGAGCGGATTCCAATCGTGATAGGACATGAAGAAGAAACCGAGCCCATGGCAGAACAAGACGAGCAGTATGGCGCTGCTGCGGATGATATCCAAGCCGGCATTCCGTTCCATGATCGCACGCTCCTTCAATCCGGCAGCTGAATGACGTCGATGGACCGCCGCCGGAGCTGCTGCACGTATTCGGCGGGCGTCTGCGCATCCGTGATGAGATGGTCGATCCGGTCCCAGCCGGTTATCGTCGTAAACGCCTGCGTATTGAATTTGCTGTAATCGGCCAGCAGGTACACATGCTCCGCCATCCCGACCATCTTCCTTTTCACCCTGGCCTGCAGCTCGTTGGACTCGGAAATTCCGCGCTCCATATGCACGCCTTTGCAGGAAATAAACGCCTTATCCACGTAATACTCTTCCAGCGATTGCTCCGCCAAAGGGCCGACGAAGGAGAGCGAGTTCGGGACGAGCGTTCCGCCGGTGCTGATGACGACGACATTCTTCTTCTCGCTGAGCACGAACGCGACCTTCAGCGAATTCGTCACCACCGTCAGCGGGATATCCGGCAGCTGCGCGGCAAGATGCCAAGCCGTCGTGCTTGCATCCAGCACGATCCGTTCGTTAGGTTCGACGAATGTGGCGGCTTCCGTGGATATATGCTGTTTCTCCGTCACATGAACCGTCTCTCTAAGCAAATAGGGCGTTTCCGACTGCGGCACGATGCGAATCGCCCCGCCATAGCTGCGAAGCAGCCGGCCTTCGCCTTCCAATCGATCCAGATCGCGGCGAATCGTCTCCTCCGTAACCTTGCACAATTGACTAAGCTCGGCGACGCGGATGCTTCCTTTCTCGTTTACCATCCGTAGAATGTACTGGTATCTTTCCGCGACGAGCATGATCTTCCCCCTTATAACGGGTTGATTCCCGTACTGGTCATTGGTCTGAGGGGACCGCCCTCTTCGCTATTAAGACAGACACCATGAACAGCGCCAGCGCGCAGACGGCTTCGGCGGCAGCCAAGAGCCAATCGTCCCCCGGATTCTTCTTCCGGTCCATGGCGAACACAATCATCTCGCACAAGAACAGAACCGCAAGCTGCACGGCCAACAGCTTCGTGAACGACGACCAAATCCTGCCCGCGTCGGCCCGTTTCTTCAAATAATGCTGCGCGTAATAGACGAACGCGAGCCAGATGATGCCAAGCGTAATGAACGTGCCGTATTCGACCGCTTGCCATGCGTACGGATCCACGCCGATATAGGAGAACACGTCGATGGCGGCCCCCCGTATCGCCAGCCAGTCGAATATGCCGAGGACGGAGAGGATGACGGTCAGTCCCACGGACAAGAATCCGGCCAGCGTCTGCCTTCTATGTTCCTGCAGTAATGGATCCATCCCTCACCTCTTCGCTCCACTCGCGAGAAACCTCCCGGATATTGCGCAGCATGAGCTGGCGCGTCTCTTCGTTCTCGACGAGATTGGTTTTCTTGACAAAGGCCGATAACCGGCGGAGCTTGCGCACGTAACTGCGGGCGGCCAGCCGCTGCGCGATGCCGAGCGCGGCGGCATCCCCCTGCTCTTGCAGACGGATCATCTTCTTCGTATGCTTGAGCGACCAACGCTCCGGGATCATGCCGGTCGACGTGATATGCTCGAGATCGGCATGCTTCTCGCCGAAGATCTTGGCCATCATGAAGCGCATGTACCAGATGGAAGCGAGCATGATCAGAAACAAACAAACCATGAAGACGAGCAAAATCAGGGCGATGGCCGTCATTGGGCGACAGCTCCTTGCAATTGCAGCTCGCCCGCGAAGTGGCAGGCGGAATAATGTCCTTCGCCGACCTGCTTCCATTCGGGCGCCTGGCTCTTGCAGATGTCCTGCGCATAGGGACAGCGCGGGTGGAAGTAGCAGCCGGAAGGCGGCTTCGCCGGATTGGCAACCTCGCCTGCCAGAATGATCCGGTTCGATTTCTTGCGCGGATCCGGCATCGGCTTGGCGGACAGCAGCGCTTCCGTATACGGATGCTGCGGGTTCTTGAACAATTCCTTCGTCGCGGCGGTCTCCACCATCTTGCCGACATACATGACGCCGACCCGATTGGAAATATGCTGTATAACGCCAAGGTCATGGGAGATGAACAGATAGCTTAAATGCAATTTCTCCTGCAAATCCTGCAGCAGATTGATGATCTGGGCTTGCACGGAAACGTCGAGCGCCGACACCGCTTCGTCGCAGACGATGAATTTCGGATTCGTCGCCAGCGCCCGCGCGATCCCGATGCGCTGGCGCTGCCCGCCACTGAATGCATGCGGGTACCGCTCCAGATGCCGGCTGTTCAAGCCGACCATTTCCATCAGCTCCATGACGCGTTCCTTGAGCGCGTCGCCCCGGGCCATGCCGTTGCAAATGAGCGGCTCCGCGATAATGCTGAGCACCGTCATTCGCGGGTTGAGCGAGGAGTACGGGTCTTGGAAGATCAGCTGCATATCCCGGCGGATCGCCCGCAGCTCGTGGTTGTTCAGCTTCATGACGTCTTTGACTTCGCCTTGCCGGTTCTGGAACAGCGTCGTTCCCGAGGTCGGCTCGATCGCCCGCAGGACGCACCGTCCGAGCGTCGTCTTGCCGCAGCCGGATTCTCCGACCAGGCCGAGCGTTTCGCCGGGCCGAATCTGAATATGAACATCGTCGACGGCTCTTACGAAGCCGACGGTTTTCTTCATGAAGCCTTGCTTGATCGGAAAATATTTCTTCATCGAACGGACGTCCAGTACAAACTCCTCTTGCGTCATGGAACCACCTCCGCGAAAGATATATGTTAGACCGAGTCCACCAGCAGGCAGCGGACGGAATGCCCCTTCTCCACTTCGATAAGCGGCACGTCGTCGACATTGCACACGCCGTCCTTCGCCAGCTTGCAGCGCGTATAGAACCCGCAGCCCTTCGGCAGATTCATCGGAAACGGCACCGTTCCCTCGATCGATTCGAGCCGCTTGCTCTCCCGCATCACCGAAGGAATGGAGTTGAGGAGCGCCCGCGTATACGGATGCTTCGGATTGTGGAACAGCGTATCGACGTCGGTATACTCCACGACTTTGCCCAAGTACATCACGGCCACGTCGTCGGACATCTCCGCAATGACGCCGAGATCATGCGTAATGAAGATGACGGACGTATCGTGATTCGACTTCAGGTCGTTGATCAGCTGCAGCACCTGCGCCTGCACCGTCACGTCGAGCGCCGTCGTCGGTTCGTCGGCAATGAGAATGGACGGGCTGCAGGAGAGCGCCATCGCGATCATCGCCCGCTGCCGCATGCCGCCCGAGAGCTGATGCGGATATTCGCTCATCCGCTGTTCCGGATTGGACATCCCGACCTTCTGCAGAATGCCGACGCCGATCCGGTAAGCTTCCTCTTTGTCATCCGTCGAGTGAAGCAGGATCGCTTCCATGATTTGATTGCCGATCGTATGGATCGGCGAGAACGCCTTCATCGGTTCCTGGAAGATCATCGCGATTTCGCCGCCGCGAATGTCCCGGATCTCTTTGCCGCGGGCATCGAGCTTGGTAAGGTCAACGACCTCGAAGGTACCGTCCTTCTTCTTGCGCGTCAGGTTGATCTGGCCCTGCACCTCGCCGGGCTTCGGCACGATCCGCAGCAGCGCCTGGGAAGTAACGCTCTTGCCGCAGCCGCTTTCGCCGACGATGCCGAGCGTCTTGCCGCGTTTGATGCGCAGGTCGACGCCGTCCACCGCTTTCAGCAGCCCTTCGTCCAATCGAAACTGCACCTTGACGTCCTTCATTTCCAATATGACGTTGTCCTGCTGTGACATAGGTTCCACTCCTTATTTATAAGGATCCGCCGCATCCCGAAGTCCGTCTCCGAGAAAGTTGAACATCAGTACGGTGAGCATGATAAAGGCAGCCGGCCATAGCAGCCACGGATGATGCGCGAGCGTCTCCAGATTCTGGGCATCCTGCAGCAGCACGCCCCACGATACCGCCGGCGCCTGCAGCCCGATGCCGAGGAAGCTCAAGGAGGTTTCCCCCAGAATGGTGCCGGGAATCGACAGCGTTACGTTAACGATGATGTAGCTGGCGAAGGAAGGGAGCAAATGCTTCCGGATGATGCGCAGGTCGCCGGCGCCCGCCAGACGGGCCGCCATCGTGAAATCCTCCTCGCGCAGCGAGAGGATCTTGCCGCGCACGACGCGGGCCAGGCCGGTCCAGCCGATGATCGAGAAGATGATGATAAGACCGAAGTACATTTTGACGGCCGACCAGTCCCGGGGCACCGCCGCCGACAGCGCCATCCATAGCGGGATGGTCGGGATGCATATGAGAAAATCGATGATCCGTTGAATGATCGTATCGGATACGCCGCCGAGGTAACCCGAAATGCCTCCGAGCAGCAGCCCGATGAAGAGCGTCAGAATGATCCCGACAAGCCCGAACGACAAGGAGATTCGTCCGCCGTAGATGATGCGCGACAGCAGGTCATGCCCAAGCTGATCCGTTCCCATGAGGAACATCGCGGAGCCTTCCTTGTTGCCGATGCCGAACAGATGAATGTTGGACGGGATGAAGCCCCACATCTTGTAGGACTCGCCTTTCGCGAACAAGCGAATCGGGTATTTCTTCGTCTTGTCCTCGGCGAAGGTCCGCAGGAACGTCTCCTTGTCGATGCTCTCCTTCATGCCGTAGACGAACGGCTGGAATTGGAAGCCCGTGTCCGGGTCGACGAAGTGAATCTTCTGCGGCGGCGCGTTCTTATAGGCCGTGAAGCGCGTATCGGACAGGTTCGGCGATACGAACTCGCAGAACAGCACGATCAGGTACATTAAGATGAGAATAACGGCCGAAATAACGGCCAGCTTATGCTTCTTGAACTTCCACCACATCAGCTGCCATTGCGAGGCGACGTCCATGTCCGGCTGCTCGGCCGACTTCTTCTTCCGGCTGGTCCGGGTGCGCAGTTGATTGATAACCGTCGTTAACCCGCTCATTCACCGACACCTCCGAAGCGGATTCGCGGATCGATCGCCGCCAGCAGAATATCCGATAACAGCGTGCCGAGCACCGTGATGACGCTGGTGATGAGGATGAAGCTGCCGCATAAATACATATCCTGCGTCATGAGCGCCTTCAGCAGCATCGGGCCGGTCGTCTGCAGGTTAAGGACGATCGAGACGATGACCTCGCCCGATATCAATGCCGGAAGCGTCCAGCCGATCGTGCTGATGAGCGGGTTGATCGCCATCCGGACAGGGTACTTGAAGAGCAATTTGCCTTCCGAGACCCCTTTGGCCCGGGCGGTAATGACGTATTGCTTGGACAGTTCGTCGAGCAGCATCCCCCGCGTGACGCGGATGAGCGAAGCGGCCGACGCCATGCCGATGACGATGACGGGCAGAATCATCCTCGGCAGCATATCCAGCACCCTCGCCATGCTCCACGGCGCGTCGAGATATTGCTGGGAGAACAGCCCCGTGACCGAGACCCCGGTTTCGATAAAAATAAAATAGACGAGCACCAGCGCGATCAGGAAGCCAGGGACCGCAACGCCGATGAACCCGATGAAGGTAAACACGTAATCAAGAATGGAATATTGGTGCGTGGCCGAATAAATGCCGATCGGAATCGCGACGAGCCATACGAATACGAGCGAGATCAGCGAGATCGTCACCGTCAATCCGAGCCGCGGCCAGATAACGTCCGCCACCGGCATGTTGAATTGGAACGAACGGCCCATATTGCCGTGCAGCACGATGTCCTTGATCCAGTAGATGTACTGCATGATCATCGACTGATCCAGGCCGTACTGCTGTTTCAAATTCAAGATGGCGCTTTCCGACACATCGTTGCCCGACAGCTTGAGCTGCTGGATATAGTTGGTCAGGAAGTCGCCAGGGGGCAGCTGGATGATGACAAACACGATAATGCTAATCGCGACCAGCAGCGGGATCAGCTGCAGTAAACGATAGGAAATATAATTGATCATTCGGTTCCCTCCCATTCAAGGTGAAACGGCTGCGCCGCAAACCGGATCGAACGAACTCCGGAGCCCAGCCGCGACGGATTCACGCGGCTGGGCTCTGCGAGTTACGTGCGCGAGTTCGTTATTTGCCGAAGAAGAATTGTTCGCCGCTGAAGTCGGTTGCTATCGCGAAGCTGCTGTCGGCCGGGATGTTATGCAGCTTGTCGCTCACGATCAGCGGCTGTTTCACGTCGCTGAGCGGGATGAAGTAATACACGTTGTCTTTCATCATTTGCTTCACTTCTTCGATGAGGCGCTTGGCGTCGTCCGGCTTGGCGGCCATCGCTTCGTCGATCTTCGCGTAGAACTTCTTCACGTCTTCCGGCGGTTCTTTGCCGTTCTTGCCGGAGCTGGAATGCCATTGATCCCACACCGGCGCCCAGTTCGCTTGTCCCCAGTCGCCCATGTACCAGAGCGGCGTGTGCGTCCAGATGACGGTCGCTTGGATATCGTTCGCCGCCAAGCGCGTGCCCCACAGCGTCTGGTCGATCGTCTTCATCGTGACGTTCAGGCCGAGCGCGCGCCACATTTCGGCGATCAATTGCGTGTAAGGAACGATGTCCGGCGCTTGCGCACCGACTTCGAACGGAATGGTGAATACTTTGCCGTCCGGACCTAAACGTTTGCCGTTGGCGTCCTTCTTCAAGCCCATGTCGTCAAGCAGCTTGCCTGCTTCATCCAAATCGAACGTCGGATCCTCGATGCTGCCCGGCTGCGCAAAGCCGTAGTAGATCGTATCGATCAGCTCTTGGCGGTTAATGGCCATGTTGAGCGCTTTGCGGAAACGGACATCCTGAACGACCTTCTGCCAGTTCGGGTTGTCGTACGTCAAATTGAGGAAGAGGTCTGTCGGCGTCACGTGCATATTGTTCAGCAAGGCTTTGTACCCGTTCTTCTCGTTTTCTTTGTACAGCGGCATCTTCACGAGCGCTGCCGATTCACGCGAGAAGTCGACTTCGCCGGCAATGGTCTTCAAGCTGACCATTTCAATGTCGTTGACGAGCGTGCTTTCGATCTTATCGATGTACGGCAGCTGGTTGCCGGCCGTATCGACTTTGAAGTAATACGGATTGCGTTCATACGTCGTCACGCTCTTCGTCGCTTTCGTAACCATCCACGGGTACAGCACAGGGAAGCCAACCGCTTCGGAATGGTTCAATTTCCAGTTCGTGATATCTTTGTAGTTGAACAGGTTGACCCACTCGCCTTTTTTGAATCCGGCTGCCTTGATAGCCGGCTCCATATCTGCAAGCGGCGTGTATTTCTTGTGGAATTGCTTCAGGTAGTGAGCAGGCTTGAGCAGCTCCGTATATCCGCGCCAGCCTTGAATGGCCAAGCGAATCAAGAGGCCGCCGTACGGACGATCGAACGTAAGCTTGAAGTTGTAGTCGTCAATGACTTCCAGCTTCATCGGCGCGCCTTCCGCTACGCCTCCGGAACGAAGGTACAGCGGGAAGATCGGGGTCAGCTCCGGATTATTGAGCACGTCCTCGACCGTGAACCGGACATCCTCGGTCGTTACGGGCACGCCGTCCGACCATTTCAGTCCTTGGCGCATTTGGAACGAGATGGATTTCTGGTCGTCGCTGAGCAAGTAATCCTTCAGCACGTTGCCGGTAATTTTCTCGCCGAGGATACTCGGCGTGTTGAGCAGCGGCTCGTTATCCATGACGAACACGTCGGCATCCCAGTTCGCTACGGATGTAACCGTTCTCAAAGTTCCGCCGTAAGTACCGACTTCGTATTTCAGCTGATCCTCGTTCATTTCGTTGGTGATCTTGTAATCGGCAGGCAAACGGTCTTTCACGTCCGGCAGGTTCTTGCCGTCAAAGTAAGAGGATTGATGGAATTCGCTGATTTGCCCATCTGCAGGTTTGTCCGTTGTTGTGTTGTTCGTTGTGTTGTTCGTGGATGCGTCGTTCGTCGCTGCGTCGTTCGTGGATGCGTTGTTCGTGGTGTCGGTCGTCGCGGGCTTGTTTGCATCGTTCTTGGAATTGTTCGCCGTGTTCGACTTGGAACCGGAATTCGATCCGCTGTCGCACCCGGTTAGCGCTGCGGTCAAAATGAGAGCGGTTACAAGAACAGCTGCCAAAAACCTTCTCTTTACCTTCATTCACAACCCTCCAATATTTTTGTTTGTTTGTCTGTGAGTTTTTTGGACTCACCATCATTATTATGTGGGACATCAAACATTTCAACAGCCTGTCGGCAACAAGCAAAGATCGTCTACTCCATGACAAAATTCGCCAAATTTCGAGATTGCGCAAACAAAAAAAGCCCCGCGCGGGACTTTTTTGGGCGCTGCTTATGCGATTGTTTGCAGGGTTGAACACGCGTTTCAAGCCGGTACCGGAACCGGTTCATCGTTTGGATGCCTGCTCTCTCAGCTGCAGCGGCGTCAAGCCGTAGTACTGCTTGAACAACTTGTAAAATTGCGATTTATCGTGATAGCCGACGCTCTTGCCGATCGCGACGGCGCATTCGCCGGACTCGAGCAGCATGCGCTTCGCTTCGCGGAGCCGCACTTCCTGCACGTATTCGGTGAACGTATACCCGCAGTACAATTTGAACGTCTTGCTGATATATTGCGGCGAATAATAACTTTCTCTAGCCAGGTCCCGAAGCGTAATCGGCGAGGCGTAATGCTGCTCGATGTAGGAAAGCAGCTTGGGCAGCAAGTCGTGGAAATCGATCGCCGACTCATGTTCGAAATTGTCCTGCATCCTGCGGAACGCGGATGCCAGCAGCAGCGTCGTGTAACCGCGCAGCATCGCGCGATAGCCGTTCTTCTTGGCCGTGTATTCGCTGTACATCGACTCCAGCAGCTCCTCCAGCTCCAGGATCGACTTGCCCTGGAACCGGATATGGTGGAAAGAACGCTGCAGAGAATGCTGGAATTCTTGAAACATCCGATGGGAGAAGAAGCCGCCGTCAGGGCCCAGCGACGTCAATTGTTCGCTTAAGAAGTCGGCTTCGATCAGAATATTCATGTACTGCGTGCCCTTCTCCGCCTGGAAGGAGTGTCTGTCCCCGACATTCATCCATATGAAATCGCCTCGCCTGACATTGTAGCTGTGCTCATTGATACGTTGGATTCCCGAGCCATGCAGGATGTAGACAAGCTCGATAAAATTGTGGGTATGCTCCGGTTCGACTGCGTGATCGGATATTTTACTCAACGCGATTTTCTCATCTTGCTGTATGCAATCAGCTGCCTTGTAAATATGCACCTCATCACCCTCCAACATCATGAGAATTCTTGTCATCTATATATCTGCCTGGACGCAGTTATGTAAGCGTTTACTTTATGTCTTATAATAAGCTTCTGCATCGAAAAAGATGTTCCTTCTTTATTTTTGATTGTATTTTTTCCCATAAGTGGAACGCACAGATACATTCGACAACAGCCTGTCAGGATTTGCGCTATATTTCGCCAAAATACGCGTATTTCCGAAAACCGAAATCGGCTAACCGAATCCAAAGCAGACAAAAATGCACCGTTTGGATCATTCGCTAAACTGTGAGTTTAACGAATGTCCTAGCGGTGCATGGCGCCAAGCTATTCCTTGACGGAACCGAGCGTAATGCCGTGAATGAAGAAACGCTGGATGAACGGGTAGATCAGCATGATCGGAATCATCGAAATGATGATTTTCGCCGCGTTGAACGTCCGGTTCGATACGGCCATCGCCTGCGCCAGCTGCTCCGGCGACATGCCGGTCATCGCTTGCGCGCTCAGCTGGGCGACCAGCGTCTGGATGTACGTTTGCAGCGGATATTGATCCTGCTTGTTCATCAAGATCAAGCCGTCGAAGAACGAGTTCCAATGAAACACGATGCTGAACAGCGTAACCGTCGCGATCGCCGGAAGCGACAGCGGAACGAACATGCGAATCATGATGTACCAAGGTCCTGCGCCGTCGATTTCGGCGGCTTCGGACAGTTCCTTCGGCAGGTTGCGGAAGAAGTTCATCAGCAGGATGACGTTGAACGTCTGCACGGCATGGGGCAGCACGAGCGCCCATATCGAGTTGAGCAGGCCGTACGACTTGACCGTCATGAACCACGGCACGATGCCGCCGCTGAACAGCATAGTGAAGACGACGAACCGCATGTAGACGTTGCGCATCCGGAATTGCTTGCTGTCCTTGGCAAGCGCGAAGGCCATCATGATCGTCAGCACGAAATTCAATAGACCGCCGAGCACGACCCGTTTGATTGAAATATAGAACGAATGGAAGAACTGGCCGTCATCGAGCACTTTAGCATAGCTAGCCGTAGTGGCATCGATCGGCGTAAGCAGTACCCGTCCCGCATCGGCCGCGGCCTTATCGCTGAACGAGACGGCAACCGTGTGAAGAAGCGGAACGAGACAGGCAAGCGAGAAGACGATCAGCCTGCGATCGGACTGGCTTGTTTTGTGTGAAATGGTTTGTGGATGAACCCACATCTACCGTCTAGAAATATACTTTTACCGTCTTGATCTCGAACGGCTTGAAATCCAGCGCATACGCGCCCGAATCGTCCGGAAGAAGCACCTGAATCTCTTCCTCCAGCAGATTCGTGACCGCGACCTTGCTCGAAACTAGGCCAAGCTTCAATTTCGCTCCTCTGACACCCGATCGTTCCGCTTCATACAGGCGAAGCACGAATGCATCATCGTCCTCCGCCGGTTTGATCGCCTCGATGATTACGTTCGTTGCGTCGACCGCCGCGAGCGAAGGCGCTTCGATTCCGGCTGAGCCGAAGGCAGCCGTAAGGGGAACGTTCAATTCATACGCCGGACGGATGACCGATTCCGCCGTGAACCCGCCTTCATGCGGCAGAAATGCATACGTGACCTCATGAATCCCTTGATCTCCCCGCGGATCCGGATGCGTGCCGCCTTTGTGCAAGGTGAGCCGAATATCCGAACCGAAGACGGAAACGCCGTATTTGCAGTCGTTTAACAGGGCAACGCCGAAGCGATTCTCCGACAAGTCCGTCCACTTGTGCGCGCAGCCTTCGAACATGCCTTGATCGTAAGAGGTATTCGTATGCGTAGGGCGCTCAACGTGGCCGAATTGCACCTCGTGCCGGGCGCGGTCCGCAAGCACATCCACGTCGAAACCAACCTTCAGCAGCTGATGCTTCTCCTGCCAATCGATTACTGTCTCGAAATCGACGCGCGGCGTGTTCGAATGAAACACAATGTCCTGCCTGACGGAGGAAGAATGGCCGATCGAATAAGCTGCACGAATGCGCAGCTGCAACGGACCGTTGGCAACCACTTCGCGGCTCTGGAGCCCGGTCTGCAATTGGAGCTTGCCGAACACGTCGCGGTCGATGTCCCAATTGTCCCAGGCCCAAGGAAGGTCTTCGCCCATCAGAAGCGCATTCAAGGGATTCCCGCCCGGTCTTCGCAGCTCGCGGCCCGACTTCTTATCGACGAACGATGCGATATAGCCATCGTTATCGAACACCACGCGCGCGTACGGCGTCTCAATGCTCTCGTCTCCGATGACGAAAGGAGAGGCTGCGCTCATTGTACCCACTGCGCTCCTTGTGCCTGTTGCACTCATTGCGCTTGGTACACTCACTGTACCCGTTGTACTCCTTGTGCCTGCTGCGCTCATTGTACCCGCTGCGCTCCTTGCACCATTCTCCAGCCGAACGCGCTTAGCTCCCATCGCCGGACAACCGACCCCGGCCAAGAGCAGTTTCGTTCTGCCGCTTCCGTCCACGATCCGCTGGCTCACGACCTCGGAATCCGCCGGAACCAGCCCCTCCGGCACCCCTTCGACCGCAATGGTCTCATCCCGCTGCCAGCCTAATGTATTCCATACCGTAATCGTATCCGCCCGGGATTCATGGTTCGTCTCCGACAGCAGCGCGGCCGTCGACTCGGCCGCCCCGGCAATGACTTCTCCCACTTCCTGCACGGCACGGTCATGAACTTCGGGAATCGACGTGCCCGGCAAAATATCATGGAACTGGTTAATGAGCAGCGTCTCGTAATACTGTTCACGGCGTGCTGCCATTCTCTCATCCCATATACCGCTGCTCAGCCTGTTCCATACCTCCGCGAGTTCCAAATCGCGAAGCGCGAACTCGGCTTTGCGATTATTCCGTTTGATCTGATGCATCTGCGTCAGCGTGCCCCGATGACCTTCGAAATAGAGCTCGCCGGCATGCACGGGCGGATCGATGAACGACGCCTCCATCTCTTGCATGAACCGGCTGACCGTCGTATGGGCCGCTCTCGGGACACCTTCTAAATCTTCGACTCGCCGTGCCATCTCCAGCATTTCATACTGAGGTCCCCCGCCGCCGTCGCCGAAGCCGTAGGAGACGAGCCTCTTATTGTTGCGAGGGCGTGACCGCTGATCGTTCTGAACGCTCGCGCCGTTGCTTCCGTACGCAGATCCGTATATGCGCTGGATAAGCGACTCCGCATCCGGCCAGCAGTGGATGAAGTTGAAGTGCGTGAGCACTTCCGTCCCATCGAGCCCACGCCAACGGAATGTATCGTAAGGGAACGAATTCGTGTCATTCCAGGACAGCTTGGTCGTCAGGAAATAACGGATACCCACCCCGGCCATGATCTGAGGAATGGCCGCGCTGTAGCCGAACGTGTCCGGCAGCCAGAACGTGTCGGCCGTGTAGCCGAAGTGCTCCCTCGTATAACGCTGTCCTTTGATGAATTGCCGCACAAGCGTCTCGCCGGATACGAGATTGCAGTCGCTTTCCACCCAGACGCCGCCGTTCGGTTCCCAGCGGCCTTCCGCGATTCTGCGCTTCATGCCTTCGAAGATATCCGGGTAATGGCGCCGCATCAATTCCGCATGAAAGGCCGAACTTTGAATAAACGTATATTCCGGATATTGCTCCATTAACGAGAGCGCGTTGGCGTACGTTCGGGCGCATTTCCGTATCGTCTCGTCCCTCGTCCACAACCATGCCGTATCCATGTGGGAATGGCCGATGATACCGGCGATCGGGCCGGATTCGCCCCCTCGCTTGTCAAGCAGAGGCGCCATGATCGCGCGGGCTTCCTTGAGCAGCGGCCGCCACTGCGCTTCCGTCGCATCCTCCGGCGACTGCAGGACGATCTCGAACACTTTTAGAAGCTCTTGAACGAGCTGCCCCCTTCTGAACTCGTCGACGGCCGGAGCGTTCGCCAATTGATTCAGCGTCCGCAGGTCGAACACGAACGCCTGGACGTCCTCCCGGCACAGCATGACGTCGATGGAACGATAGACGCGATCGAACCGATAGTGGTAACCGTCATTCGATTCATAGGTTTGAAGGGGCTGCGTTCCGAAGCAGGGGTGGCCGGCATAGGCCTCGAACGCCAGCTCGTAGCCGCGTCCCGCTTCTGCCGAAGCGGTCAACAGCAGCGTATGATGGTTCCCCCGATTATCCGCTTCTTTGACATGCGTGAATATACCGGAAGGTTTGCCGTCTACCCAGAAGAACGACTCCACGCCATCCGTCTCCGCCCGGATGTAGATGTTCTTCCCCGCGAGCCGATCCGGAATGGAGTAGCTTCCTTTGAACCACGCCGAGCCCCAAGCTTTGCCCCACTCCTGTCCGCTCGCGGCCGGAATCCAGGCTTCATTCTCGGTCGGCACCTGATAGAGATGCTCGTCGGTCTCCCAGAATCGAACCTCGAGCTCGTCGACTTTCTCGAAGATGTAGGGCCAATAAATCCCCTCCAGGCGCCTAAGCTTATCAAGCGTCTTCTGGATATGCCTTGTATGAATCACGGGTTAATCCTCCTCATTTATAAATGCCGGCGGAGCCTATATTCAATCCCTGCCTCCGCCTGCCAGCGCACGAGCCCCGCTTCCAGCGCCTCGATCGCGATTTCCTGCCCATTCGCAGTTACCGTTACGGGACAATCCGTACGAACGACGCAGCATCCGCCGACTGTCGGGCGAATGACCGCCTGCGTCAGCTTGCCGTCCGCCCAAGCGATATCGACTTCGAAGCCGCCGCGCGCGCGCAAGCCTGCGATCTGCCCTTCCGCCCAGGCTATCGGCAGCGCCGGCAGCAGGTGAATCGCTCCCGCATGGCTTTGCATGAGCATTTCCGCAACGCCCGCCGCGCCGCCGAAGTTGCCGTCGATCTGGAACGGAGGATGGTTGTCGAGCAAATTCGGAAGCGTCGAATGAGACAGCAGCGCCTGCACGTTCCCGTGCGCTTGCTCTCCGTCTTCAAGACGCGCCCACATGTTGATGATCCATGCGCGGCTCCAGCCCGTATGGCCGCCGCCATGCGCCAACCGGCGCTCCAGCGTAACGCGTGCCGCAGCCGTCCATTCCGGCGTCTCGCGAACCGTGAATCTCGTGCCCGGATGCAGGGCGAACAAGTGCGAGATATGCCGGTGGCCGGGTTCCGCCTCTTCATACTCTTCCATCCACTCCAGCAATTGCCCGTGCCTGCCGACTTGAGGCTCCGGCAGCTTCGCTCTCAAGCCCGCGAGCTGCGCAGCGAATTCCTCGTCCACGCCGAGCAATTCCGCCGCACGCATGCATGCCGAGAATAATTCGGCCAAAATCTGGCTGTCCATCGCCGGACCTTGGCATAGCGTGCCGGACTCTCCGTTCGGATGCACGTACGTATTCTCCGGAGACGCCGACGGTGAAGTGACGACATATCCGTCCTTCGTCTCGATCAAGAAGTCGATGAAGAATGTAGCTGCTTCCTTCATCGTCGGATACGCTTGCTGCAAGAACGCGCGGTCTTGCCCGTAGGCATAATGTTCCCACAGATGCAGGCAGAACCAGGCAGCGCCCATCGGCCAATACGTCGCCGGCGCATAGATATCCTGCGGCGCCGTGTCCGCCCAGATATCCGTGTTATGATGGGCGACGAACCCGCGCGCGCCGTACATGACCTTCGCCGTATGCCTGCCCGGTTCGCGCATTCTTTCCAGCAGATCGAACAGCGGCTCGTGGCACTCGGCCAGATTGCCGGTTTCAGCCGGCCAATAGTTCATCTGCGTATTGATGTTGATCGTATATTTGCTGTCCCAAGGCGGCATCATCTTGTCGTTCCAGATGCCCTGCAGGTTCGCGGGCAGCGACCCCGGACGGCTGCACGATACGAGCAAATACCGGCCGAATTGATAATAGAGCGGTATGAGGCCGATATCGGACCGGCCGTCATGAACGCGCTTTAATCTCTCGTCGATCGGCAGATTCGCTATTTCCCCCTCCTCCGATTCGCTCGCCTCCGAAGAAGCCAGAGAGAAGGATACGCGGTCCATCAGCGAGCGGAAGTCGGCGGCATGGCGGGCTCTCAGCGATTCATAGGATTGTTCCGACGCGGCGTCCAGCGCCCGCAGCGCTTCCGCCTCCGGATCGGCATGGCGGAACGAAGTTGCCGCCGCGATGAGCAGCGTCACGCTGTCGGCTTGCTCGACAAGCATCGTCTCGCCGATCAGCTTGACGCTGCCTCCATCGGCGACGGCCCGGAAAGCGGCGCGAAAATCCGAGCCGCCGGTACCGCCGCAATTGCCGCGCATGACGATCGTCGAGGCGTCCGCTTGCGCGAGGGCGTCGTAGTATCGGTTATTGCCGCGTGTCATGCGCGCCTTGAACGATATCCCGCCGGCGACGCTGCTCGTAAATCTGACGACGATGACATGATCCGGGAAGCTGGCGAACGTCTCGCGCGTATACCGAACATCATCCGTGCGGTACGATACGCGAACTATCCCTTCGGACAGATCGAGTTCGCGCGAATAATCCGTCACTTCTCCAGGGGCAAGACGCATACCGAATGATAAATCACCGAGCGGCATATAGTGGCGCTGCGACTCCGGCACGCCGGATAGCGCCATCGCCGCCAGCTCCTGCGCATCGCGCAGGCGGCCTTCCCCGATCATCTCGCGGATGACGTCCAGATGGGCTTTCGCATCGGGATTATTGCGGTCGCTCGGACCGCCGTACCAGACGCTGTCTTCATTGAGAGCCAGCTTCTCCTTGCGGGGATCTCCGTACACCATGGCGCCCAGCTTGCCATTACCGATCGGATGCGCCTCTTCCCATCGGGATGCCGGCCGGTCGAAGCGAACGATACCCGCCGAGCTCTGCAGTTGTTTCGCGATGACAATCAACACCTTTCTTATGCGATTCTCAACTACATTACTCCACGATACCCGTTCTTTCAATACCGGTGACGAACCAGCGCTGCAGGAACATGAACACGATGATCGGCGGCGCGATAATCAAGAAGGCTGCGCCCATCTTCGCGCTCTCGGTCGTCGGATCGACATCCGACTGCACCGTATTGGCGCCGAACGGCGACGGGTTCAGCACTTCCTGCAAGTGATCGAGCCTGATCGAAAGCGGCGTGAAACTGTTCGTGAGGAACATGCCCGGCTCGTAATATAAATTCCAGTACCAGATGAACGAGAACAAGAAGACGACCAGGCACGCCGACCGCGCGAGCGGCAGCATGATGAAGAAGAACAACCGGAACGTCGAGGCTCCGTCAAGCTTCGCCGCTTCTTCCAGACTGATGGGCTGCGCCTTGAAGAACTGGCGGAAAATTAAGATGAACAGCGCGCTCTTGACGCCTTGGCCGAAGACGGCCGGCACCAGGAATACCCAAATCGTGCCGAGCAGATGCAGCTTGCTGTAGATGACATAGAGCGGAATGATAATGACTTGCGGCGGAATCAAGAAGGACAGGATGATCATCGCCGAGAAGAAGCCTTTGAACGGCACGTTCATCTTCGCCAGCGCGTAACCCGTCACCGCGCAGATGAACACTTGAACGATCGAACAGGATACGGACAGCAAAGCCGTATTGCGAATCGCCTCCCCATACACCAAGCCCCTGTACGCGGTGTGCATATTCTCCCAGGTCAGCTCCCTCGGAATCAGGCCGACCGTCGGATCGAGCAGATCGTTAAGCGGCTTGAGCATCGTACTGACCATGTAGATCAGAGGCTGCATGTAGAGATAGCCGACGATGGACAGCAGCACGCAGAGCACGAGCTTGGCGATCAATCCGTCCGAGAGGCTGCGGCCGAGCAGGAATACTTTGATCCGCTGCGAGGTCCGGCTCCAGAAGATGCCTTTTACCGTTTGGCTGACTTTCTCGGCCCTTTCCGTCCATACTCCGGTACTCATGAACGAACACTCCTTCTACTCATGCTTCGGCTGAAGAACCACATGACAATCGCGATCAGGACGAAGATAAAGCCGAAATAAATCCAGGCAAGGGCGTTCGCATAGCCGTATCCGGTATCGATCTTGACCATATTGTTCTTAATGTGCTTGATAATCGGGTTATCCGGGAAGGTGAACAGGTCGATGATCGTATACAGCATGTTCAAGCTGATGAACGGCACGCTGGCCGGCAGCGTAATCTTCCAGAAGCTGTCCCATGGAGACGCCCCGTCGATGCGAACCGCTTCGTAGATCGAAGGCGATATCGTCTGGAAACCGGCGATGAAGATCAGAATCTGCACGCCGGAATACCACAGAATCAAGATCACCTTGCCCAGAACGTACATGACGGTATCCGCGAACTCGCGCCCGACGTACTTCTGAATGAGCGGTCCGAGGTTGTATTGGTCGACGAACGGAATATCGCCGGCGCCCTGCGCGAACAATTCCGTTAATACTTGACCTGTGGCGAAGATAACGGGCAAGAAGAAGATCGCGCGGTAAATGAACCGGCCCGGGAACTTCTGATTCAGCATGAGCGACATCAGCAGCGCGAATATCACGATAATGGGCACCATGAGCAGCATCTGCTGGAAGAACGAAATCAAGTCGATCGGAAACTCGTTGTCGACGACGAAAGCGTCATGGAAATTCTTCAAGCCAAGCCAGTGATACTGAAAGCCGTCCGGACCAATGTCGACCTTATGCAGCGACATGAACATCGAATAACCGACCGGATAAGCGACGAACGCAGAGAACCCGATGATCCAAGGAAGCATGAACAGCATGCCGACCCCGTATTTTTTGAATAGATACAAATAACGCTGGCGAGCGATATCTAGCGGCTTGTTCATTGGCTTCCCCCTCCTTCGACGACGAATGTCCCTTTGTTATAGTCGACGACCACGCGGGTCCCGTCTTCATACGTTGTCGCGAATACGTTGCTGCCCGTCTCCTCGTGGCCGACGATCTTCTGATTGTACAGCTTCGCGAGCGAGTCGAACTGCCGGTACTCTTCGCCGATACGGTCGGCCCACTGCGAATATTGACTGCTGTACAGCCAGTTAAAGCCGGTATCCTTCAATTTGCGCGTCTCGTCGTACGTGAGGAAGAACGACGGAATCGCTCCGTATTCGATTTCCTTCAGGAACTCCGTCTTCACGTCGTTCCGCAAGTTGCCCTCGTCGAACGTATACGATACGAAGCCGTGCGCGACCGCCGGATAGAACGGTACCGTCTCGTCGATCATGAAGTCGTAGCTGGAGTCATGCGGGAAATTAACGACCATGGAGGATTCCTTCAGCGAATAATCGTTCCCTCTGAATACGCCTGCTTGGCCAAGCTTCTCACGCGTGTACTTCAACAGGCCCTGATAGATTTCGTTCGTATCCTGGCGAGTCAGATACGTCTTCTTGTCGTAATCGTTGAACGTCGTATCGCCGAGCGCTTCGAACAAGATGCCGGATACGCCGATCGACTTGAGCTTGTTGATGGTGTCGTACGCCATATCAACCGTTCTTGCCGGCTTGCTGAAGTACCAGCCGTCGTAGACGGTCGTTATGCCTTCAATGCCGCGGATCCCGTTCGCGCTTGCCGAGAGACTCGACTTCGTCGAAAGATTGAGATAATCGTCATAGAACAGCACCGGCACGTTAAGCTTCTTCGCCCCGGCGATGAACCTCTTGGCGGCGGATGCCCCGCCGAGACTCGGCTCGATCGGGAAGCGGTCGTAGCTGTCTTTGCCCCCTAGATGCTGCCAGCCGTAGTAGGCGACCGTCATATTAGCTACGCCTTTGTCCTTCAAGCCTTGGACGATTTCGGCCGCTTGCGGGAACGTGGTCGCCGCGACGTACTTCGTCTTATTGAATTGCGAGGAGTAGCTTCCGCCTTCCAATTCCAGCAAGAGCGGAATATGGTCCGTCTGCTGAAGCTGCGGACGAATCTCGTCGTTCTCCTGCAAATAGTCCCTGTACGCGCCAGCCATGCCGATATAGTTCGCCTGGTCGCCGTTCAAGAAGCGGTATTGGACTTCGCGATCCGTGTCGAGACGATCCGGCTGCACGTCTTCGATCGGAGGCGTGTTCCGCGTGCGGTAGTAGAGGTACTTCTCGCGGTAACTCATGACCGAACCGACGTTGAACAAATTCGTCGACACTTTGGAACCTGGCGGGTTAGCCGCAATGCTCGCCGAACCCCCGCCCTTGGAGAGAATCGCCACGAAGGCATGATCGTCGCGTTTCACGCCGAAGACGCCGTACGATACCTGCTCCCTGCGCGAGTACGATGTCTTCGTGTAGTTGTTATCGTTCGTAATTTCCCCGCCGTATACCTGGTTGAGATAACCTTGCGTGAGATTCATATGCGCCTTGTCGAATTTCACGATTCCGCCGGGTCCGTCCGGCAGCAGCAAGTAACCGTTCTCGCCGCTGGACGCCGCGCCGAAGTACGGCAGCAAGCTGACCGTATAGACGACGTACTTATCTTCTTCTTTGATGCCGTCCGTCGGAATCCGGGCCGTCAAGCCCGCCTTCGTCAATTCGTATTGGATCGAGAGGCTGAGACCGACTTTGGGGAAGCGATAATTGACTTGCAGCGCGCGATCCGTCTTCACCGCCGATTTCTCGACGGTCTTATCGACGGCGTTCACGGTCTTCTCGAGCGTTTGGTCTTTGCCTTCGTTCATGACGTAGGTCAGAACGAACGTCGATTGCATGTTTTGGAGCGGCGTTCCTTTGACCGCCTCGTTCGCCAATTGGGCTTCGGACGGATTACTCGTCCAGCGCGCTCCCGATTTCTTGTCGACAACCGCGATCTGGGTATTGTCCGGCCGGTAATAGAGCGCATACTCTTCATTCTCCAGCGCTTTGGCGTAGCCGTCGGCTTCCGCTGCCGGCTGCCATGCTTCTCCCGTGTAGAGCGGAGCGTGATCGTTCGCCGGCTCGGGTATGCCCGCGTTGGCTAACGCTTGATCGAACGGCGTTTCTCCCCCGCTCAGGATGAGCAGCACGAGAACGAGAACGACGACAACCGCGGCCGCTATGAGTTTGACGCGAAGGGATAGAAGCTTGATGAAGTTAACGATACATACTCACCTCTTTGTAAAGCTGGTAGAAGAAGTCGTACAGGTTCGTCGACAGGCCGAAGATGATGAAGCCGAACAGCCAAATGATCGAGATCGCGAACACGGTGATCAGCGAGTTCTTGATCGTTTGCACGAACTCGAAGTTATGAATGACCTGCGTCATCACGAAGAACATCGAGAGCATCCACAGCATCATCACGGAGGAAAGCGAATGGATCAGCACGCTCTCGTTCAGCGACAGGATGTTGGACAAGATCAGAATCGGTATGGAGAATGCGAGGTACGGAGCCAAGGCGTACGTGCTGCCCTGAATGACTTCGCGGAACTTCCCCTCGCCGTCTTTGACGCTGCAGACGAGATAGTTCGCGATCACCCATGTTACCCATGGCGCGACGAATAATCCCAGGTCCTTATACAGGTCCAGCTCCGACAGATCGACGGGATGGAACAGGAAGCCGGTATAATACGTTGCTATCACCTTCATCGCCACGACTGCTACGAGCAGTATGATGATAATCCATGGAGCGACGCGCGCTTCCTTCATTTGATAGAACCCCTCGTACGGATGGAACATCGTGTAGAAGAAGTTCCTGATATCCGCAAGCGGCCTGTCGAACGACTTCGGCAGCGGCTTCCGCTTCAGCAGCCTGCGCACCGTTCTAGGGAGGTAAGTCAGGATGACGGCGATGATCACGATTCCGATCAGCAGCGCCAGGAAGTGATGCTGCAACCAGTCAAGCCGAATCTCCCAGAACGCTTCGGAGTACCCTTTCGTATCGAAAGATTCCTTCATATAATCCAGCGCTTTGGCGTTGTCTCCCTCTTCCAGGTACACTTGCCCGAGGCCTTGGTAGGTGCCGGTAAACATCTCGTTGCGTTCGAATACGCGATCCCAGTAAGGCTTGCTGTCCTCGTAGCGGCCATCCGCATACATGACGAGCGCCTGCATGACATCGTTGCCAAAATCCGTTCTTCGGAATTTATGAACCGTACTCGTCCCGCTGTCCGCGACCCAGATGTTGTTCTTCGAGTCGATCGCAATGCTGGTCGGGAATCCGAACACGCCGAACTGCTGCGTGTTCACGTTCGTCATGCCGAAGTCGAACAGCACGTCGCCGTTTCGGTCAAAGACATTGATTCCGCCAAAGTCTTGGTCGATGTTGTACATGAAACCATTGCCGTCAATCGCAACGTCGACGATACCATGGCTATGCTGAAACTCTCTTCCGTTGAAGGCGTCCACGCCCCCGGCGTTCAGCTTGCGTATCGCCGCCTTGCCGAAATCGCCGCCCGACGTCGTGTAGATGAATCCGTCCGCGTCGATCGATACGTTCGCGATCGGCTTCGGCAGGCTGGGCGTTTCCTTCTTCAGCTGTTCCTTGTTCAGGACAAGCTTCTTGATCCAGTTCATGAACGATTGATGCGCCTTGTTCGCTCCGAAGTAGCCCATGAATTGCCCTTTCGGATTGATCCGGATCAGCCCTTGGTAAGATGCCTTCATGTTCACGTACATGACGCCGCGCCGGTCTACGACGAGCTTGGTCGGGATGAAAGGATCGCTGGCAAGCAGCGGCGAATCGGGCTTCGCGTACGCTTGGAGGAACGTGCCGTCGCTCTTGAACACGGCGATCCGCCCGTTGCCGGTATCCGCGACATAGATCTTGCCGTCGGACGCGACGAACACGCCTTCCGGAGCATCCAGCGAGCCTGGTCCGTCTTTCGCGTAAATCGTCGTGATCAGCTTGCCGTCATCGTCGAGCACGAAGACGGAGTCGCTGCCTTTATCGACCACGTACACCTTATCGCTGGCGTCGATTTGAATGTCGACAGGCTCGTCGAATCCATCATTGAAGGCATTGACAGGCTTGTAGAAATCCTGAATGCGCGTCCATGTGCCTTGATTCTTGTCGAAGTAGGTGGTCACATAGGGGAGCCGGGCATAAGCCTCGCTTGGCACGGCCAGCACTGTAATCACTGCCAGAAGCAGGAAAACAAGCAATCTCTTCATTGTTCCGACTTCCTTTGCTGGAGTTAATTACTTGATTCCGGAATGGACCATCGTCTCGAGCACTTTCCGCTGGAAGAGCAAGAAGATGATCAAGTTCGGGATGAACATCAGCAAACCCGCCGCCGCCGCCATATTCTGGCCGGCAACGCTATTCTGAAGACCGCTCACCAAGCTGTTGACGTAGAAGGCGAGCGTTCGCATCGTCTCGCTCTGCATGAAGAGCGTCGAGGTTTCGACATCGCCCCACATGCCCTGGAACGTGAAGATCGAGATCGTGGCGATCGCGGGCACCGTAAGCGGCAGCACCATCCGCATGAAGATGCCGAGCTGGCTTGCACCGTCGATCTTGGCCGCTTCGAGCAGCTCGTTCGGAATTTGCGAGATGAAGCCGATCAGCATGAACACCGCGAGCGGCGATGCCAAGGCAGGCAGGACATGGCCGAAATACGTATTGTTGATATGCAGCCCGCTGATGATCAAATATCTCGGGATGCTGACCGTTTCCGGCGCGAACATCAGCGACAGCGTAATGAGCCCCATGATGAGACCCTTGAAATGGAAGTTGTACTTCGCCAGCACGTAGGCCGCCATCGTACTGACGATGATGACGCTGGGGAGCGTTATTCCCGTGACAAGAAAACTGTTGAACAAGTACCGGGTGAACGGCACCGCCCCGTTGCTCGCATGCAGGAACAGGATTTCGAAGTTGTGCCAGGTCGGATTATGGACCCAGAATCTCGGCGGGAACAAGAACAGCTCGTTCTGCGGCTTGAACGCATGATTGAGAATGAAGATAAGCGGAAGCGCCATGAACGCGGCCAGCCCGGTGAAACAAACCGTCAGGATGATTTGGAAAGGCGTCACTTTACGCATTCGTCTTCTAAAGGTTGCGATCATCGGGCTACATCTCCTCCTTCGACCCGAACAGCCGATACGCGAATCGCATCGCGAAATAGCTGACGAGCAGCAGCATGACGGAGATCGACGAGGCATAGCCGAGTTCAAACCGAATGAAGGCGTAATCGTCAATATGGTTGACGATGAGATGCCCTGCATATTGCGGCGTAACCGGCATCCCCGTCAGCTGCGTGGAGATGGCGCCGGCCTTCAGCGTGCCGACGATGGTCATGACGGCGCTGAACAACAGTTGAGGCTTCATCGACGGCAGCGTAATATAGAACACTTGCTGCAGGCGGTTGGATACGCCGTCGATGCTCCCCGCTTCATACAGCTCCCGGTTAACGGTCTGCAACCCGGCCAGCATGGCCAGGAAGCCGACGCTGAAGCTCATCCACAGGGATACGAGAATCATTACTTTAAGCAAATAATCCGGATTCTGAAGCCATATGACCGGACTGTCGATCAGGCCGAATTTGAGCAGGAACCGGTTGACGTATCCGACGCGGTCGCCGCTGAACGCCGCGATCCATACGACCGACAACGCGACGGCGCCGGCCATCGACGGCGCGTAGAAGGCCAATGTGTAATAGTCGCGAATCCGGATCGGCAGCTGATGGATCAGCCAAGCGAACAGGAACGCCAACGCATAGCCGCCCGGTCCTACGATGAGCGCGAACAAGAATGTGTTCGGCAGCGCTTTGGTCAAGAAGATGATGTCGTTCGTGAACAGCATGAGATAGTTGTCGAACCCGATAAAGTGCAGGGAGCCGAACCCGTTATACGACGTAAATCCGAGCGTGCCGGCCATGAAGACCGGAATGACGATGAAGATCATGAAGCAGATCAAGAAGGGCGCGATGAACAAGTACGCGAACGTGTCGCGCTTCAGTTCTTTGAAGAATCGGCCAAGCTTGGTACCAAGGCCGGACTTGCGTCCAACCTTGGCCAGCGCGGGAGAAAGCTCCGTATTGATCATTGAGATTCCTCCCAATTAAAAGGTTTCTTAATTTGCGGGACATGCAGGTCGTCGGTTTTCTTAATGCCGAAGTCGACCTGCCTGCGGTCCATTTCCCGTTGAATCTCCGTTTGCGCTTTCTCTAACGCCTCTTGCGCGGGCACGCGGTCGAATACGGTACTGTTCCAAGCGAAGTCCATTTCCCGCGAGAGGAAGTAGTAGCCTGGCACGTAAGGCATGTTCTTCGCCCATTTGCTCTGCTCGCGCAGCACGGCGATATCCTCGTTCGACCAAGGGAGCGTCTTCATCGCGTTCGTGTTCGCTGAATTCCAGCGGTATTCCATGCCGTAATACGACTCGATGTCTTTCGCGTAATGCGCTTGAACCTCGTCGGACGTCCACCATTGGAGGAATTTCCAGGCTTCGTCCTTGTTATCGCTTTTCTTCATGATCATGCCGGCCGAGATCCCCTGCGGAGACCATCTGGCGACCGTGCCGTCCGCTTGCTTCACGCCGGGCAGCGGAGCGATCTTCCAGTGACCGGTAATTTCCGGAGCCGCGACGAGCAGCTGGACGTACGTGTTAAAGTCCGCGATCCCGATCGGAATGTCCCCGTTGCGGAAATGCTGGAAGAAGGCCGGAATATCGATCGGCAGATTGTACTTCAAGTACAGGTCCGTCCAGCGTTTGAATGCAGCCATGCCCTCGGGCGTCGTAAGCGTGCTCTTCAACCCGTTAGGCGCGTACAGCTCGGCGCCGTTCTGGAAGAACATCGTGGTGAAGTCGGCCTTCGGATAGCTCATCGTCATGTCGTTCTCTTGCAGCGTCGGCAAGATCGTGAACAAGTCGTCCCAGGTGTCCGGAGCTTTCAAGCCCAGGCTGTCGAATATATCGGTACGATAGAACATTACGCTGAAGTTCTGCGTCTCCGGCAAGCCGTAAGTGCCGCCGTCGTATGCCATGGCGCGGAACGTGCCCGGGATGAAGCGTTTGGCTACATCCTCGAAGCCGGGATATTTGGACAGATCCTCCACCGCGTCCCGCATGGCATAGTCGGCCGGCGTCGCTTCGCCGATACCGAGCGCTACGTCCGGCACTTCGCCGGCGGCGTTGCCCAGGATGAGCTGGTTCGCGTTCGGCATTAAGCTGACGTTTACATGAATGCCGGTCTTCGGCGTGAAGTCCGTATCGATCATTTCGTTAAGCAAGTCGACGTAATCGCGTCCGCGGGACACCCAGATCGTCAGCGAATCCTTGTCGTTCTTCTTGCTGACGTCGTAGTCCATATAGAAGGAACGGGCGAAATCTTTGATCGAGTACGGGATGCGGGACCATGCGGTCGGCACCTTGAAGCCCGGATCGGTATCCGGCGTGCGGACCGTAATGAAGTCGAGCAGCAGCGACTGCTGCGTGAGCGTCGTCATCCACGTGCCGATATTGCTCTGAATCGTCGAGAACGTATCGATCTTGTTCGGAATTTCGTCGACGTTCTTGCGGAGCTCCTTCAGCAGGTCGATCGAGCTTAGAATCCCTTCCGCGAGATCCGAATCGATGCCGTTGACGCCGTTGATATAATCGCGGATGTCCGACAAGCGATTGATAAAGCCGTCCATCGTCTGCTCCACGTTCGGATCGTACTTCTTCATGTCCCACGTTCTCGTCGTATCCAGATTCGCATCGAAGGAGCTGACGCTATACGCGCCCGTCAGCAAGCGGATTTTACGGTCATAATCGGATAATGCCTGAAGCTCGTTATTCAAAGCCAGTTGAATCGGCTGCATCTCCGAAGCGTCAGCCGTCATCTTGAGCCTGTGGTCGCCCTTCGTCAAATAAAACCGGTAAGGCTTGTCGTCCTTGTCGCGAATCGTCTCGACCGTGAATTCGCCGTTGAATCGCAGCGGGTAATGCAGCATCTCGCGAAACGGAACCGCGCCGTCGATCTCGATCGTGCGGTAGGCTTTGAATCCATTGCGATAATTCTGGTAGGCTTTCAGATCGATCTCGTACCACCCGTCCGCCGGCACGTTGATCGTCCACTCGATCGCCTCGCCGGGGTTGCGCCATCTGTCGCCGCCGATGACGTTATACGTCGTGCGGCCTTTCGGATCCGGAGAGATATAAGGCTCCGACCAGTGATCCGTCTGAATCATCAGACTCGACTTGTCGAGGAAGTTCTCCCCTTCGACGTTCCCGTACCATTCCTTCTCCCTCGACGGAGCCGGGTTCGCCGTTTGATACTCCGCATACGTCTTGATCGCCTTCTTCGGCTTGAAGGTCAACGAGCGAAGCGCAACTTTCTCCTTGTTGCCGACAAGACGAAGCGTATGCTTCCCGGCTTCAAGCCGGTACAGCAGCGGTTCGGATGAGGTCGTGAAATCGCTGACCGCCTTCTCGTTCCAGCCGGCGATCTCGACCTGCTCCGGCCGGACTTGCATGCCGATCTCGTTGCGGTCGTACGGGTATTTCGCGTCTTTCCAATGACGCTCGAGCTCGACGTGCTGCGATTCCGAGAACGGATATTTGCCGTCGATCTGGATGCCGCGGATGACCGAGTCGTTGCCGCCCGGAAGCGGCATATAATCGATATCGAGTTCGTACCAGCCGGCGGTCGCGACGTCGAAGCTCCACTCCACCCACCCTTGGTCGCTGTTCCAATGCAGCGACTCGCCGTCCGCATCGTTCGTCTTCTCTGCTTGCGCGTCAGGCGCGGAATCGCTGAATTCGCTCGCCTTGATCGCAATCGGCGCGCCGGATGACGATTCGGCAGTCACTTGGTTGTCGGCCATCACCTTCGCGTAGGGAAGCAAATCTCCCGCAGCCTTGTACGTCAGCATATTTGCGGCGGTAAGGGTCGAGGCGTAAGTGACCGGTTCCCCGCCATAAGCCCAGCGATAGCCGCCGAAGAGGATGACGAGAATCGGCGCGAGCCGGATGGCGATTCGAGTCCGCTTCTTCCTCATCCTTGATCTCCTCCAACCGCCAACGATACGCCTGTATGGCTATCGAAGAAGTGCACCTTGTTCATGTTAAAGCCGATTGCGGGCTCCTCTTCGCTGAGGTACGAATCGCTTGGATCGGTGCGTACGATCAGCTTCGAATCGCCGACGGTGAAATAGACGTAGCTGTCCGCGCCCGTCACTTCCGAGAATTGCACGCTTCCCTGCACGTAGCCATTCCGTTCGTCCGCCTCGGAATACGCCGGCTTAATGAGCAAGTGCTCCGGCCTTACGCCGAGCACGACGTTGCGAACCGCGCCGTTCATGCGCGCTATATTCCGGTCATGCTCTCTCGGAATGAGTAGCTTCATTCGTTTGTTGTTGAAGTAGTAACGGCCGTCCTCAAGCGTGATGTTGCCGGTGATGAAGTTCATCTGCGGCGAACCGATGAATCCCGCGACGAACATGTTGGCCGGTCGATCGTACAGCTGACGCGGCGGGGCGACTTGCTGAATGACGCCGTCCTTCATCACGACGATGCGCGTGCCCATCGTCATGGCTTCGACTTGGTCGTGGGTCACATATACGGTCGTGCGCTTCAAATCCTTCTGGAGCTTGATGATCTCCGCGCGCGTCTGCGCTCTCAGCTTCGCGTCCAGGTTCGACAGCGGTTCATCCATCAAGAATACTTGCGGCTCGCGCGCGATTGCGCGGCCGAGCGCTACCCGCTGCTTCTGGCCGCCGGACAATTGATTCGGCTTGCGGTCCAGCAAGTGCGCAATCTCCAGAATGCGCGCAACGCGGTTAACCCGAAGCTCGATATCGAACATCGGCGTCTTGCGCAGCTTCAAACCGAGCGCGATATTCTCGTACACCGTCAAATTCGGGTACAGCGCATAGTTCTGGAATACCATCGCGATGTCTCTGTCCTTCGGCGAAGTGTAGTTAATGAACTTGCCGTCGATATACAGGTCGCCGCTCGAGATCTCTTCCAATCCGGCAAGCATGCGCAGCGTCGTAGACTTCCCGCAGCCCGAAGGCCCGACCAGGACGAGGAATTCCCCTTCTTCGATCGTCAGATGGAAATCGTTCACGGCCGGGCGCGATTCGCCTTTGTATTGTTTGAACACGTGGTTGAATGTGATGCTTCCCATCCTAACTCACCTCTAGTAAAGTCTGGTCTGCCGCTTCTTCCCTGCTTCCGCGGCATGCCGGCCCGGGCAATCCCGGGCACGGCGCCTTCTGACAAGTAACGAGACTTCCGCAGCATGCCGTGCTAGCGATCACACAACAGCCGCAACAGCCACAACAACCGAGGAATCGGCTACTTCAACGCCGCGCGCACTTCTTGCGTTCGCTTGTTCCAGCCTTCGGCCGATGCGATCAGTTCGCTGGTGTCTCCGTCCTCGAAAATAATCTTGTTGCCGAGTCCGTTCCATTGATATTCGCCGAACGCCGGAATCATATAGCCCATTTCCGGGATGCCGTTCTCTTTGGAGATACGGACCGCGTCCGTGTTCTTGTCTTTCCACAGCGGGATTTGGTCATAGTAAGCATCCAGTTCCGGATCGATGATCGCCGGGTTGTTGCCTTGCTCCATTTTCCACTTCTGAATCTCTTTCGAGAATTGGAAGCTGATGTACAGGAACGCTTCCGCTTTGTGCTTCGAGCCTGCGAGCAGCGTCATCGGGCCCCAGATACTGTAGCTAGGCTGGCCTTTCGTGCCTCTCGGGAACGGCAGAACGTCCCAATCGAAGTTCGCTTTGCTCCGGAGCTCGGGAATGTTCCAGCTTCCGCCGATCGCGAAGCCGGTTTTGCCGTTCAGGAAGTTCGACATGGCATCGCCTTTGGCTTTGGCGTCGGCATAATTCAGCATCGAGCCGTCTTTCGTCACGAACTCTTTAAGCCACTTGAATTCATCCACGACTCCCGGAGTTCCCATCATGCTTTGCGTCAGGTCCGTGTTCATGAACTGCAGGTTGTTCGCGTAACCGTCCGCGATCGACTTCGTGCTGAGGAGACGCATTTGCCATTCCGGCATCGTCGTCATGCCGTATTCGCCCGCATCCGGATTGGTCATCTTCTTCGCATCCTCGCGGAGATCGTCATACGTCCAGTCGTTAGGCGGCATGTCGAGACCGTTCTTGGCAAGCAGGTCCTTGTTGACGAGAATCCACATCGGCACGTCTACGAAAGGAACGGCTACGCGTTTGCCGTTGATCTTGAACGTATCGAGCAAACCGTTCTTCAATTGCACGCTTTGCATCGTCGGATCCGTATCGAGGTACGGGGTCAGATCCTCGGCGACGCCGTTTTGTTCGAAGGAGTATAAGTCTTGGTCAACCCACGACAAGTCGGCAGGCGTTCCGGCCGCTTGGTTCGCAGCCACGACTTCGAGAATCGACTTGCCGTTAACCGGTACGTTCTCGATCGTGATCCATGGGTACTTCTCGTGGAATTTCTGGTAGAGCGGCACATAGTCGTCTCCTGCCCAGCTGACGATTCGAAGCGTAACCGGGTCGTGTTTCACTTCCGTTGCTGCCGCCGCATTCGTATCGGAAGCGCTTTCCGTATCTGCCGCATTAGCGTTCGCCGTGCTGTTAGTGCCAGCGTTGTTGGTTTTGTCGGCGCTGCCTGCATTGCTGGCTTTGTTCGTATCGTTCGCGGTGTTGCTGCTGTTGTTGTTCGTTCCTCCGCAAGCGGAAAGGACAAGGGTCAAGCTCAAAAGCATGCTGCTTAGCATAGCGAGTTTGTTTCTTGTTTTCACTGTTTCTCCTCCTGATCGAATCGAATTTGAATGATTGCGGTTGGTGCGGACGTGCATGCAGACGAATAGCCGACTCCCCTTAAGCCGATCTCATCACACCTCTCGAAAGGTGATAAATCAGAAAACGTTCGCACAAGATACAACGTATGTAAATGCCTTCATCATGCAATATTCTTTGCGAACGTTCGCATAAACATCTTAAATCCACGCTGTATTTTTTGTCAACGCTTTCTTTTTTTGGCGCTGATGCCCATCTTGAACGGTATGCTCCGTCTCTCGGCCTATGGACTCATGCGGTTTCGGCCCCAAAGACGCAAAAAAAAGCATCGTTCGCCAAATCAGCGCACGACGCGGTTTTGTTTGCTTTTTTCCTCGCCTCGACGACGGCGGCGTGAGCGGCTGCGCGGTGGGGGCGGCGAGGTGCCGGTTGCGCGGCAGATGCATCGATTGTCGCGGAAATCGCGGTCTGGCGCGCATTTCCTTATGGAGACTAATGCTTCGCAGCACGATGACCGAACAGCGGAAGCGGATTGCCGCTTCCCAGGCGACCCTTGTACACGACCCTTGCAGGCCGTTTCTTAAGGCGCCCGCGAAACGCCTGCGCGGCGCGCATGTCCGGCTTTCAACGAACGAAACACCCTCGCCGCGGAAGCCCCGAGCTCCGCCGCAAATCTTTGATCGCAACCGCCATCCTTCAACACCTTCTCCAATATTTCGGATTAACGTTCGCACAAAGCATTGATTTGAGGTTCCCAGGCCGGCGGCTTCTCCCTCAATTTTCGCGACAAAAACCGCGGCTCTCGATAAGCCGCGGCGCCCCTTTCGCCATTACGAAACGCCTGCCTCCATGAACGGCCGAACCACCATCCACGCATCGAAACCGCTTCGTCCATACGTCCAATATCGGAGGTTTATGCCGTCGTCCAAGATGCCCGGACGAACCGGATGGCGCGGTCCGCGGGCGAAATCGAATGTGCCTGGCGCGATCCGCTCGCGCTCGTCCTATACGTCTGCCGGGTACGGACCCGATATAACCGGCCTCCCGGCTGCCTGTCGAATGCGGCGGCGAATTCACGTTCAAGCCTCGTTAGAATCCGGCCGCACTCTCGCTCATCGTATCGGAATATGCGTCAGCAACCGATCTTTTCCGACTGCGGACCATGAACGAAATTGATGAGATCGATCATGGAGCATGGCTAGTATCCCATCGTATGCAATGCCGTCCGGATCGAGCGGCGCGCCTGCCAGCTCGGCGTACCAAGCTCTCACCTCGCGTTCGAGCCGCTGCGCGGTCTCCGCGTGTGTACAAGAGATTTTCTTAAATCCTCTAACCTTTCTGCCGAAACGCATATCACGGGCGCCAGGAGCGCCGCACCTTCAGGCAAACGAAGAAGGCGGAGTCCGGGGACTCCGCCTTCTTGCGTTACTGTCTTCTTCCGCTGGCGCTGCATGGCTTGGCCTCCTGTTGTCAGAAGGCCCGCTTGTTCGCTGCCGATGAAACGCCTTATGAATCCGCCCTCAGGGCGCTTGCCGTTCTACTTGTTATTCCATGCCGCTTGATTCAACCGAAGCTGATTCGGGAAGCTGATTCGGTCCGTCCGCTCGTCGATGAGGACCGACTCGATGCCGAACATTTCCGCGAAATCCAGCATTTGTTCGGTCGTCACTTCGTAGGAAAATCCGGTATGATGCGCGCCGCCGGCCAAGATCCACGCCTCGACGCCATCCTTCAAGTTCGGCAGCACCTGCCAGAGTACCCGCGCTACAGGCAGATTCGGCATCGCCTCCGCCACTTCCACCGCGTTTACCTGATTCACCAGCAGCCGGAAGCGATGGCCAAGATCGACGATGCTCGCATTGATCGCCGAACCGCTCCGACCGTTGAACACCATTCGCGCCGGATCGGCTTTGCCGCCGATGCCGAGCGGATGCACTTCGATGCGAGGCTTGCCGGCCGCGATGGTCGGACAAATTTCAAGCATATGAGCGCCCAAGACCAGCTCGTTGCCCGGCTCCAGGTGATACGTATAGTCTTCCATGAAGGACGTGCCTTTGCCGTCGGCCATGATTTTCATGAGCCGCACGAGCGCGGCCGTCTTCCAGTCCCCTTCGCCGCCAAAGCCGTAGCCATCGGCCATTAACCGCTGCACGGCCAAGCCGGGCAACTGCTCCAGCCCATGCAAATCCTCGAAGGTCGTCGTGAACGCCGTGAAGCCGCCCTCTTCGAGGAAGCCCCGGATAGCCAGCTCGAGCCGCGCTTGGTACGCGATCGCTTGCCGTTTCTCCGCGGTATCCGCAACCAGCGTATACGCCTGCTCGTATTCGGCAACCAGCTCGTCGACCGCCCCTTGCGCGACGGCGCTTACCCGCTCGGCCAAATCGCCCACGCCGTACGTGTTCACGGACCACCCGAAACGAATCTCCGCTTCGACCTTATCGCCTTCCGTTACGGCCACTTGCCTCATGTTGTCGCCGAATCGCGCGACTTTAAGCGTCTTGCTCTCGCAGTACGCAACCGCCGTTCGCTGCCAGCCGCCGATTTGCGCGCGCACCGTTTGATCTGCCCAGTGGCCGAACACGACCTTGCGGGAGCGGCCCATGCGAGTGGCGATAAACCCATGCTCGCGGTCGCCGTGCGCAGCTTGGTTCGTATTCATGAAATCCATGTCGATGGTGCTCCATGGAATTTCCCGGTTGTATTGCGTGGCGAAATGCAAATGCGGTTTGTTCAGCTGCGCCAAGCCCGAGATCCACATCTTCGACGGCGAGAAGGTGTGCATCCAAGTGATGACCCCGGCGCATGCTTCGCTGCTGCTTGCCTCGATCAACGTCTTACGAATATCTTCAGGCGTGGTCAACAGCGCCTTGAACACGATTTTATAAGAGATGGAGGAATCCGAATTCAAACCGTCGACCATTTCTTGCGAGTGGGCCTCGACTTCCAAAAGCGTCTCGGCGCCGTAAAGATGTTGACTGCCGGTCAAAAACCAAAATTCGTACGGTTTCACGTTCAACATGGGTTATGCCCCTTTCGTTTCTTATAATCGGTTAATGGAACGATTCCACTGCGGCTCTCTCGATGGCGAGCCCCTTCATATAACGCTTCATAAACGCCTCGAATCCTTCGACGTCCTTCGGATCGGGCTGGACGGTCACGCCCGCTTTATCCGCGAACACTTTACCGTTCAAGTAATCCTCCAGCGATTCGCCGTCCTTCCGGTTCAGCATGAACGCGGCTAACAGCGCAATCCCCCAGGCTCCGCCCTCGCCTGCCGTTTCCATGACGGCAACCGGCACATCGAGCGCGCCGGCCATGATCTTCTGGCCCACGCCGACGGTTTTGAAGAGGCCGCCGTGACCCAGGATGGCGTCCAGCTTCACCGCTTCCTCCTTGAGCAGAATATCCATGCCGATCTTCAAGGCTCCGAGTGCCGTAAACAGATGTACGCGCATGAAGTTCGGCAGGTTGAAATTGCTTTCCGAGGAACGGACGAACAAGGGCCGGCCTTCTTCGAAATGCGTCATGTGCTCGCCCGAGAGATAGCCGTAAGCAAGCAGTCCGCCGCAATCCGGATCGCCTTGCAGCGCGAGGTTGTACAGCGTGCCGTACAATCGATCGGCATCGGCCTCCATCCCCATCGCGGCGGCGAATTGGCCGAACAAGCCCACCCATTCGTTGAGATCGGAGGAGCAGTTATTGGAGTGCGCCATGGCGACGAGATCGCCTTTGGGCGTAGTGACCAGATCGATCTCCTCGTAGGCTTTGGACAATTCCTTCTCCAACACGACCATGGCGAATACGGAGGTGCCCGCGGACACGTTACCCGTGCGCACCGCTACGCTGTTGGTAGCTACCATGCCGGTTCCGGCGTCGCCTTCCGGCGGACAGAACGGGATGCCGGCTTGCAGCTCGCCTGTCGTATCCAGCAGTCTAGCCCCTTCCTCCGTGAGCGTGCCGGCGCTTTCGCCCGCGACCAGTACGCTCGGCAGGAGATCTTCGAGCCGCCAAGGCAGATTGCCGGACGCAATCAGCGCATTGAACTGTTCGACCATAACGGCGTTGTAATCCTTCGTACGGATATCGATCGGGAATACGCCGGAAGCTTCGCCGACGCCCAGCACCTTCCTCCCCGTCAACTTCCAATGGATGTACCCGGCAACCGTCGTCAGGGAATGAATGCTGCCTACATGCGCTTCCTCGTTCAGAATCGCTTGATAGAGATGGGCGATGCTCCAGCGCTGCGGAATATGGAAGTCGAACAGCTCGCTCAGCGCCGCCGATGCTTGCTCGGTAATGTTGTTGCGCCATGTGCGGAACGGGGTCAGCAATTCGCCGGATTCGCCGAAAACCATATAGCCGTGCATCATGCCGCTGAACCCGATCGCTCCGATCCGCTGCAGGCTTACGCCATATTGCCGTTTCACGTCATCCGCCATCTTCCGGTAGCTGTCCTGAACGCCCTGCCAAATCTCCTCGATGCCGTACGTCCAGATCTGGTTCACGTAGCTGTTCTCCCAGTCGTGGCTGCCGGACGCGATCGGCGAATGATCGGCGCCAAGAAGCACGGCCTTAATGCGCGTCGATCCGAGCTCGATGCCGAGCGCGGTTCTGCCAAGCTGAATATCTTCGATAATGTTATGAGTCACGAATATCCCTCCAAGGCGAGTTCTTCGAATCCATTCCAGCGCTTATCGTCGCTGCGAAGGCCGGAATGCCTGCTTCATTGGTTGCTAGTTCTGCCCGTAGTAAGCGCTTGCACCGTGCTTCCGCAAGAAATGCTTATCCAGCAGCGCTTGATCCATCGGCCCAATATTCGGATTCAGGGCAAAGGTATGCAGCGCCATCTTGGCGACCTCCTCCAGCACGACGGCGTTATGCACGGCTTCATGCGGGTCTTTGCCCCAATTGAACGGCGCATGGCTGTTGACGAGCACGCTCGGAATCCGACTCGGATCCTTATCTTTGAACGTCTCCACGATGACTTTGCCCGTCTCCAACTCGTAGGCGTTCTCGATTTCCGCGGTCGTCATTGCCCGGGTAACAGGTATCTCCCCGTAAAAATAATCCGCGTGCGTCGTACCAAGCGCCGGAATGGGCTTGCCCGCTTGCGCCCAGCTGGTCGCCCACGGCGAATGGGTGTGCACGATGCCGCCGACTTGCGGAAAGGCCCGATACAGCACGAGATGCGTCGGCGTGTCCGAAGACGGCTTCAGCTCCCCTTCGACCTTGTTCCCTTCAAGGTCGACGACGACGAGATCTTCCAGCTTCAGCTTGTCGTACGGAACGCCGCTTGGCTTGATGACGACAAGGCCTCTCTCCCTGTCGATGCCGCTGACATTGCCCCACGTGAATGTAACGAGACCATACTTGGGCAAATCCAGATTCGCTTCCAGTACCTCTTGCTTTAATCGCTTCAGCAAACCGATCATCCTTTCGCACGACTTGTCGTTCTATCTGAATTATAGACTTGTACGTACCAATTTTCTAGTTCTATTATCAAAAAACTTCTAGAGCTGCCGAACAGATGCCCGGACGACCAGCTCGGGCTTATAGATCTTGGAGGCCGGGACGGACGCCCCGCCGCTTGCGATGAGCTCGAACAGCATCTGCGCCGCAGCCGCGCCCATCTCCTCCTTCGGATGCGACAGCGACGTCAGCTTGACTTCCGTAGCCGTCGCCAGCGGAGAATCGTCGAAGCCCACGAGCGATACGTCGTTCGGAACGGACAATCCGAGCTTGCGCACGACTTCCAGCAGCTGCAGGGCAAGCTCGTCATTGTAACAGACGAACGCCGTCGGGCGCTCCTCTTCGGGACGTCCCAGCAGTTGTTCGGCCGCCGCAGCCGGCTTCTTCGCCTTCTCTTCGGTGCGATAGGCAATGACGAAGTCCGGGTGAAGCGCTTGGCCTGCGCTCTGATGCGCCCGCAGGAAGCCTTTCAGGCGGAGCACCCCTTGCTGGTCATCCGTTTTGAAGAAGCCCGCGATGCGGCGATGTCCGAGCCCAAGCAGATACTCCGCAGCCGCGGCGCCTCCCGCTTCGTCGTCAATGACCAGGGATGGGCTGCTGATTTCCGGATATTTCGCATTGATCATGACGTACGGGATGCGCCGGTTGTTGAGCGCCAGGAAGTAGTCGAGGTTTGGGTTGCCTTCCGCGCTCTTCGTCGGCTCGATAATCAAACCGCTGAGCGGCTGGCCGGTCAGGATCGAGAGGCTTTCCCGCTCCTTGCCCTTATCGTTGTCCGTGCTCGACAGCAGCAAGCTGTAGCCCCTGGCGCGAATCGCTGCCTCGGCGCCCCGAACGATATGCGGAAAAATATAATCGGAAATATAAGTCGTGACCAGGCCGATCGTCTGCACCTCGGCGCGCTGCTCGCTTCCCCGCGGTTCGGCGACGAAGGTCCCTTTCCCCTGCATGCGGTACAGCCTGCCTTCCGTCTCCAGCTCGCCCAGCGTTTGCCGAACCGTTTGCCGGCTCAGTCCGAACTGCTCGGCAATCTCGTTCTCGGACGGCATCTGATCATTGGGCTGAAGCTTGCCCAGATCCAGCCAAGCCAATATTTCTTTTTTCAGCTGCGCGTATTTGGGCAGCGCCTTTTCTTTCATAAGGCTTCGTCCCCTCGTCATATGGATGCTCACTTGTATGGCTATTAGTATAGCATTTCGCCAACTTGTATGCACATGTTGTGAAACGCAACCAGAATGCTCCGCTTAACCTGATACAACGAAAAAGCCAGTAAGATCATGAAGATCTTACTGGCCTTTTCACATCAAAACCGTCGTATGCATGCAAGACCGCGTTAACAATCCCAACCTCTGCCTTGCTCTCCTTACCGGTAACGCATCGCCTTCATGACTTCCTTCATCGAAGGCTTCTTGCCGTACATCAGCACGCCGGCGCGGTAGATCTTCGCGGACAGCCAGCCGCAGACGAGGATCGTGACGAGCAGAATCGCGATCGACAGCCATACCTGCCAGAGCGGCGGGTCGGACAGGCCGAGCCGCACGACCATCGCGTAAGGCGCGAAGAACGGGATGAACGACGATACTTTCATCAGCATCGAGCCCGGGCTGTTGAGGCCGCCGAACATGCAGATGTAGAAGCCGGCAAGCGACAGCATCGTGATCGGCAGCACCGCCTGGCCGAGATCCTCCGTGCGGCTGACGATCGAGCCGACGGCCGCGAACAGCGTCGCGAACAGGAAGAAACCCGTCAAGAAGAACAGAATCGCATAGACCAGCAGGACCGGATCGATTTTATCCAGCGAAATGCCGAATTCGTTCAGCTTGTCGGCATTCTGCGGCAGCGTCATGTTGATCACGATGACGATGACGTAGACCGCCAGCTGCGTCAGCACGACGAGGAACATGCCGAGGATCTTGCCGAACATCGCCTTCAGCGGCGCGACGCTCGTAATGAGAATTTCCATGACGCGGGAGCTCTTCTCCGCGGTGATTTCGCTCGCGATCATTTGGCCGCTGATCATGATCGCCATGAACAGCATGAAGATAATGACGTACACCGTCGCCATGTCCATGCCCTGCTGCTCCGTCGATTTGCCTTGGCCGCCGATAGCGCCCGTGCCTGCGCCGCCGCTTGACGAAATTTGAACGGTATTAAGCTCGATGGGTTTCGTCAGCAGCGCCTTCAACTCGTTGCTGAGCCCTCCGTTATTGATGACGCCGTCCATCTTGACCGCCTGCAGCGCCGTCTTCAAGGACTGCGATACCTTCGATTCCATCAGGCTCTCCGATTTGTACGTGACGGCCGGGAACCCGCTCGCCGGGTCCGGCGTGAATTCGATATAGCCATTGACCACGTCGTCGGCAACCGCGCGTTTCAGCGCTTTCTCGTTCTCCTCCGCGGAACCCGCCTCCGCGATCGGCACGAGCTTCAGCTCCGGCTTCTCCTGCGCCTCGTAATACTTGTTCAGCATGGCGGCGATTTTCGTGGAAGTGAACATCTCCGACTTCGCTTCATCCGCCGTGCTGTCCAGATACCCGACCGCCGTCGTCTTGCCCTCGCCGCTGAAATGCGAGATGATATACGGCAAATTGATGCCGATGCTCATGATGACCGCGATGATGAGGGTGGTGACGAGAAAAGCTTTGCCGCGCATTTTATTCTTCGCCGTGAAGCCGACTACCGTCCAGAATCCGCTATTCATGATTCTCACCTACCGTCTTGATAAAGATTTCGTTGAGCGTCGGTTCCATGATTTCGAAGCGCTGCACGCCGGTTTGCGTCATCGCCAGCTCCAGAATCGGCCGGCCCGCGGCCTCGTCGTTGATCGTTAATTCGTAGCCGTATTCATGCCGGTTCACGCTCATGACGCCTCCGATCGCTTCCAGGCCGGACACGTCGCCGTCCGTCGCCAGAATCACGCGCTCTCGCGGAAACTGCTTCTTGATCGCCTTCAAATTCCCTTGCAGCACGGGATTGGAACGGTGCAGAATCGTAATATTGCGGCATAATTCCTCGACATGCTCCATGCGGTGCGTGGAGAACAGAATCGAAGATCCGGCATCGCGCAGCTCCTTGACCGTCGATTTCAACAGCTCGACGTTGACGGGATCCAGCCCGCTGAACGCTTCGTCCATGATGACGATCCGCGGATTGTGGATGACCGACGCGATGAACTGGATCTTCTGCTGATTGCCCTTGGACAGCTCCTCGACCTTCTTGCCGTAATACTCCGGCACGCCGAACCGCTCCAGCCAGCGCTTCAAGTTCCGGTCGGCATCCTTGCGCGACATGCCGCGCAGCTGCGCAAGGTATAGGATTTGGTCGCCGACCTTCACCTTCGGATAGAGGCCGCGCTCCTCCGGCAGATAGCCGAGACTGCGCAGCTGCTCCTTGCTGTACACTTTGCCTTCGTAGCGGATCTGCCCGGAATCCGGGTAGATCAGGCCGAGCACCATCCGCATCGTCGTCGTCTTGCCTGCGCCGTTCCCGCCGAGCAGGCCGTAGATTTCGCCTTGCGCAACGTCGAAGCTGATGCCGTTCACGGCTGTTTTGTCCCCATACTGCTTGAAAACCTTCTCCAGCGATAAAGCATTCATTCTCTCAAAACTCCTCTCGCATGTTCGTTGCTAGCGCAATTCCAACAGGATCTCGTCCAGCTCCAGCTTCTGCTTGCTGATCAATGCGGCGCCGTGCGCGGCCAGCCACTGTTCCGCCTCGCCCGCTTTCTCCGTCACGATCTTATACGTCGTGCCGCCTGCGCGGTCGCAGCTGCGGAAGCCGGGCATCGTCTTCCATAGTATCGTCTTGCCGCCGGCGTCGACATACAGCGTCTGCCAGGACTCCAGCAGCGCGTCCTTCTCGTAAATCCCCAGCACTTTCCCCTGAATGATGAACACGATATAGTCCGCCAGCCGCCGCACCTCGTCCACGATATGAGAAGCCATCACGATGGTCCGGTCACCAGGTTCCATATACCGGTGAAGCGTATCGATCATCGTTTTCCAGGCAATCGGGTCGAGTCCCGAGGACGGTTCATCGAGCAGCAGCAGTTCCGGATGATGCGCCATCGCCAGAGACAGGTCGAACTTGCGCCGCATCCCCTTGGACATCTTGCGAAACTTCATGCCGGGATCGACCTCGAACCGCCGCAGCAGCTCCCTGTAAAAGTTCACGTCCCAGCCCGGGTACCACGGGCGCGTGAACGCCGCCTTCTCATCCCCGCTGAGATGCTCCTCGATATCGATCGCCTGCTCGGGAACGTAGCCGATGCGCGATTTGTAGGCAACGGCGTCGCCAGCGCCGTCTACCTGCTCCCCAAACATTCGCACGCTGCCTTCGTCCGGCATCGCCAGTCCCAGCATGAGCCGAAACAGCGAGCTCTTGCCGGAGCCGTTCGGTCCGACGATCGCCGTCACGCAGCCCTTCGGGATCGTCAGATTCACCGGCCCCAGCTCGAAATGCGCCCTGCGCTGAATCAGTCTTTCGATGGCAACAGCCGCTTCCGTCATGTCGCTCCCCCTCCTCTATCCGCTTGCCTTGCTTGCTCTGCCTCACCGTCCGCCGCCGCCCGTTTCCGGGCAAGCACCTCCCGCAGCATCTGAAGGATCTCCTCATCGGTAAAATGAACCCGGATTCCCGCGTCCGCCGCCGACTCGATCGCCTCGATGACCGCGCTGCGGCGCTGATTGCTCCGCAGCTGATCGTCCACCTTGGCAACGAACGTGCCCGTACCTTGACGGGTGCGGAGCAGTCCTTCGTTCTCCAAGTCCTGGTAAACCCGGCGAACGGTAATGACACTGCACTTCGTCAGCTGCGCCAGCTCGCGAATGGAGGGCAGCAGCGTACCTTCGGGCATTTGCCCGCTTACGATGAACGCACGGAGCTGGACTTCGATTTGATGGTACAGCGGCTCGGGGCTATGTTCGTTCAGTTGTATGGGAATCCACACCGCGTACACCTTCTCTCGACAAATAATCGCCCGTCCGGCGTCAATGCAGCAAGCTGCGCTTCGCAAGCCGCATGCGGGCCAGCCATCCGATCAGTACCGTAACCGCCGCGCCGAGCGCCAGCGAAACGCCCGGCCACAGCCAATGATGATGGCGGGAAGCAGCGATCGTCCGAAGTACCAGGTTCGTATCCGTCATCTGCAGGATAAGAACAAGCAGCGCGTAGAAGATCAGATAACACGAGCAGACAACGAAATAGACTTTCCCTTTCATCGTCAACTCAAGATAAACATACGTCGCTCCCACCATCATCGAATACCCGTACCACGTCAATACATACAGGACAAAGTCGCCAGGCGCCAGCTGCTCGCGCATCGGAGCCAAGAGCGAGTACTGGGTGGCGAAGAAGCAGATCGACACGATCGAAAGCACGACGACATGCTGCAGCATCCGCGACACCAAGATCGCATTCCAGCTGATCGGAAGCGTCCGCCAATAGGCGAGCTTACGTGTATACGAATCGCGACTCCAGTAGCAGAACATGCTGCGATTCATAATGAATCCCATCGTCGGCAACAGCGACAGATATAGGAAATTCGAAGCCCAATCGTAGCCGTAGCCTTTCGCGCCGCCTTGGGTAAGCATGTCATCGAATAACGGCATGATGATGACCACGCCGACGTAAACGAATAAGGCCATCGTAGCGAGCAGTCCGATCCAAGATCGCCGCCCTTCGAGCCGAAGCAGCGTCATTGCACCCTGCCAGGTCGTCATCGTTCATCCTCCTGTCACGCCTGCTGTGTATATTCATATATACACTATAACCACCCAGCCTCTCACCTGTCAATACTTGGAATTCATAGAAGTTGTAAAGATCAGGAATTCCGTGCCGCGGTAGATAGCGAGCATTGAGTAAATATGCGTTAATATGTATAGTTATCCAAACTAGGTTAGGAGGAAGATCCTTTGAAGGTATTTGTAGATGGTCAATACGGCACGACGGGACTAGGCATCCACGAAAGGCTTAACAAACGAAACGATCTGGACGTTTTATCGATTTCCGAGGGAAACAAGAAGGATTTGGGAAACCGGATCAAGTTAATGAATGAAGCGGATATCGTATTCCTGTGTCTGCCGGATGAGGCTGCACGAGAGGCCGTCTCGCTCATTACGAATCCTAATACCCGCGTTATCGACAGCAGTACGGCTTTTCGAACCCATCATGATTGGACCTACGGCTTGCCCGAATTATCGGCTTTACAAAGGAAGGAGATCGCCAACGCGGCCCGCGTATCGGTTCCCGGCTGCCATGCGACCGCTTTTGTCCTTATGATTCACCCCCTTGTCCAAAGCGGAATCCTCCCACGTCATTACCCGGTTTCTTGCCATTCGTTAACGGGTTACAGCGGCGGAGGCAAGACATTGATCGAACAATACGAATCAGGCGGCATCAGCGATCCAAACAGCAGCCTGAGGCACCCTCAGCACTACAGTTTAAGCCTGAATCATAAACATTTGCCCGAAATGAAGAAAGTAACGGATCTCGCGTTCCAGCCCGTATTCCTTCCGACGGTTTGCAATTTCTACAACGGGATGGTCGGGACGGTTCCCTTGGTTACTCGCATGCTGACCGATCGGCCTGGCTTGCGGGAAATCCATGCCGCGCTCGCAGACTCTTACCAGGGAGAAAGATTCGTAAGCGTCCTCCCGTTCGATGCAGTCAGGGACATCTCCCCAGGCGCGCTTGATCCGACAGCGTGCAACGGAACCAATGGTGCGGAAATTTTCGTTATGGGAAATAACGATCACGTGCTTCTCGCATGCCGATTAGACAATCTCGGGAAGGGTTCGTCGGGGGCAGCCGTTCAATGTATGAATATCATGCTGGGCCTTGACGAGGGGGCGGGACTTAACTCCTAAAATCTCCGGACAAACCTGCGCAAGCTGCCCCTTATTCGGCCTTCGTCCTGTATTCCATTGGACGAAGGCCTCTTACATGCGTCCAACAACCCGGATGAATTCATCCTTGGCAATCGCGAGCATAATCGAACGAATCGTAGAATAAATAAAGAGTAATCGGACTCATTTCCTTATTTTTTACATTAATTTCTCATTAAATTTCCTTGAATTTACATTTAAATCTTAAGACTCATGAGTAACGGCCATTTCTTCTTTAGAATTAATCATATATCCGTTCTCTAGTTTTACTTGAGCGGGTGTTTCGTCATGTGCTCCGGGTATGAGCTCCGCAGGAGTTTATATATCACACACTACTAACTGGAGGTATTCGAGTTATGCATGGTTTACGTTTATCAAGGCCCGCTCCCGCAAAAACCGCTCTGATTTGCTTCCTGGTCGTGTTCGCATCCGTCGGCATGCTGTTCCAAGCCGGAAGAGCATCGGCGCACGGTTACGTGGATGGCCCCGCAAGCCGTTCCGCGCTATGCAAGTCGGGCGTTAACCAAAACTGCGGTTCGATTATTTATGAGCCTCAAAGTTTGGAAGCTCCCAAAGGCTTCCCCGCTGCCGGACCTGCAGACGGCCAAATTGCCAGCGCTGGCGGCAAGTTCCCCGAGCTTGACCAGCAATCGGCTTCACGCTGGTCCAAAGTGAACATGTCCAGCGGCACCAACGCCTTTACTTGGACGTTTACGGCCAATCATTCCACGACAGGCTGGAAGTACTATATTACGAAACAAAATTGGGATCCAAACAGCCCGCTCAGCCGGGCCTCCTTCGACTTGACGCCATTTTGCTCCATCAACTATAACGGCGCGCAGCCGACAACCGGCCACACCGATACTTGCAACGTGCCTGCGCGCAGCGGCTATCAGGTTATCCTGGCCGTGTGGGAAATCGCGGATACGGCAAATGCGTTCTATAACGTCATCGACGCGAATTTCTCCGGTACGAATCCGACGGATGCGACTGCTCCGACCGCGCCGGCTTCCCTTACAGCGAGCACCGTTGCCGCAACGAGCGCGTCGTTAACATGGGGAGCAGCGACGGACAATATTGGCGTGACGGGCTACAACGTCTATAACGGCTCCAAGCTTGTCGCGACAGTTACCGGTACCAGCTATACCGTGACTGGACTTACGGCGAGCACCGCTTATACGTTTACAGTCAAAGCCATCGATGCAGCCGGCAACGAATCCGGCGCAAGCAACAGCCTCAAATTCACAACGACGGCTCCGCCGGTCGTCGATACCGCCGCGCCGACAGCGCCGACCGGCCTTCATATCATGGGGACGCCTACCGATTCCAGCATGATGCTGATGTGGACGGCGTCCACCGACAATGTCGGCGTGAAAGACTACCAGATCTATAACGGTTCGACCCTTGTTACCACTGCTTCCGCTGCGGCGACATCCTATACGGTAACCGGGCTTGCCGCAAGCAAGACGTATTCCTTTACCGTGTACGCAATCGACGCGGCAGGCAATAAGTCGGCCGGCAGCACGATCAGCGGCACTACGGCCGCGGCTTCGGCGATTGCCGCTTGGGCAACCAATACCTACTATGCGAGAGGCACATTCGTGACCTACAACGGGCATACGTATAAATGCCTGCAAGCCCACACGTCCATCTACACGTGGACGCCGACGGCTGCTGTCTCGCTGTGGGAGCTTCAGAAGTAATCTCTCATAACGGACAAACGAGATTCATAGCTTCATTGCTCCATAGCTTCATAGCTTCATAGCTAGACACGCAAAAGCTTCCAACACCGCGCAAGGCGTGGTGTTGGAAGCTTTTTTCGCGTTTGACGACAGCACACCGTCCTCTATCGGTTTCCTTTCTTTAAGCTCCGCCGTTCGATTTGCATCCTGCCGGTCCGATCGATGATTGTCATGAAGCAGCCTGTTTGTTTTTCAACTCCACCAACAAAGCATGGAGCTGTTCCGTCGCGAGTCCGTGAAGCACGAGTCGGAATCCGGCCCGAAGCGTGGAAAGCGGGACCATCGGATGCTTATTATTGATCAAGGCCAGCCTGTCATTGCTGCCGATCACTTTGGAGGCCAGAATGCCGATCGTTTCGTCGAGCTGCAAGGAATTCGTGGCCCTCCAGAAGTCATTGTCGGTCAGAAATAGCTGATAGACCGGGGTGAAGCATTCGATCGCCGTCGTCAGATCGAGAAAATTGGTCCAGCGATCAGGCAGCTTCTCGATCGGAATGGAGCTTGAAGTAACGGCATCGAAGTTAAGCCGCTCCTGCTTGGTCACCTCGATGTTCTTCTCGCGGATCTGCGTATTCAAATGGATAACGAAATTATACAAATTGATATCATGCATGAGAAACAAATCGTCCTTCACCGGTTCCAGATTTAACGGTTTCAGCGGATTCAGCTCGACTTGAACGCCCGGAATGTTATCGCGGATAAATTGCAGTATTTCAGACCCCAGATAAAAATGCCGAAGAATCATATAATTGGCGTCTGGACTTACGAAGGTTTTCATCCCCCAGTACAAAACACGATGCAGCATTTTAGATGAAGTGAAGGCTTTCGGGAGTATGATTTTGTAGATTTGGAAGAGTATGATCAGCAGCCGGGCAATCGGCCTGAGAACCGGCAGCAGAAACTGTCTGGATTTACTCGCGCAGTCTTTCAAATATGAGGCCTTCGCTTCTTCGTTGAATGGAATGCTCTGATCCAGATAGATGGCAAGGAACGGATTAGGGTCCTGCTTATCATGCGGCATCTGATTGAAATAATCGGCTTTGCTCATAGATTCCCTAGCTCCTCTAGTTGTAAGAGATACAAGCGCGCCGTCGTTTTCGCGGTTTTAATGATCCGTTCGGCAAGCTCCATCGTCAGCATCGGATGCTGAATGCCGGCTTCCAGTCGCTCGAAATGTTTCTCGTCCGAGTCGCTGTGATAGAGCAAGAACGATACTTGATCGTCGTTCAAGCGGAGTTGATCACGGATGGCCTCGCCCCAGTACCGCGCCATACGGCAGCCAAGACCTTCAATAATCCACATCGCACCCATCAGATCGACCGGATTCTCGCGGCTTGCCCGTTGAAACAGATAAGCGGACAGCGCTTCGCTGCCGATATTCTTCTCCCCGGCCTGAATGACTGCAAGATCCCCTCCCACGGACACGTAATTGCGTTCCAGTATTTGAAAGTCGCGGTGCTCGTCGCGGGCATGGGCGATGAACATCGAGCGCAGTTCGATATGCTCGATCGCAATGTACGAGGCGGCGCGCGCGATCCACTGCGACCCGTCAATGACCTGCTGCCGTATGTTCTCCATGAGCAGCATGTAATCTTCAAGCGTGAATTTGCCGCTGTACAGTTTATGAATGATCGGTACATGAGCCAGTTTTTGCTCAAAATCAATCCATACATTAACCAGCCGCCGCACTAAGTACGCCTGCACCGAATCGGAAGAATCGAAGGCCAACGCCGGCGCTTCCGGCTGGCGCTCCATGTACGGGGCGGTCGTCCTGTTATCGCTTCCGACAACGGTTAATAGCATATAGGATGTCTGAAATCTCCCGCTCTCCGGAACCATGCACAACACTTGTTCGCCCGGCTTCAGATATCCCTCGTTGAGCAGTTCCTCCAGCATGATATAGATCGAGGCGGCCCCTGTGTTTCCTTTGGTATAGAGGTTCGTAAACCATCTGTCTTCGGGGATAGTCATCCCGCCAAGCTGCATCAGACGGAAGATCTCGTCGCGAAAATAATGGGAGGAGTAGTGGCACACCATCCAATCGATCGCCGAAGGATCCACTCTGCCTTCGTCCACGAGCTCGAAGAAACGTTTCACGCCTACTTTCGGCATTTCGTCCACAAGGCGAATGTCCTGTTTCAAATTGATAGCCCCCTCATCCGCCGCTTCGTGAATGGAGGCGTAATCCAACCAGCTCGCTTGCTTGCCATAAGTGCTATCTTTATTCATGCCGGCATACATGCAAGTGTCATACAGATTGGCGTACGATTGGTTATCGATCCACTCGATTCGGAGGGATAAGCCTTGATCGCTCGGTTGATGCTGCAGCACGGCGGCGCCTGCGCCGTCGGACAACATGAACCGAAGGAAATCCGTATCGAACGGGATCGGACGATCCATGAATTTAGCCTGCGCTTCAAAGCGGGTATGCTTGAATACGCGGCTCGGAAACTCGCTGGCACAGGAGATGGCGGCTTTCTTCTCGCCGGACTGCACTTGGAGGTAGGCATTCTTGATCGCCTGCATGCCGCTGCCGCACACGCCATGATGTGTCGCGATTTCCATGACGGGGAGGCCGGTTTCGGCATGGACCATACTGGCAAACCCGGGCACCAGCAGGTCGCCCTGGGTCGTGCCGACCGCTAGAAAGTCGACTTGGTTAACTAGATCGGCATGGTTACGCTCAAGCGCGTCGCGAATCGCGCCGGCTGCCATTTCTGCATTTGAATACAGGCTTTGCTGCTCTTTATCGATGGCATAATGGCGATATTGAATTTTGTTCTGATCCAGAATACGCCGCATCGCCTTCGAGCTTTTTCCGCCTATTCTTCCGAGGTATGCTTCCATTTCATCGTTGTCGATGGGTGAACCGGGCAGGAACTTCCCGATACTCGTGATATATACAGCATTCATCGGAATCCTCCTCTGTGGAAAATATTAGTATATGCTCTATCATCGTCAACATTGGGAGAATTTCATAGTACTAAGTTTTCCTGGTACCTTGAAGGCACGCGATTCAGGTACCAGGCAAAGTTAGTGCTTTTCGCGCACGCTGAACCAAACCGCGACCTAAACAGACTGACCGCCGGCCGCCGGCTGTTAATCCCACAAGCTTGCAGATGTTCCGGTGGTAGACGACCATACAGACGTGAATGCTACCCGGAAGACGGAGGATGTCCTTGCGGAGATGCATGCGGAGGCGGAGCAAGCATTGCGTGATCCGAAGCAGCGATTGCACGCACCCAAAGCCTAGAAGCAGGCTGCTCGAACAGGTTCAAGCAGCCTGCTTCTCAAGCCCGTACAACGGAAGGAGCTGCTCCGCACATTACCTGTAACGAACCCAGCAAGCGTTATTTGGTGGATTTTGCACCCATTTGAATTCTAACGAATCGAGCGAACCTTATTGAAGCGAGAACGAGCGATAATCGAGCAAAATGGATGCGACCGAGTCGAATAGCGTGCGTAGGATTCGTAAGAATTCCAATTAGCTTCAAAAACCAACAATAAGTTTCCTACGATTCCTTAGAGCTTAAGGCCTTCCCCATTTGAACAAAAACCGCCAACCGTGCCCGGCACGATTGGCGGTTTTCTTATGAAGCGTTCCCACGACAAACATGACGATCGGTCAGCCAGCCCCATGTGCAGCCGCCTCATTGAAAGCTTCGGCTGCAAGCCGAACAGCTGCAGCTCGCTGGATGGCCGGACAACCCCGGATTCCTCTCTTGGCGCTGCACTTGTAATATAACTTTCCGCTGCTCCGGCCTTCCCTCCGGCCGTTGCGCGTGCCACTCCGCTTTCTGTTTCACCTGCTGCTGCGCTTGCGGGCTGTGCTCCTGCCACCCCGCTTTACGCTCCATCTGGCGTTGCTCTTGCCTTCCCTCATGCCGCTGCTCTCGCCACTGCCCTTGACGTTCCGCTTCCCGTTCCACGGGGCGTTGCTCTTGCCTTCCCTCATGCCGTTGCTCTCGCCACTGCCCTTGACGTTCCGCTTCCCGTTCCACCGGGCGCTCCGGCCTTCCCTCCGGGCGCTGTTCTCCCCACTCCTCTTGCCGCGGCCCTTTCCACTCCTCTTGCCGCTTTTCCTGCGCTTTCAACATGGCCAGAAGCGCTTCCTGCTCCTTCATCTGCGCAGCGATGTCATAATAAATGTCGCTGAGCTGCGGCGGCGAAGCTTCGTGATCGTACACGCCTGGAAATGGGCGCAACGCTTTACTTGCCGGCCCGCCCCTGCTGCGGCGAGCACGCGTACGAGTCCGCGACTTGCGAAACCCGGGGCGGATGGCCGCCGCCTCGCGTTTCAGAACGAAGCGGAGCAGCAGCGCCGAGACAAGCATGAGCGTCCCCGATTTCCATGACGACGTGAATCCGAGCACGAGCAGCGCGAACACGATCGCTGGATAAATGAACACCAACAAGAACAGCTCGATCGTGAATTTGGTCAGGAATAATTTGAAGCGTCCCATGCGCAACACCCCTGCACCTGTTGTTACTCCACTATATGCGCGCAGAGGTTATCCCTATTTTGAGGAATCGGTGACGGCGAGGAAGCGCTATCGATCCAACTCACGAATAGGAAAAACAACCCAAAATAGCCCTTGCGCCTATCCTAAGAACCTAAGCATCACAGCAGCTCTACGATCTCACGAACGCACTGTTCGATCTCCTTCTTCGCGCAATCGATCGTCACATCGCTATACTGCCTGTACAGAGGGACCCTTTCCTCGTAAACGTCCTGCAGCGTATGGCCGTTCTTCATGACAATACCCCGGGTTGCGACGTTGCCGAGACGCCTCATAATTTCTTCATAAGAAACATGCAAGTACACGATCTGCCCGCCCTGCCGTAGGGCATGCATCGCTTTCTCGGAATAGATCACGCTTCCGCCCGTGGCTATGATACAATCGTTCACCTGCAATGCCGACACGACCGACTCTTCAACGGCCATGAAGGCTTCGATGCCGTCCTGATCGATGATTGCTTGCAGCAGCCTGCCTTCCTGCTGTTGGATCACGAGATCCGTATCCACGAAATCCATGCCTAATGCTTTGGCAAGCAGCACGCCCAGCGTGCTTTTGCCCGCTCCGGACATTCCGACAAGCACGATATTCCGCTTCTTCTTCGCACCCTTCTCGACAATCATTGCTTCAGCTCCCTCCATATTTCTTGAGCCACTGCGTTCTCCACGCGTCATAACTTAATCCAGTGACTTCCTCCAGCGTCTCGCCTGCGAATGAATAGACGGATCCGAACATTTGCGCATCCGGGGCCGCAAAAGCCCCGATTACGTCTCCTTCGCAGACCATGACGAATACGCTGGTATTGACTTTATAGATCTTTTCCAAGGGATGATTCGAGACGACGAAGCCATAGACCGTGATCTCTTTGCCAAAATACGTATCCGGCTCTTCCGTTTGCACGCCCCATATTTGTTGAACCTTGAGCGCGTCCAGGCCGAGCGAGTCCGTGCCGCCGATCAGTTTGCTTTTGTCTAACGTGAAGCTGTCAACCTTGCCCTTGCTCGCAGTCACTTTATAATCGTGCGCCTTTACGTATTGCTCGGCGGTTTGCTCGTCGCCAGGGCTACTGGCAGCTTGGCTGCATCCAACGAGCAGTTGAAGCAGAATACCGAGCACAATCGCGAATCTAACCCCTCTCATTAAATGTCCCCCGCTATGTAGAAAATGGCACTAAATTCATTAGACGAATGCCAGTAATCGAAGTTGCGCTCGCCTATCTTTTTGGCCGTGAATGCGTTCGACTCCCCTCCCCGCAATCTTTCAAAGAAATCAAACAAAATCATAACTTTACAGCCTCCCGCTCCTTGGCCCGGTTCACTAAGATTAAGTAGGAAAGCGGTACCAACCTATTAGGGAGGAATATAAGCCATGCAGGAACAAACCTATGAAGAAACGCTAGCCCACGTATCGACCCATTCGAATCCGTCGGAGCTGCGCATCACAGATATTCGTTTCACCGACATCGTCGGCGCTCCGTTCCACAGCAGCTTGATCAAAGTGTATACCAACCAGGGATTGGTCGGCTTCGGCGAAGTGCGAGACGGCGCTGACAAAGTGTATGCGCAGCTTGCCAAGAGCCGGCTGCTAGGCGAGAATCCATGCAGCATCGACAAACTGTTTCGCCGCATCAAACAATTCGGCGGCCATTCCCGTCAAGGCGGCGGCGTAAGCGGACTTGAGATCGCACTGTGGGATTTGGCCGGCAAGGCGTACGGCGTTCCGATCTATCAAATGCTGGGCGGCAAGTTCCGCGATAAAATCCGCATGTACTGCGACACGGAGGTCTCCGGCAAAGATACGGGCACAGCCATGGGAGAAGCGCTGAAGAAACGCATGGATGCCGGGTTTACGTTCCTCAAGATGGACCTTGGCATCGGGCAGCTGATCAATACGCCCGGGACCCTCAGCGCTCCGCTCGGCTTCCTTGAAGAAATGCAGGAGAAATCCAGGAACCGCTACAAGCAGAATTTCGACGGCATGACCGCCGACCAAATTCGGGACGTTAGCAACCGTCATTACGACATTTACAATATCCCGCATCCATTCACGGGCATCCACGTGACAGAGGCAGGTCTGGATGTACTGGAACAATACGTAGCGGACGTTCGCGCCGTAATCGGCTATCAGGTGCCGCTCGCCATCGATCACTTCGGCCATATCGGCCTTGAAGATTGCATCAAGCTTGGCCGCCGCATCGATAAATTCAATCTGGCCTGGATGGAAGATATGATTCCATGGCAGTACACGGAGCAATATGCGAGATTGTCGCGCGCGGTGACGACGCCGATCTGTACGGGCGAAGATATCTATCTGAAGGAAAACTTCCTGCCGCTTCTCCAAGCCGGCGGCGTCTCCGTCATTCACCCCGATGTCTTGACGACGGGCGGCATTCTGGAAACGAAGAAAATCGGCGATATGGCGCAGGATTACGGCGTCTCGATGGCCATCCATATGGCGGAAAGCCCGATCGCCTGCCTGGCGGCCGCACATGTTGCAGCAGCTACGGAGAACTTCCTCGCGCTCGAATATCACTCCTGCGAAGTCGAGTGGTGGGATGATATCGTCATTGGTGCCAAACTGCCGCAGAAACTGGTGCAGAACGGGTTCATCACCATGACGGACGCGCCTGGACTAGGCATCGACGACCTGAACGACGAAGTGCTCGCGCAGCATCTGCATCCCGATATTCCGGGCCTATGGGAGTCGACAGACAATTGGAATAAACATCATTCCAACGACCGGCTTTGGAGCTAGATTCTAATCATGATGTAATGCTCGTCCGCAGCCTGAATACCTGAACAACACCTGAACAACAAGTAGAAGGACCCTGGATAGCGAATTCACCGCTGCCAGAGTCCTTCTTGTTTGTTATGCGTGTTTTGTTATCCATGCTCTTCGCTAATCAAGATCGATATTCCTGTAGGCCTGCATGTGTTCGATAAACGCAGCCTCCGCCGCGTCCGCGTCGCCCGAACGGAGCGTATCGACGAGATGAAGATGCCGTTCGGCCAGCACATTGTTCGCGTGGATGTCGTCGAAGCTCGCCATGAACCGCATGACCTTGGTTTGCATGTGATTCCACAGTTCCAAGACGGCTTGATTATCGCATCGTTCGTAGAAGAAAGCGTGGAACGCCATATCCAATTCCAAGGTGCGCAGCATCTCGTTGCGCTTGTTGGCGGTTTCCATCTCGTCGATGAGGCAATGAAGATAGTCATAATCTTCCTCCGTCAACAACGGCATGGATTGCCGGATGGCGAACCCTTCGATAATCTTGCGCAGGACGAAGATATCCTTGATTTCTTTGGCCGTGATCGTGGATACGACCGAGCCTTTGTTCGGAATGCCGGTAATCAAGCCTTCCTGCTTCAACCGCTCCAAGGCCTCGCGTACGGGCGCTTGGCTGATTTGATATTTCCCCGCAATCTCGGTGACGATTAACCGGGTGCCCGGCTGGAGAATCAGCGCGAGAATGTCCTTCTTCAAACCCGCATAAACATGCTCACTGATTGAATTGTTGGGATACTCCACCTGACTGCTGCTAATGGTGCTCACTGCTCCCTTGAACATTATCGATAAATGTTGTGTGTAGTTTATTATAGAGGTAGTTGAAAACGGATACAATTGATCCCGTTGCAATTTATGAATGTCATTATCGAATTGGCATCAACCGCTTCAATCGCCGTTTCTTCGCCGTTATCCGCTGACTTTACGAAATGTATATGATGTACATCGCATTCCTGCCCAAAATGCAAAAGCGGCTGTACAGGTTTAGGACCTGCACAACCGCTTTCTTGGTTTAAACAATTCCTCTGGGGATTGTCGCTCGGCAACGTTCTACACGGCCGAAGCAGCTTCGATCAATCCGTTAATATAGCCAATGCCATAGAGCCTGCCGAGCAGCTCGTAGCCCGGATTGTCATTGTTCTCGCCGGCCATCGTCGGAACGTGGTCCGGTCTTGCAGGTCCGGCGTATCCGACTTCGAAATAGGTTTTCATCGCTTCCAGCATGTTCGTTTTACCGTCATCGTGGAAGGTTTCTTCGAACTTCTCCGGCGTTCCCTTCACGTCGCGGAAGTGGACGAAGAACAGCTTGTCCTGCTTGGCGAAATCGCGGATGACCGTCGGAATATCGTCGCCGGCCGTTGCCAGCGTTCCTTGGCACAGCGTGATGCCGTTATAGGCGCTAGGCACCAAATCAATCGCGCGCTGCAGCGCGGCCGCGCTGCGCAGAATGCGGGAGACGCCGCGAATCGGCGTGATCGGCGGGTCGTCCGGGTGAAGCGCAAGCCTCACCTTGGCCTCCTCGGCAACAGGCACGATCCGTTCCATGAAATACTGAAGATTCTCCCACAATTGTTCTTCCGTTACGATCCCCGCCTCCGTCAGAGGCGCGTCTTTCATAAGGCTATGATCGTAGCTGGATACCAGCGCCCCGCCGCGCGTGTTCGTCGTCGTGGACGTGCGGAACCAGTTGAACTGTGCCATGAAATTGTAGCAGAGCACCGGGATTCCGGCCGCTCCCATGTTGATCAGGAACTTCTGGAAGACCTCGATTTCTTCATCGCGGCCTGCCGTGCCAAGCTTGATATGGTTGCTCGGAGGCATAGATTCGATGACGGACAACGTAAGACCATGGTCCGCGTACCGCTGCTTCATCCGGATCAGCGGCATTAGATCCCAAGGCTTCTCGGTTTTCTCTTCCCAAGGAAGACCTCCAACGGCGTAATTAACGTTCATTTGCTTCGCGAGCTGCCACAATTGGGTTGGTTGGGAAGAGAAAAATTCCGCAAGCTGCATAGCTGATTGGCTCCTCTCGTTGGTAGTATGGGGGACGCGCTTAAGCGGCCCCCGTTCCATTAATCATGCGTTCATCGGTGATTGCAGTGTCTTAGGATCCGGATGCGGCCTTAGCTGCCAGGTCCATGCCCATTTTATTGATTTTGTCGTAAGCTTTCTCGATGGATCCTTGTCCGTACGCGACGGCCGTCATCTCTTTCAGATACGTGTCCACCCATTCGGAGTAACCTGCCGCGGCCGAATAGAAAGGCAGCGCCTTCTCGACCGACTGGTCATAAATTTCTTTGCCCAGCTTGTCTTTATCCGTCAACGTCGGTTCGAGTTCTTTGTAAATTTCCGGATTGATCGGAATACCGCGCGTCAGACCGAGCGTCTTGCCGGCTTCCTTGTCCGTAATGAACCATTTCAGGAAATTCTTCGCGTCTTCCGGATGCTTGGAGTTCGCGCTGACGCTCAGGAAGATGGTCGATTGCGCCCAGCCGCCGCCCGCAGGACCCGTCGGCTCGTTCACGACGCCTACTTTACCAGGCATCAACTGCTCCAGCGCGCTTACCGAACCCGTCGTCGCGCCGCGGGTCATGACCACGCCGGATGCCATCGGATCGGCTTGCGGGTCGTTCTCCAGGAACGCCGCACCTTTCTCGGCCGGCGGAACGATCTTGGATTTGCGGAACTCTTCGTACGTCTTATAGTAGGTCATGAACAAATCCTTGTCGAGGTAGAACTTCTTGCCGCCGTCGGACATGACCGGCTCTTTGCCCATCGACGTCTGATACAAGTTGAAGCCGCCCCAATCCGTCGAGTCGCCGATCGGATATTTGCCCTCCGGCAGCTTCGCGCGGGCATCTCTCGCCCATTGGAAGTATTCGTCGTACGTCCAGTTCTTCTGCGGAAGCGGAATGCCGTATTGCTCCAGCTCCGGTTTGTTGAACGCAATGCCCTGCGCGTTCTGACTGAGCGGAATGCCGTACAGTTTACCGCCGATTTTCAAGTTCTCGATGACGTTCGGATCCACGATTCCGCTGAGGTCGATATCGGACAGGTCTTCCAGCTGTCCGCGGGCGACATACTCCTGGATATAAGCGGCATCCATTTGCAGGATATCCGGAATCGTCTTGGAAGCCGCGAGCGTCGGAAGCTTCTGCCAATAAGCATCCCAGGCCATGTATTCCGGCTTGAAGGTTACGTTCGCATGCTGCTGCGTATAGAGCTCCAGTGCTTTCTTGGTCGCTTCATGGCGCTCGTCCGCTCCCCACCACATCATGCCTAGCGTAACGTTCTCCGCCTTCGTCTCGCCGCCCTTGTTGCTGTTGCCGGCGTTCGCAGCGTTTGCGGCGTTATCGCCGTTGCTGCCTCCATTGTTGCCGCAAGCTGTCGCCGCGAGCATCAAGGACAAACCTAGCACTGGAACAATTGCGCGTTTTTTTCTACTCATTCTCGTAATCCCCTCTCTTTTTTTCGAACGTAAAGTTATCCTTTTAAACCTGTCGTAGCTATCCCCTCGACGAAATACTTCTGCGCGAACAAAAAGATGATGGCCGAAGGCATAATGGACAGCAATGACATCGCGAGCAGCTGGCCCCATTTAATATCGAACTGGTCGATAAACATGCGCAGCGCAAGGCCTACGGTAAACTTGCTGACGGAACTGATGTACAGCACTTGGGCGAAGAAATCGTCCCAGCTCCAGATGAACGTAAAGATGGCAACCGTGACAAGCGCGGGCTTGATCAGCGGGAGAATAATGCGGAAGAAGATACCGTACACGGATGTGCCGTCGATCTTGGCCGCTTCGTCCAAATCGCGCGGGATGCCGCGGATGAACTGGACGAGCAGGAAGATGAAGAAGGCTCCGCCGCCGAAGAAGTGAGGCAGCACCAGCGGAATGTAGCTGTCGACCCAGCCGAGCTTGTTGAAAAGAATATACTGGGGCACCACGGTTACCTGACCCGGAAGCATCATCGTCAGCAGCAGGATCGAGAACCAGAAGCCGCGAAGCTTGAAATTGAGCCGGCCGAAGCCGTAGGCCACGATCGCTGCCGTCAGCACGCCGCCGGTTACGTTGCCAAGCTCCATCAGAAGCGAGTTGCCGAAGAAGTGGGCAAAGGTGTATTGGTCGGAGAAATTCCAGCCGCTGCTGTAATTCGACCACATCGGCGTAGAAGGCCAAATCGTCGGCAACCCAAGCTCCGAGGTCTTCTTCAAGGAAGCGCCGATCCACCAAATCACCGGATAAAGCATTAAGAGGGAGAAGAGAGTTAGTAACAGATGGTTGGACCATTTGAATCGCATCGTATTCATTTGGCTTTCCCCCCGTCCGTTTCGTAGAATACCCAGTAGCGCGAGGCCACGAAATTAAGCAAGGTCAGCAAGGCGACGATAACGAGCAGAATCCAAGCCAGCGCGGAAGCGTATCCCATTTGGTAATGCTTGAACGCTTTCTCGTAGAGGAACATCGCATACATGTAAGTGGAGTTGATCGGACCGCCCTTGGTAATGATGAAGGCCGAGGTGAAGGTCTGGAACGAGCCGATTATGCCGAGCACCAGGTTGAAGAACATAACCGGCGAGAGCATCGGCAGCGTAATGCTGATGAATTTGCGGACGCGTCCTGCGCCGTCGACCGATGCCGACTCGTACAGCTCTTGAGGAACTTGCTTGAGTCCGGCCAGGAAGATGACCATCGTCGAGCCGAACTGCCACGTATTGAGCAGGATCAGCGTCCCGAGCGACGTATGCGGATTCGTGATCCAGCCTACGCCTTCGATGCCGAACCAGGACAGCACCTGGTTGACGTAACCGTCTAGACCGAACATGTTCCGCCATAGCGCGGCTACTGCGATGCTGCCGCCGATCAGGGAGGGGAAGTAGATCGCCGTGCGGTAGATGTTCATTCCGCGGACGTTCTTGTTCAGCGCCATCGCAACCATCAGCGAGAAGAACAGCTTTAACGGAACCGAGACTAATACGAAGATGAACGTTACGCTCAGCGATTTGGTAAAGGTCGTGTCATTGGTGAAGATATTGTGGTAATTGCTTGTTCCCGTCCAAACCGGAGCATCCAGCAACGAATAATCCGTGAAGGATAAGTAGAAGGACTGTGCGACGGGCCATAATGTCAAGCAAAGAAATCCGATCAGCCACGGGGCGATGAAGACATAGCCGGCTAAATTGGTTTCTCCCTTGTTTCTTCGCAGTTTGCGGGAAACTTTCACCGTCTCTGCGCGGGGTGCTTGGGACAACGATTCAGAAGCCACCCATGAATCTCCTCCTCTAAACGCTTAGATGTTCGCTGTGCTTTTGCACTTCTCCACTTTATCGAAAGCGGTTACACGTGAGAAGGCGACGAAATTATGAATTTGTTTGTTTATTTTAACGATCCTATTTTTGCTGGAAACGGATCCCAGACCTTCTCCGGATAGGGTGAAATAATTATGCGTTCAACGACGAATGCCTTAAGAATGTCGCATAGACAAAAGCACGAATGTCCCTAACAATAGACTCGAGAGCCGGCGGCAACCGACCGTTGAACGCCGCACACTACACCAACTTGTCCGAAAGAGGTGCTCCAAAATGAAATTTGATAATCCCGAAGATATCGTCCAGTTAACCGCGCAATGGGAAGGCGAACGGTTCGAGAACGGCCGTCCGAAAGTATCCGACGACGTGCTTCGCCGCATGCGGAAAATCACCTTGGAGGAAGCTTGGGGCCCGCTCTGGAATAGAGGCTACGCGTTTCAATTTGAAGGCGATTTCAAAATCATTCATCCCGATAAAATCATGGTCGGCCGTGCGGTAACGGCTGTCCTGGTTCCGAAACGCCCCGATCTGCATGAAACGCTGCTGAAATACGGCCACGAACAGGAAGGCCGCAAAGGCTTCTTCAACCAATGGGTCATTGATTCGCTCGTGGAAGACGACGTCGCGGTCGTCGACATGTTCGATAAGGTCCATCTGGGCACCTATGTAGGGGGCAACCTCTCCACTGCGATTTCGACCCGTACGAAACGGGGAGGCGCGGTCATCTGGGGCGGTATTCGCGATAATCAGCAAGTCGTCGAAATCGACAATATCAACGTCTACTACCGTGGGAGCGACCCTACGGCCATCGCGGACGTCACCATGGTCGGCATGAATGTTCCGACGCGCATCGGCAAGGCGATTTGCCTGCCGGGCGACGTTGTCCTCGGCACCCCGTCCGGCGTCATCTTCATTCCGCCTCATCTCGCGGAAATCACGGTCGTGCAAGCGGAGAAATCCCAAGTTCGCGACATCTTCGGCTTCGTCCGCCTCAAGGAAGGCGTCTACTCCACCGCCCAGATCGATGCCGGCTGGAATACGGCGCTCTGGACCGACTTTGTCAACTGGTTCAACTCCGACCCGGCTGCGAAAGAATATCGTCATTTAACTTGGGAGGAAGAGCTCAAGGACGCGGTGAAATACGACGAGGACGATCAGAAGCATGATGTCCGGCTGTAGAAGGCTTGCCTGAACGAACACCTGAACGAGAAGAAGGACCCTGGATGAACGGAATAGCCGTCTCCCGGGTCCTTCTTTTATTAGGATTTGCCTGCCGATTCCCGATATTCCGTCGGCGACAATCCGACTTTGCGCTTGAATATTTGACTGAAGTAACGCGGATCTTGATAGCCGACCTGCTCGGCCACCTCGTAATTCTTGTAATGCGTGTTGTCCAGCAGCTGCTTCGCCTTCTCGATTCTGATATGGGTCAAATGCTCGATGAACGTTGTGCCGGTATTCAGTTTGAAGAGCAAACTGAGGTAGGTCGGCGTCATATAGACCTTCTGCGCCACGCTTTGCAGCGATGCCGCCTGATACTCCTGCTCCATCAGCTGGATCGATTTCTTGATAATGCTGCGATGGCTTTCCTTCTGATCGGGCAGCATGACGGCGCACACGCCGATGAAGAACTGGCTGACGTACGCTTTGATTTCCTGAAGCGTCTGCATGCCCACGATGGACATGATTTCAAACTTATTGCAAGCGCTGTCATAGTTGGGATTAGCGAGGAGCTTCTTCTCGGTACCGATCAGCAGCCTTGCCGTCAATTCGTATATTTCCTTCGTATCGATCGGCCCTTGCGCAAGCAGCGCATCGTAGAAGGCCTCGACGGCCGCTTCAATGTCGGCATCGGAGTCGGCCGCCTTCAAGGCGTCATGCAGTACTTTTTCCGCATCCGTAGGATATTCGCCGAACGTCACGTAGCGGGTAAGCTCGCTGTAATGGATGATGTTGCCCGTGCCGCGGTAAAACTTGTTCTGCAGCGCGCGGGAGGCTTGCCTGTACGATTGATTGACGTCGCACAGATGGCTGCATGGCTTGCCTACCCCGATATTGATGAGCAGATCGAACTGCTGGCTCAGCATCGTCTGAATGGTTCCCAGCTGATTGACGGAAACCCACGAGAATAACAAGGCCAGCCGATTCTGTTCATCCATGAACACGACATTGCCGACCGGTACCCATTGCTGCAGATAATCCCGCATTTCTTCCAATTGCAGGATCTTCTCATGCTCGTCGGCCGTCACCGATATCGGCTCGAGCAGCGCTATCGCAGGATAGGTAAAGTAGGGATTCAAATTCAATCGGGACAAGCTTTCTTTCAAATTCGCGCTCTTCTGTTTGCCTCCGCAGACAAGATCCTGCAGAAATCTATTTCTCATCCAAGTCAAGATTACGTCGTCTTCATACAACAGCTTTTCGCTCAGCACGTTCCGTCTCCCCTTTATGAAAGGATGAATATCAGGGCACTAGCTGCTAGGCGCTTGTCCGAAAGATCTTCCTTTGCACAAAGCCTCTACAACTTTCGTCGAACAAACGCCAACTCCGTCATTATTCAAGATCGATCATCTTGTAGGCATGCATATGTTCGATAAACGCCGCCTCCGCTGCGTCCGCATCGCCGGAGCGCAGCGCATCGATAAGAATGAGATGCCATTCGGCCAGCACATCGGTGGTATGGTGGCGATTGGAAATCGCCATGAACCGCATGACCTTGGTTTGCATACGATTCCACAGCTCCAAAATGGCCTGATTATCGCAGCGCTTATAGAAGAACGCATGGAATTCCATATCCAGCTCGAGGATGCGCAGCATCTCGTTGTGCTTGTTAGCGACTTCCATGTCCTCGATGAGGCGATGAAGATAACTGTAATCCTCTTCCGTTAACAGCGGCATCGATTGCCGGACGGCAAAGCCTTCGATAATTTCGCGCAGGACGAATATGTCCTTGATTTCTTTGGGGGTGATCGTCGATACGACCGAGCCTTTGTTCGGAATGCCTGTAATCAAGGCTTCCTGCTTCAACCGCTCCAACGCCTCGCGTACGGGCGCTTGGCTGATCTGATACTTCCCCGCGATCTCGGTGACGATTAATCGCGTGTCCGGCTGAAGAATTCCTGCGATAATGTCCTTCTTCAAATCCGCATACACATGTTCGCTGATCGAATTGTTCGGATAATCCACTTGGCCGCTGCTCATGGCACTCACCGCCTCCTTATCGATTATCGATTATCGATAATCGATAATATTGTGTGTAGTCTCATTATAGGATTATCTGTAAGCGGATACAAGCAGTTTTTTTGTCGAATTATGGCATATTGCGTTAAAAATAACTGTAAAAATGACACGGGCTGATAGCGGGAGATCGATCCTTAGCTCAGGTGTTCATGCACAACGCAAATGACCCGCAAGAAGATCGCCTTTTCAAGCGCCTTCTTGCGGGTCTGCAAACTGCGAAACGATAGCTGTAACCGAGAATGCCGCTCCGCCCAAGCTGCGGCTTTTTCTGCATTTTTTTCGGAACTAACTATTTTCTGCGCTTGTCTCTGCAAGGATTTCAATGATAACGGCTAGATTCCGCCTTGAGTAATCTCCTTCACCCAGCCTTCTACGCAAAACGCCAGCCAGCGCTCCCCTTCTTCCGGCGTCGCCTCCGCGGTGTCGAGCAGCCATGAAGGCAGCGGCTCGCTTGCGGCCATGGCGTGGAATTTCTGCAGATCCACCGAATCCGGGTAGCCGGCCCATATGAGCTGCGTCTCTCCTTTGCCCGCATGGCCGATCGGAATCCGCTCCGCTTCCGGCGATTCGTAGACGGCGAATTCGTCGATTTGCGCCACGCGGATGAGTGAGAATATATTCGGCTCCGGCAGCTCCGCCCGCTCCCTGCCCCATTCCGCTCCCCAAGCCAGCGTCAGCTCGCGCGTCACTTTGGCAGCCGCCCTTCTGAGCGTCAGCGAGGGCAGCCCTTCCCGCCCCTGATGATGCTGAACGACGTAAATTCTCCGGAAGCCGACAGCCAGCAGCCCCCGGAACAGCTCCTCCGCATAGGCCGCGAGCACATCCGGGTTGAAATCGAACTCGCCGTCCTGCGGCCCCGCCGCCCACAGCATCGTCGGCGCAAAAGGAAGCGACGGCATTACGATGCATTCGCAGCGCTCCGCCACCCGCTCGATCAAGCTTTCGGCATTCATCGTATCCGTTCCGATCGGCAGATGGGGCCTGAGTGACGCAATATCGGCATGCGTGGCAATTCTTATGATCATTCGAACCCTTCCTTATATCCAAAGGCACTGGCTGGCAAGAAGCTGCTCAAGCCAACGGCACAACCTGAAACCGCTTCACAATAACCTTCTCTTCAAACGCGATGTTTCGTAGATCCCGCTCCAAGAACTCATCCATAATCTGCAGAAAAATCCTCCCGATCAGAATGCTGTCCGCGAGCGCATCATGCCTTCTCAAGTCCCGATCGTTCACCTTGTAATGCTTAATCAAGTAATCCGTCCAAATAATATCCTGAATCTCCGGATGCAGAAACGAGAATAACGCCTTCGTATCTAAACATTTATTCGTGATCATAGGTAAATCGAGTAATCTGCATTCTTTGGATAACAGCGGCAAGTCGAATTCATAACCGGCATGCGTAACGAGAATACAGTCCTTCGTAAAGGCCAGAAAATCATCATACACCTCTTGCAGCGCCGGGGCATGCTCGAGAGCCGTATTGTTAATACCCGTATGTTGTTCAACAGCTGCCGGTATCGGTTTCGGGGACTTGACGAGTGTGTTAAAGCTCCTCGACTCCTGGATGCGGCCGTTCTCGACAATAACAGCTCCGATCTGAGTGATATGCTCCGTCTCAGGAATGATTCCAGTCGCTTCGAAATCAAACACACAGTATCGTTGATTGGCAAAATCATCGACAAACAGTTCTGAAACTGCATATTCCGTATCCGAAATGCATGTCATTTTCATAGGGATCTCCTCACTGTAGTAGCTTTGCCGTTCCATTCCTGCTCACGATTCGTTCACGACGGCCACCATCGTAATCGAAGTCCCGCTCTTTCCGACTTCTCTGAACGCAAATCGTCGATAAAGCTTCATTGCGGCCAAGTTCATCGGGTCAACGCTTAACGACAGTCTTCGTATGTTCCGTTCACGGGCATGTTCAAACAGCGCAGTAAGCAAAGCCGTCCCAATTCCATTCCCTCTGTTCTCCGCTATTACTGCCATTCCGATTTCAGGTACATCGTCGCTAATATAGCCGTAACCTTGGTTGTTCTGATCGAAATAACGTGCTGTAATGGAGCCGACCGACTTGCCGTCGTCATTCATCGCGATAAATCCGAAGTCCCCTTCACGTCCCCACGCCTCAACGTATTTCGCCAGAGAGGGCTCATGAATGATTTCTTTACTGAACGGCTGCTCGCCCTCCGGAACGAAAAGCGACTCATACAGCATGTCCCGCAAGAATGGAATATCCCGTTGTTCGATCGGTCTAATTGTATACGGCATGGATGAAAACTCACCGCTCCTATCTTCGGCACCAATATGAGCGATCAGCTGCTCTATCCCGCCGATACAGATGCTGACCTCTTTCAAATGATAAAAGGTGCTTGTCGTTTCCAGATCATAGATTTCATCCGTCGGCGAATAAATAATGATCCGCTTGCCATGGCCCAATGCGAGGCCAAGCTCGACATGACTGCCCTTACCGGCCGGCATCATCATGATGAATAGATCCGCGTCCAAGACGGCGTTTTTCTCGATTTGCCCGATTTCACCTAACTCGGTCAGTGAAGGGATGTCTTTGTAAGCCGTCCAATCGAAGGTTTGGGTGTATCCCCTTCCTCTCAGCTGCTCAGCAACCATTCGGACACTCGCTGTGTTTCTGAAACTGGATGCAAGATAGAATTTCATCGTTTCCCTCCAACGTCACCCGCTAGCTAGCCTTCAAAATCCGCACTATCCTTTAACTCAGCAAACCATCGCAATACGTTATTGTGATGGCTGATGATCTGCTTTGCCGAGAGCTCGTCCGTAGACCACGTACTGTGGGCATCGCGCAATAAGGTAACGTTGTAGCCGTGGCTAAAAGCGCTGCGGCAGGTCGTATCCACGCAGATCTCGGTTTGAATGCCTGCAAGGATAAGTTCATGGATGCCTCTCGCGTCCAATTCTTGTTTTAGCGGCGTTCGATAGAACGAGTCCGGCGTTTCCTTCTGTATGACCAGATCATGGGCTTCCGGTCTAATGGCCGGATGAACTTCCCAGCCGGTTGTGCCGGATTCGAGCGGCGTGCCTGGTCCTTCGTTGTGTTGAATATAGACGATCGGCGTTCCTGAAACCCGTGCCCGCGAGATGACCGTTTGAAGTTTCTCGAGTAAACGTTCGCCTTGATCGACAGGGGCTGCTTCGTCAAACATCGCCAGTTGGACATCGATAATCAGTAAAGCTTTCTTCGTCGTCATAAATTCCCTCCCGTGATCTTCTTGAAGAAGTCCTTATAGTGCGTCAAGTAGAAATCGGCTACGGGCGTTGGATTTTGAAATAAACAGGTTTGCATGCCGATCGCCTTGGCCGGAAGAATATCGATCTCTCGATCGCCGATGGCTAGATCAAGTTGATGCTTGCCATGCAAATACAGGTAAGACGCCGGATCGGGCTTCTTGGGATACCCGTCATCGCCCGCAACGATTTCTTTGAAATACTCCGCCAAACCATAATGCTGCAGGATAGCCATGACTTCCTTGCGCGGTTTATGCGTCATGATTACATTGACTTCCGCGAACTTCAAGACGTGCTCCACATCCGGGAATGGCGGCGTCTGCGCCGGATGAAGGGCCTCCTCCAACTCGAAAATGCGCCGGATTTGCGCCTCCGATAACCCGTAATGCCTCACTGCGTGGGTAAAAGAAACCTTCAACCGCGACAAGATCTCTCGCTTCGGCGACGCCCCGGCCAGCACCTCGTACAAGACATCCGTATATACCGGGTAGGTATCGAATAGCGTCCCGTCAAAATCCCAAAGCAGCTTCATCCGCGAGCTCCTTTCTGCTCGGACTTCTTGGGGGGCGAGGCCGATTGTTATCGCTTCGCCCAATTCGGAATGTGGTGCTTAAAATACTGGCCCACTTTCGTTAATTCGCTCATGACATCATGGATCTTCGATTCATCCAGGAACCAGTTATCCTTCGTAGTCTGCGTTTTATCCGTCACTGGGCTTATATAAAATGCAACATCGGTCGGAAATTCAACTTGGTAGGTGAGCAACGCGCGTCTAGCGTGATAGGATTTGCATGCTAGAATCGCTTTTCTTGGCCGGATTCCTTGCCGTTGCAGCACTTCCCACGAATATCTTGCATTTTCGAATGTATTCTTCGCTTGATCTTCCTTCAGAATGGCGCTGTCGGGTATTCCGAGCGCTAGGCCAACTTCGCGAAGGAATGCCCATTCCGTCGATTGCAATTTGGGATTTGACCCTCCCGAAGGAAGGATGTACGGAGCAAGCCCTTGCCGATATAGTTCTGCCGCCCTCTCCATTAATTGGGGATGGCTTCCTCCGGGGATCAAGATGACATCGGATGGCTGCATGTCCGTCTCGAAAAACATAAACTCCGTGATACAGTCGAATGGATTGGGCACCAGGTTCATCCTTTCCAGCATCAATGTCACGTTTGGATGCCGATATTCCCATCATACAATTGCAGGAAATAGATGTATAGATTTAGTAGAAAGTCCGATTCAATCAGCGAGGAATATAGGCTGCTGAGTCCTAACGAACTCCACGCGTCTTATATGGTTGAAAAGACCGTCATTTCGCAGCTAGCGAATCTGACTAGCCTTATTTCGGTGAAACCAAGCGAAGAAGCTCATTATCAGGGCTTTTCGATCGAATAGCGACGCTAGGATTCGTTACGTTGCAAAAGGCAGGAATATTGGGCCAATAGCGTTGTTTGGGTTCGTTAGCTTAGTTGGTCGGGGGCGCGGAGTTGGCGGGAGCCGCGGCGGGAGCCGCGGGGGCGGCGGGAGCCGCGGGGGCGGCGAGGGGCGCGGGGCGGCGGGAGCCGCGGGGGCGGCGAGGGGCGCGGGGGCGCGGGTCGGCGTGAGCCACAGGGTGGTGGGGGCACGGGGTCCGCAGTTCGCGGAGTTCATGGAGCCGCAGGTGTCGACAGGCCGCGGGTTTCCGAGTTCACGAGGTTCACGAGGGCCACGAGGTTCACGAGGGCCACGAGGTTCACGAGGGCCACGAGGTTCACGAGGGCCACGAGGTTCACGAGGGCCACGAGGTTCACGAGGGCCACGAGGTTCACGAGGGCCACGAGGTTCACGAGGGCCACGAGGTTCACGAGGGCCACGAGGTTCACGAGGGCCACGAGGTTCACGAGGGCCACGAGGTTCACGAGGGCCACGAGGTTCACGAGGGCCACGAGGTTCACGAGGGCCACGAGGTTCACGAGGGCCACGAGGTTCACGAGGGCCACGAGGTTCACGAGGGCCACGAGGTTCACGAGGGCCACGAGGTTCACGAGGGCCACGAGGTTCACGAGGGCCACGAGGTTCACGAGGTCCGCGGGGTCCCGCGAGTCGGCACGGTCGACGCGTGCTCCCGCCCAGCCAACGCAAAAAAGAACCGCCTCCCCAACATGGTCAAGACCCCATTTAGTGGACATTGGAAAAAGCCCTAGGCAACAAGCTGACGCCGGTATTCGACCGGAGTCAGCTTGTTTAGTTTTCGTTGAGCCCTATCTTCATTGTAAAAGCGGATGTATTCCTCAATTCTTCTTTGTGCCTCATCGATGGATCGTATATCATAAGGGTAGAGTGCTTCTACTTTCAGATGAGAGAAGAAGCTCTCCATTGAGGCATTGTCATAACAATTGCCTCGGCGTGACATGCTGATTTGGGCGCCAACCTGTGGCAGCATGTCGTGGTAAGCATGGGACGTGTACTGGCTTCCTTGATCGCTGTGAACGATCAGCCCAGTCACGTCTTTATGTTTTTCAAACGCCTTCCTAAACGTCTCTAGCACAAGCGGATTGTCATTGTGACGACTGATGTGGTATCCGACGATTTCGTTGTTCCACAAATCCTTGATCGCCGATAAGTAAATTCTCTCATCGAATACGCGATATTGCGTCACATCTGTTACCCATTTTTGATTGGGTTTATCCGCCTTAAAGTTTCTTTGTAACATGTTTGCTGCTATTCTGCCATCTGAAACAGCTGCTTCATAGCTTGTTCGATGGACATATTTACGACGTATAATCGCTTTTATGCCAAGCTCCTGCATCAAGCGTAATACTTTCTTATGGTTCACTATGAGGCCATATTGACGAGATAGTTCATCCTGTATGCGGCGGTACCCTACAGTCTTGTCGCGCTGTTCGTAGATGGCTTTGATTTTGTTCTTCAGATCTTCATCAGGATCGTGGTCTTTGCGGTTTAGATAGGAGTAGTAACCACTTCGACTGATCCCCAGATATGCACACAATTCCTTGACAGTTCGTTTACTTTTCAACTCGTCGATGACGATGTGTTTGCTTTGCAGCCCTCCCGATTCAAGATTTGTAACCACTTTTTTAGCACCTCAACCTCCATGTAGAGCCGCTTGAGCTCACGTTCTTGCTTCGTTTCATCTCGATGTGGGTTACCTCGTCTGTCCTCGAATGCAGAGACTCCCTTTTCGCGATACTTCCTCATCCAGCGCTTCACTCGATCCTTATCCTGAATTTCCAAATGTGCTGTAATCCGACTGTAACTCCAACGTTCCTCAACATGCAGTCGAATAGCCTCAACCTTAATCGATTCCGGATAATGATGAAATTTTTGTCCTTTAATCGCCATAAAAAAAGCACCCCCTAGAATTTCATCGGATTAACCTAGGGGTTTTTCCAATGTCTATTCTAAGGGGTGCACTGCAACAAGGGGAATCCGGTTCTTCATCACTCCGCCGCCCGGCGGCACACATACGCTAGATCGTAAAGCCGCCCTGAGTAACGCTGGCCGGCCGTCTTCCCAGCACGCGATTCAGAATGCTGCTCTCGTAGTGGGTAAATCCGCTGTCCTTCTCGCGCGGACGGGCCAGGGAGACCGTAATGTCCTGCGAAATGGTGCCTTGCTCCACCAGTACGACGCGGTCGGCAAGCGCCACGGCTTCGCTCACGTCATGGGTGACGAGTACGGCGGTGAACTTACGTTCCAGCCATAACCGTTCGATGAGCTGCTGCATCTCGATACGGGTAAGCGCATCGAGCGCGCCAAGCGGTTCATCGAACAGCAGGAGGCTCGGATCGCTGACGAGCGCCCGGGCCAGGGCGACCCGCTGCCGCTGGCCGCCCGACAATACGGAGGGCCATTCTTTCGCGCGGTCGGCCAGGCCAACGAGCTCCAGCGCTTCTAACGCTTTGGCACGGTCGCCGCCTTCCACGCCGATCCGAACGTTATCCAGCACGCTTTTCCAAGGCAGCAGCCGGGCGTCCTGGAACATCACCCGCACGTCCGATCTTAATCCGGCCGAAGCCGCGCCGCCTATGGATACCGATCCTTGCGATGCTTGTTCCAAGCCTGCCAGCAGACGAAGCAGCGTGCTCTTGCCGCAGCCGCTGCGCCCGACGACCGCCAGGAATTGTCCGGCCGGAATCGACAGATCCAGCTCCTGAAGCACGGTTAAGCTGCCGAAACGGACGGCCGCATCCCGTACGTCTACTCGCAATCCCCGTGAAGAAGAATCCCCTTGGGAATCTGCCGGATGCCGATCAATCATTTCCCTCGACGATAGTGCGGATGCCATTGCAGCCAACTCCTCTCCATCAGCTTCGCTACCCAATCCGACAGTTTGCCTAACAACGCATAGATGACAATGCTGAGTACGACGACATCCATTTGGAAGAATTCCCTTGCATTCATCGCCATGAAGCCGATCCCGCTATTGGCGGAGATCGTTTCCGATACGATCAGCGTAATCCACATAATGCCGAGCGCAAACCGCAGGCCGACCAAGATGGACGGAAGCGCGCCGGGAAATATAATCGTACGAAATAGCGCAAACCCCCGCAATCCATACGTGCGTCCCATCTCGATTAAGCCCGAGTCGACGGACCGGATACCATGTAGCGTGTTTAAGTAAATCGGGAACGACACGCCGAGCGCGACGAGAAAGATTTTTCCCTCTTCGCCGATGCCGAACCAGGCAATGATCAGCGGGATGAGAGAGAGATGCGGAATCGTGCGAATCATCTGGATCGACGAATCGGTCAGCTTCTCCGCCAGCGGCAGCAAGCCGTTGAGGATCGCCAGCACGAACCCGATGCCTCCCCCGATCACGAACCCGATGAGCGCCCGCCTCGTGCTGTCCCCGATATAGGTAAACAAATCGCCATTGCGGACCAGTTTGACCCCGGCTTCTACGACGGATGCGGGCGTCGGCAGAATGCGCTGCGAAATCCACCCCGCGCTGCCCATCCATTGCCAGAGGGCAACGATCAGAACCGGAATCAGCCACTCGAGTCCGATAGATAACGTTCCAGCTTTCCAGTTACGTGACGATGGACTCCTCATTCGCGTTCCCCCTTATCTGGCTGCTGCCCGCTCCGCCGGTTTAATCGCATTGGCGATGAGCTCGCCGAACGGACTCGTCGAGGACGGACCGCCAGCCGGCTGAACGCCCTTGAGCGGAAGCAGCGGGAAGACGAGGTCGGCAAAATGATAAGCTTCTTCCAAATGCGGATATCCCGATAAAATAAACGTCTCGATACCAAGCGCCGCATATTCGTGCATGAGTCCGGCCACTTCGGTTGGATTGCCTACGAGGGCCGTGCCTGCGCCGCCGCGGACCAAACCGACGCCTGCCCACAGGTTCGGATAGATTTCCAGCTGGCTCCTGTCCCCGCCATGCAGACTCGACATCCGCTGCTGGCCTTCCGAGTCGTAGCGCGCGAACACTTTCCGGGCTGCGGCGATCGCGTCATCGTCGACTTTGCTGATCAGACGGGCCGCTTCTTTCCAGGCTTCTTCGGACGTTTCGCGAACGATGACGTGCAGACGAATGCCGAAACGCACTTCTCTTCCCCGCTCGGCCGCCAATCGGCGAACCTGGTCGATCTTCTTGGCTACCTCTTGCGGCGGCTCGCCCCAAGTCAAGTAGACATCGATGTGGTCTGCGGCAACCTCTTGGCCTGCCGGGGACGATCCTCCGAAATAAAGCGGCGGATACGGCTTCTGCACGGGAGGATACAGCACCTTGCCCCCCTTGACCCGCAGGTGGTCGCCTTCATAATCGACCGTTTCTCCGCTGAGCTCTTTGCGCCAAATATCCAGAAACTCGCTGGTCAGGTCATAACGCTCGTCATGCTCGAGGAAGACCCCTTCGCTTGCCAGCTCCACCGGATCCCCGCCCGTCACGACGTTGATCAGCAGCCGCCCGTTCGAGAGGCGGTCGAACGTCGACGACATTCTGGCCGCTAACGTCGGCGACATCAGCCCCGGCCGCAGCGCGACCAGGAACTTCAGGCGTTCCGTCACCGGAATGAGCGAAGAAGCCGCGACCCATGCGTCCTCGCATGAAGTCCCCGTCGGCAGCAGGACGCCGCCGTAACCAAGCCGGTCTGCCGCTTGCGCAATTTGCTGCATATATTTTGCATCGACAACGCGCGCTCCTTCAGCGCTGCCAAGATAACGTCCATCGCCATGCGTCGGAATAAACCAGAATACTTCCATTGTCAAAACACCCTTTCCGTTGTCGGTTGTAAGTTGTTTTCGGTTGATCGCCGTTCTGTAAGTCGCTGTTCAGTAATTCGATGTTCAATTGCCGTTGCATAGCTAATCGTTGTCGACTGCTATTTTAAAGTCGCATCCTTCACCTGAATGGCTTTCGGAATGAGCTTCAGGTCCAGGAACGTATCGGCGATTTTCTGCTGGGCTTCGATAATGGAATCGTCGATCGGCGACAAGCCGTAGCCTCTGCGCCCTGCCGCTAGCTCAAGCGACGGAATATCGATTCCAAGCTGAGGGGACAGAAGCGCCGCGACATCCTTCTGATTGGCTTCGGACCATTCGTCGATCTTGTTCAGCTCTTCCTTGAACGCCTCGATGACCGGGCCGTTCGCCTCGGCAAACTTGCGGGAAGCAATATAATACTCGATGTTCGATACGAGATCCTTGCCGTCGGTCAGCAGCTTGCCGCCCGTCGCGGTTTGCGCGGCAGCCAGGAACGGATCCCAAATGACCCACGCGTCTACGGTGCCGTTCTCGAAAGCTACCCGGGCATCGCCCGGCGGCAGGAAGACCGTCTTGATATCGTTATAATCAACGCCCGCTTTCTCCAGCGCCTTAACGAGCAAATAGTGAACGTTCGAGCCTTTGTTGAGCGCAACCTGTTTCCCCTTCAAATCGGCGACGGAAGTGATTTTCGAATCCTTCGGCACGATAATGCCTTCGCTATTCGGGCTTGCGGGCTCATGAGCCAAGTATACGAGCGGAGCATCGGCCGCTTGGGCGAAGATCGGCGGGGCTTCTCCGGTATGGCCGATGTCGATGCTGCCGACGTTCAACGCCTCCAGCAATTGCGGGCCTCCGGGGAATTCGGTCCACGTAATTTTGTAGCCTTCCGCTTCCAATCGTTTATCCAAGGTACCTTTCGCTTTGAGAATATTGACGGTGCCGTATTTCTGGTAGCCAATGCGAATTTCTTTGCTGCCCGAAGCTCCCTTTGAGGAATTCGAAGCGGAATTGGAAGAATTCGATGCGCTATTGGAATCGTTCGAGCCGCAGGCGGCCAGAACCGTAACCATGCTGAGCAATGCAATGAGGAGCAAGGATAATTTCCGGTAAGCTGGTACTCGTTTCTTCATAAGATACACCCCTGTTTTTGTAATTTCGGACGCAAAAAGCCGGAAGTTTCCCTTGTCTTGAGCTCCCTCGTAGGAGAATCAGTGCAGGAAACTTCCGGCGGTCCGGTAAGTTCAATCCATCTTATGGGATAATCATATATAGATTATTCCGATGTGTCAACTATGAATTAAAAAATTTTCTATCGATGCATAGAAATTACCGTTAGCCGCATCGGCTCCGACTTTTCCATGGATTAGCGAATGTCCGCAAAGCCGTGCGTCTGGCGGGCTGTTAAGCTTGCCGTAACTTGCGGAATGCGGCATGCGGCATGCCGTATGCTGTTTGCCGTATGCACGCACGAAAGAGGCGGCTTCCGCCGCCCCTCATGCTGTCCTGCTTATAGCGTCCGCTATGATTTGATTAGAAACCGATGATTTAATAGTCCATACGATGGAGCTGGATCGTTTGGGCCGACGATCGTTCAGTACGGAACTTGGTCAGTACGGAAATCTTACAGTCCGGCGACGGGTCAGTCCGGTGAACCGGAACGGCCGGCAGTGCCGCACATTCGCTCATGCAGAAAATCAACCACGTGCAGCGCTTGCATCTGCCCGCTCATCCCGTGCTTCTCGATGCCGTTCTTCATTTGCAGCAGACAGCCCGGGTTGCTCGTCAGCAAATAATGAGCGCCGGTCCGTTTCACATGCTCCATCTTGTGATCGAGAATCTGCCCCGCCATCTGCGGCTGCGTCAGATTGTAAATCCCCGCCGAGCCGCAGCAGCGATCCGCTTCCGCGAGCTCGACGAACTCGGCGTTCGCGACGCTGCGCATCAGCTTGCGCGGCGCCTCCGATGAGCGCATCACGTTGCGCAAATGGCAAGAGTCCTGATAAGTGATGCGGACCGTCTCGCCGGACGCGAAGTTTACGCCGCCGCCGCATGAACCGCCGCAGCCCGCGCCTCCCGCCGTTTGCAGCCCGCCGCCGATCACCGAGCCTGCTCCGGCAGCAGCCGCCGCCTGCGCCGCCGACTGCAGCCGGCCATGCCGGACGAGCAGCTGGCTCACGTCGATGGTTCTTGCCGCGAACCAAGCCGCATCCTGCTTCCACTGCGGATCATCCTGCAGCAGATGGTCATACTCCACAAGCAGCGCGCCGCAGCCGCCGGCATTGGAAACGATCCAATCGACGCCTGCCGCTTTGAACGCCGCGATGTTCCGTTTCGCGAGTTCTTTGGCGCCGTCCTGCTCGCCGCTATGCGCATGCAGCGCGCCGCAGCAATTCTGCGTCTCCGGAATGATGACGTCGAAGCCAGCTTCGTTCAACAGCTCGACCGTGTGCTTGTTCGTTTCGGTAAACAGCACATCCATGATGCAGCCCCTGAACAAGCCGACGGCGGCCACCTGCTCGCCTTTTGCCGCATGATGCGTCCCGATTTGCTCCACGACGCCCTTGTACGACGCGTCCGGCAGGATCGCTTCCATCTCCCGCATATGCGGCGGGAACAGCTTCATGATTCCGGCGCCGCGCAACAGCTTGCGCAGGCCTGTCTTCTGGTACAGCTGCAGACCGCCGCCCAGCAGCCGCATCCGGTTCTGATGAGGAAACATGCCCTCGAATGCGGCTTTGCGGGCGATCTTCACCCACCAGCGATGCGTTGTCGTATGCTTCTCCACGGAGTCGCGCGCCTGTTCGAGCAGCTGTCCGTACTTCACGTCGGCGGGACAAGCCGGCTCGCAGGCACGGCAGCCGAGGCAGTGATTCATCTGCGTCTCGAACGCCTCGTCCGGGTTCATGATCCCGTCGGCGACGGCCTTCATCAAGGCAATGCGTCCCCGCGGCGATTCCGCTTCGATGCCGGTCTCGCGGAACGTCGGACAAGCCGGCAGGCAGAAGCCGCAGCGCATGCAGTTCGTCAATTGATCGTAGTCGAGCGTATTCTTCAGCGTTGTCGCAAGCTCGCCGCAGCCGCTGTCCGGAGCGCTCGGGAGCAAGTCGCTTAACGTTTTAGCCACGGCTCAGCACCACCCTTTTGCGCGCGGATTTCGCGAACATTTTGCCCGGATTCAGAATGTTGTCGGGATCGAACGACTTCTTGATCGCCTTCATCATTTCGATCCCCGCCGCGCCGACCTTCCATTCCAGAAAAGGCGCCTTCACGAGGCCGACGCCATGCTCGCCGGTAATCGTGCCGCCAAGCGCGATCGCCGCTTCGAAAATCTCCGCGAAAGCTTCCTCCACGCGATGTATCTCGTCCGCGTCCCGGGCGTCCGTCGTCGCGGTCGGATGCAGGTTGCCGTCCCCGGCATGCCCGAAGGTACAGATCGTCACGCCGTGGCGCTTGGCGATGTCGTTGATGGCGAGCACCATATCGGCGATTTTGGAACGAGGCACCGTGGCATCCTCCAAGATCGTCGTCGGCCGCAGTCTCGCGAGCGCGGTGAACGCGCTGCGGCGCGCCGTCAACAGCTTCAGCGCTTCCGCTTCGTCGGCCGCGATGCTAACGCGTTCCGCGTTCTCGCTGCGGCAGATGTCCGCGATGCGCGCAATGTCGCGCTCCACCGTCGCGGCATCGCCGTCCTGCTCGATCAACAGAATCGCATCCATATCGAGCGGCAGGCCCAGCTTGGCGAAATCATCCACGACGCGGATCGTCGGATTGTCCAGAAATTCCAGCGTCGCCGGAATGATGCGGTTCTCGATGATTTTGGACACCGTGCGCGCGGCGCCGTAGAGATCCTTGTACATGGCCAGCATCGTCATCTTCGTCTTCGGCGGCGGGATGAGCTTAAGCGTCGCTTCCGTAATGACGGCAAGCGTGCCTTCCGAGCCGACCAGCAGCTTCGTAAGGTCGTAGCCCGCCACGTCCTTCATCAGCTTCCCGCCGGTACGGATGATTTCTCCGTTCGCCAGCACTGCTTCGAGGCCGATGACGTAATCCTTCGTCGTGCCGTATTTCAAACCGCGCAGGCCGCCCGAGCATTCCGCGATATTGCCGCCGATCGTCGAGATCGCCATGCTGCTCGGGTCCGGCGGGTAGAACAAGCCCAGCCCCTCAACATGCGTAATGAACGCTTTCGTATTCAATCCGGGCTGCACGGTCGCCGTCAAGTTCTCGAGATCCACCTCGAGTATCTGATTCATTCGGTGCATGACCATGACGACGCCGCCTTGAACAGGCACCGTCCCTCCGCACAGATTCGTCCCGGAACCGCGGCTCACGACGGGAATCCGATGCGCCTGCAGCACTTTCAGAATCGAAGAAACTTGATCCGTATTGGCCGGATAGATAACGCCGTCCGGCAGCGATTGCAGCATTGGCGTGCCGTCGTAGGAATGCGTGATCAGCGATTCCGGATCATCCTTGAACCACTGAGCTCCGACGATGGCCCGCAGCTTGCCGGCGATTGCATCTTGCAGCATGGATAACTCCCCTTTAATAATAAGAATAAGAACACTAATAGATCAGGTCATCTGATGACTTTGTTTTGGGAATAGTATATCATAAGATGAAACTTAATCGTGCTTGAATTTCGATATGAACCGATATCGCCCGAAATTACTTTTCACCTCTAGGATAGGGGGCCTGCGCCAATGTCGATAAACGAAAGACCGCTCAAGAGCAACGAGTGGGTCACCCAGAAGCTCCACCTGAAGCTGAAGTCCGGCGAGCTGTCGCCCGGCGACAAGCTCCCTTCGGTCGTTGACCTTGCTGCGGAATACAGCGTCGGCCGCTCCACCATCCGCGAAGCGTTGAGCGCGCTCAAGGCACAGGGGCTGCTCGACATCCGCCAAGGAGGCGGCACCTACGTCAAGACGCCGCCGGAAGCTCCCGCCTTCGCCCAGGAAGCATGGCTGGACCGCGCCGATTCGCTGCTGCAGCTGCTGGAAGTTCGCAAAGTGCTGGAAACCGGCTGTGCCGGGCTGGCCGCCAAGCACCGCAACGGCAATGATCTCGCTGCCTTGAACAACACGCTCCTGGAGATGGAGCAGCAGCTCGATGACGAGCATTTCAGCGAGCAGGCCGACGTGCTGCTGCACGAGCAGATCGCCCGGGCGACGCAGAACCCGATGCTAATCGAGCTAATGAAGAGCTTGTCCGAGCGTCTGCATGCGAGCATGCGCGACACGCGCTCGCTCTGGTTCTACGCCGAGCGCCATTCGGCGAGCCAGCTGCTGGAGGAGCATCGCTCCATCGTGTCCGCGATTGCGCAGCGAGACGAAGCGCTCGCTTCATCGCTCATGGGGCGGCATCTCGCCAAAGTCGAGCACGTCTTGCGCGACAAAACCGGCATCCGCTAATGAAAACATAATGAAAGACGACTCCCTTCCGTTTTTGAAAGGAGTCGTCTTCTCTGTTCACTCTATTTTCATTGCATTTCACTTTTTCGGCGAGGCCTTCGGCGTTGCTTTGATGTCCTTGGTTTGACCCAAAACGTCAGCACCCATCTCGGCTGTGATATCGAAATGATAGACAGCTCCGTTGCTCAACTTGGTGAACGTGTAGCCGAATTCCGGTCCAGTAACTTTCTGCGAGTTGATAGTTACCGTTTTCTCGTAAACCGGTTTGCCCTTCTTGTCCGTTTTGTACCACCATTGAATTTTGTATACCGTCGGCACTTTGGGTCCCTTTAGTTTACCGAACGTCAGCTTGACTGAGCCGTCGCCAACAACCGTCTTGATCGCAATGGCGACCGGAATGATGACTGGGGTACCGACTGCAGTGCCTATATGTGGACGCTCTCCTTCTTTCGTGGCGATTACGCCGATAATGTATTGCTGCTTATTGGTCAATTTCGTAAAGGTATAGGTCACGATATCGGACTGAATTGTATCTGTCGACAGAATGACCGGAATAGGTGCTTCGGGTTGTCCCTCGGCAGCTACGATCCTTAGCGTAAATGTATCTGGAACGATGCCGGAGTCGAGTGTTTTCGGAAAAGAAACGGTGAGCTGTGAATCACCCGGAGTTAGGGTCACCTTCCATTTGGCGGCCACGCTCTCCTGCGTGTTAACGTTGTCCGTACCGGATTCAGCGAAAGCCTGGGCAGCCATCGGCAATAGCAGCAAGATGACCAGCAGTAAACTGTTTGTATAACGAAGTATTTTCAATGTGACCTTCCTTCCGCGGGTTGGGAATATTTTGAAAGCATGCTTTTAAAAGTATACACGATTCAGCACAATGTTTGGAACTATTTTAATAAGAGTAACATGCAACGAAAAATGCGGCATCCAACCCCGAATTCAGGTTAGATGCCGCATTTTCCAGTTCCTGTTTACCGCTACCGCTCATCCTCGCCAAGCCTAATCCTCCACGACGACAGGCATGCGCTCGACTCTCGGATCCGTAAAAATATCAAACTCATCGCGGCTCGTACTCGAGAATTCCGAGACGATCGCTCCCTTCTCGCCGGCTTGAAACCAATGCTTCGTGCCCGGCGGGATCGTGTACTGTTGACCCGGATGCAGCTCGACTTCATGGAAGACCGTGTAATACGCCTCGCTCCCGGCCGGCACCTCGGCTTGAATCGTGCCGCCGTTCTCGCCTTCGACGTAGAGATACACGACGCCGTAACGGCAGCGGAAGGTTTCCATTTTGCCAGGATTCCCGCCGACCGTCGGATGCAGATGCTCCGGGCAGGTTTGACCCGGGAACAGAACGAGCTCTTTCGCGCAATAACGGTCCGTATTGATGTAGGTCACGAGCTCCAGCCCCTGGCTTTCCAAATCGCCAAGCCCGAACCCCGCAACCTCGATGTTCTCGCGCTCGTGCGGCGTCAAGGCGATACCCGTCTGTTCAAACATGGCCGCCGCCCGTTTCTGCGCTGCCCTCACTTCGCTTCGTCTCATGCCCGTCATCCTCCTCGTCAATTTAGGATTCCGCTGATCGTCTAACCGCGGCGATCAGTCTTTCGAACGGCTTCGCCCATCGGCCGGTCCATGCCATATCCCTTCTTCCCCCGCATGCCACCCGGGCAAAACCAAGCTCACCTCGCGTCTGCTCCAACCCGCAGCCATTCGCTTCTGTACGGCTTCCCACGACGGTACGCCGCTGGTCGCATCCGCCTGCTCCACATTGCATGCCCCGACGGCAGCCGCGCCGTGCAGAGCCGATTCCGGGTTCAGACCCTTCAACAAGCCAGCCAGGAAACCCGCAATCGTGCAGTCGCCGGCTCCTGTCGTCCCCGCAACCTCCACGGCGTAACTAGGTGCCAGCAGCTCGCGGCCAAGCCATTCGTCCACGGATTCCGGCCACACCGCACCGGCGCCCATCACCGCCGCGGACAGTCTGGCCGCATCGTTCGTCGTGCGCAGATATAGCCCGTGTTCCCCAAGCTTGAGCACGACGACCGCGGCACCTAGCGCCAGCAGCTCATCGGCGAGTTCCCGCAGCAGCGGGCCATCCGCGAAAGGCAGCAGATCGCTGCCATGCTCAGCCGCCAGCGCATCGTACGTATGCCGCCTTAACATATACAGGATCTCCTCGAAGCTCGGCAAGAAAACATCGACATAAGGCAGCGCTTCCATGAAAATCGTCCGCCAATCCGCTTGACCTGCCGGCGATGCCGGATCCGGCTTGGCCGCGTCGAGCGAAACCGTCAACCCTCTCGCCTTCGCCCGGGACAGCAGCGTTGCAAGCTCGCCTCCGCCGTCCTCGTACATGCGCCGCATGAGAGGCGGATAACCGAAATGGAACAGCCGCGCGCCATCGAGCGCCCCCTCCTGCAGATCCTCTGCCGCGAACGTGTCGTTCGCTCCGGTGCAGTGGAGGAAAATCCGGTCGATGTTCGGCGGGTTAATGACGATGGTATACGAAGTATACTCGCCCCGTGCCACGATCATGCCGTCCGCAAGCGCATGATCGCAGTTTCGAAGCACGTTTTCGATCGCGCTCCCGAACAAGTCGTCGCCGATCTTGCCCATCAGCTTCGTACGGACCCCGAGACGGTGCAGCGCAAGCCCCGTGTTGGAGACAGCGCCGCCCGTTGCGATCCGCGCCGCGCCGATATCGACAAGCTTGCCCGGGACGAGCAGCGCTCCCATGCCTTCTTTCAATTCGTGCATCGTCGGAATAACGTCCAGGCAAATATGCCCCGCCACCACGACTTCCGCGCCCGTGCGCGCTCTGCTCACGCTAATCCCTCCATTCGATCGCTGCGGTTGCCCCGGTGCGCTCCGATTCCAGTGCGGCCGTGAAGACGCGATGGCTGCCCGATGCTTCCTCCGGCGTCGCGCAGCGGAATGGCTGCGTCATGCCGTCCGCGCCATGCGCCAGCTCATCGCAGAATGCCGCCCACATTTGCAGAATCGAATCCGAGAAGCCGAATTCGAAAATCCCGCCGGTAATCGTCGCGTAAGCCGACTTATACGGTGCATCCACTGTATGCCATGCTTGCTGCTTGCCCGGCGTATAAGGGAGCGACGACACTTGCTTCGGATTCTTCGTGCTGAACTCCGCCGACATGTCCGTGCCTTGAATGCGGATAAACCATGTATTCGCATGACCCGGCGCAATCCGTTTCGTGGACAGCACCATCGGAAACTGCTGGTCCGCCGTCTTCACGTCGCAAGCCAGAATCGCATTATCCCACGTTTCGCAAGGCACCATCCCGCCTTTTCCATCCGGACGCTCCGAGACGATCTTGCTCAGCAGCGCCCTGACGCTGTTCGGCTTCCAGCCGAAGCGCATCGGCAAATGCAGCACATGCATGCCAAGGTCGCCCATGCAGCCGTATTCGCCGTTCGTCGCGATACGCCGCTTCCAGTTGATCGGCTTGGTCGGATCCAGGTCGCTGGAATGCCAGAAGCCTGCTTCGACCTCGATGATACGGCCGAATTTGCCTTCGTTCACCCACTGGATGATCTGATGCGCGCCCGGATAGAACGGGAATTCCGAAGAGCAGCGAACGATAACGCCGGGATTCGCTTCAAGCGCGTCGTTGATGCGCGCGTTCGCTTCCGCGTCGATGCCGAAAGGCTTCTCGCCGAGCAGATGTTTGCCCGATTCGATAATATCGACATAGAGCTGCGCATGCAGATTATGCGGGACCGCGCAGTAGATCGCCTCGACGCTGTCGTCCGCGAGCAGCTCCTTGTAATCCGAATAGGTTCGTTCGACGCTCGGCACCTGGCGCTTGAACCATTCCGCAGCCGCAGGATTCGCGTCGCACACCGCTACGATGCGCGGCTCGAAATCGACGTCATCCAGATGCAGCCATCTGGCAGCCGCGCTTGCGAATTCTTTGCCCATCAAGCCGCAGCCGATAACGCCGAAGCTGATCGTCCGCTTTCCCATATTAACCGACCTCCCCGCCGTTCAAAATCGCGAGTGCCTGTTCGTTCGTCGCTCCGTGATGCACGATCGCCATCAGCGCATTCGTCATGCCGGCCGGATTCGGATGTTGAATGACGTTGCGGCCGTAAACGATACCGGAAGCGCCCTGCTTCATCAGTTCAACGGTGCGGCTGACGATTTCCTCGTCGCTGGCTCGTCCGCCTCCGCGAACGAGCACCGGAATGCCGGAAGCCACTTCGATGACGCGATGATACTCCGATACATCGTCGCACGGATCGGCCTTGATGACATCCGCTCCGAGCTCTACGCCTTGACGGACGAGCGGCATGATTTTATTAATATCTCCGTCGACCATATAGCCGCCTTTCGCCTCATTCGGGAGCATGACGAGCGGCTCTACCATCAGCGGCATGCCGTATTTCTCGCATTCGCTCTTCAATAGCGAAATATTCCGCACGCATTGATGATGCAGCTCCGGCTGGCTCGGCAGCAGCAGCAGATTGACGCAGACCGCTACCGCATCGAGGGAAACCGCCTTCTCGATCGCACGGTCGATCAGCTCGCTGAACAGAAAACGCGGCAGCTCGGTTCCGTAGATGTTCGCCGCATCCGTGCGCAGCACGAGGCCCGGCTTCTTCTTCCCCGGGACGTCCTGCAGCCATTTTGCCTGCCCGATGCTGAGCTGAATGCAATCCGGATTCGCGTCCACGATCGTTTGCACGGCCTGCTTCATATTCTCGATGCCCGACAAGAACGAAGGCTCATTGAAGAAGCCATGATCCACCGCCACATCGAAACATTTCCCCTGCGCGCTGAACATCCGGTTAAGTCTTGGCTTTACTGACATTCGTATCCCATCTCCCTTTGTTATAACAGCACAAATTATGTTCGTTTATAACATTATTCTAACTTGAACAGTGAAGCATGTCTATTCATTTGTTCGAGTTAAACATCTTTATGGGCGATCAGCAATTCCGTCCCGCTCTCCCGGCAAGCCTGCTCCAACGCTTCCTCCGGCCGCTCGCTGCTAATGATGCGCTGTACGTCAGCGATCCCGGCATAAGAAAACAGCTCCTTCGCCCCGTACTTCGTATGGTCGATGACGATGTTCGCTTCGGTCGCCTGAGCAATCGCCAATCGTTTGATTTCAGCCTCATACATGTTGGAATTGCTGAAGCCATGCTTGGCCGTCAATCCCGTCGCTCCGAGAAACACGCGGTCGAAGGCCATTTTGCCGATCGCCTCTATCGTGCCTGGACCGACCAGCGTGGAGGTCGCTTCCAATGCCATGCCGCCAGTCACCACGGTCGTAATTCGCTTCTCCAGCAGCTCCATGGCAATGTTCAACGCATTCGTCACGACCGTGAGGTTCATGTCCGCTCTCAAATAACGAGCCACATATAACGTCGTCGTTCCGCCATCGATGAAGATCGCGTCGTTCTCCTGCACGAGCGCGGCGGCCGCCTTGCCGATGGCCTGCTTTTCTTCCGTCCTTACACCCGTCCGGTCGCCAATCGCAACATCCTTCGATGCCATGATGGCACCGCCGAAGGTACGTTTCACATACCCGGCCAGTTCCAGCTTCTCCAGATCGCGCCTGATCGTCATTTCCGTCACGCCGAATGTCTCTTTCAATGCGGCTACCTTCACTTCGCCGGTGTTTGCCAGCATGGCGAGCAGCTTCCGCTGCCGTTCGTTTAAGCTCATGACTCTTCCTCCACGTCCATCGATGCGTCGATCGACAGCTTCAATTCGTATTGCACCGATTCGCCCGGCTCCAGCATGCGCAGCGTGCCGCGCTGCCGCTCGACCTCCAGTCCTTCCACGCCGCAATTGGCCGGTTCGATGCCTAGCGCATGAACGCCGGCCCCGGGCATTTTCCATTGCACCAAGCGTGGCAGCAACGCCGTCTTCCAAGCCAGCTTCAACGTTGCCGGTGCCGTTATCCCCGCAGCTAGCGGAAACCGCGGCTGATGAACGGCGACCTCCGCCCACCCGTCCGGACTCTCCGGGAGCTCATGGTAATACACGCGCTCTTCATAATTCGCATCCGGCTGCTCCCAGCGATCATAACCGTCAATCGGCAGCTCGGCTTCCCTAGCCTTAACTTTCCCGCCCGGAAAACGAATCTTCGTCTCTTCCGTCATCAGCGGATAGCCGAAGTTAAAATGATACAGCATCATATGCGGACAGGCCTTAAAGCCGGCATTCTCCACCAAGTCGCGGATTACGATCGCATTCTCTCCCATCCGACTGCGAATCTCTCGTCGCAAGCGCAGATGCCCGCCGAAAATCGACGTCTCCTCGATTACGCCACGAATAATGAGCTCCATCTCGTCGCCGACCCAGCTGCTCTCCGCACTGACCTGCCGTGCCGGCGTATGATGCGCCCGGCCATGCTGTCCGTATGTGCGACCGTCATACATGCCGGGCGAGCCGGCGCTGATCAAGCCGCAGGTCATGAATAAGCCTCCGGCCGCCGTGCGCAGCCAGCCTGTGCCCTGATCGTCATAATAAGAAGGATGCGCATCGCCATTGGCCGACTGCCATGCCAAGGACGAACCCGAGAATGCAGCCATGGAAATATCCATTCCTTTATCGGGCGTCACTTCATACGCAAGTCCCGCACCCGTCCGTACGGCAATGATGGTGGCACCGGTTTCATTGCCCTCCGCAAGCGCCATTCTTCGAATCCCGCCGAGCTGCTCCATCCGTCCAACATGCGCCTCGATTTCTCTTCGAGTATATTGACGCCCATGCAGCCGCATCCTCTAACCCCCCTTGTTTAAAACAAACATGTGATGTTCTTAACTAACATGATTGTACGAAAAAGAGGTAAATCTCACAAGGAGATTTACCTCTTAGGTTGATTGGTTTACGTTCCTCAGGCTGAAAACCGTGCATGCAGTTTCGATTAACCGCCGCCAAACAATACGTCCAGTACCGGCTTCGTATGACCGCCCGGATACATCAGATAGAGCAGCACATACACCATTACGCCCGTTATCGCCGTAAAGAACCAAATGACCGACGTAATGCGTCCCCATTTGCGGTGCTTCGCGAAACGTTCTTTGAAAGCCAGCGTCAGCGTCGTTAAACCGAAGACTGCGCCTACTGTTGCGAGCACGATGTGGAAGAAGAGAAACGTCAAGTAATACGGTTTCATTTCATCCGAACCGCCCCAGTCCGTATTCCCTACGAACACGGTACGAGACATGTAGATCAAGAAGAAGAGCAGTGCCGAGACTGCTCCGGCCAGCATGACTTTCTTATGCGCTTCAAGCTTCCGCTTGATAGCGAGATTCCAGCCGATCGCCACCAATATCGCGCTGAGCACGATGAAAGAGGTGCTGATCGTAGGTAATATATCGTACTTTGACAAGATTCATCCCGTCCGTTTCTACACAAAAATGTTCGAGCTATTCTAGTTCAGTGCACCGTTGTCCGGGATCTCGTCATCCTTCGCATCCCCGTGCTCTTTCTTGTACCATTGGAAGAAAACGTAGGCCAGAATGCAGCCATACATCAGCTCTTGGACCAGCTTCATGACGATACCGCCCAGTTGCTGATCTTCTGCCGGCGACGACAATAAGTTGAAGAACGACGGCCCGGAGAATTTCGATAACAGCAGGCTGGCATTGCCCCCGCCGATACAGTAGCCCATTGCTTTCGCCCATACATCGGGATCGCTATAGGTTGCATACATCGTCGAGCCCGAGAAGATGATGAGCGCGCAAGCAGGCGTAAGCAGCATCCCGCTAGCGAAAATATACGCCATTTTGCGCAAATCCGTTAGCCTGTTCCATTCCGGTACAGGACAAGCGATCTGCCACCACATCATCATCGATGTGATAAACAATACCAAATAGAAGATTCGATGGATCGTAAAATGCAGCATGACATAATCATGAATGTCAGGCACATGATAGACCGAGAAAATCATATTGAAAAAAACGAGCGTGAAAATCGGGTGCATCGTCCACCCTAACTTGGACCAGAAGGATGCACGGAAGAATCGCCGCCACATGTACGCCGGAATTCCTAGCAACAGCAGCGGAGGCGCTATCAAATACGCTAGTGACATGTTGACCATGTGGAACGTGAACATCATATGCCCGAGCAGCTGAAGCGGCCCGCCCAGCGCCAAGTACAGAAAGACCATCCCAGACACGAACATCGTTTTCTGCAAGCCGGTTACTTTCGGCTCCTGCGGCGCATGCTTTTCCTTCCAAGGCCCAGCCAAGTAGAAATAGAGAATGACTAATGCTGTCATAAAGAAGAAAAACCATGGGCTCCACAACTCATCAAAGCTGAAATATTGCAATCCAAGCATGTGGTTGGTACCCCTTTCCATAGCGATACTCACTTACAACAAAAGAGGGGGTCGGCAAGGACCTCCCCCTCTTCAATTAACACCGTATTACCACCAAGCCCAATATTCAGCCATGATGACAATCGTGAATACGACGAACACGCCCATCAAAATTCCGATAATCGGGTACAGATGTCCCCGATCCTTCATGTGCATCCAGAAACCCATTTGAATGAAAACTTGAACGCATGCCATCAGAACGAGAAACAAGTAGATAAACGTAGTGTTGATTTCGCCTGCTGCAACCATCGCGAATGCGATGATTGTCAGCAGGATGGACATGATGAAACCGATGATATGTTTCTTAGGACCTTCGTGTTTATGGTGTTTTTCTTGCTCATTGACTGCGGAATGTTGTTGACCTGACATTCTTTAGCCCACCTTTCCCATCAAGTACACGACGGTGAAGATGAATACCCACACGACGTCGATAAAGTGCCAATAAATACCGGCTACATATATCTTAGGAGCTGTTACGACATTCAAACCTTTTTTGAAGATTTGACCGATCAGAATGCTGATCCAAAGGATACCGAACAATACGTGGGCACCGTGGAAGCCAACCAGCGTATAGAACGATGTACTGAATGCGCTTGTCGAGAACTTATGACCTTCATGAACGTAGTTTGTAAACTCGACGATCTCGAGTCCAAGGAACCCAAGACCCAGCAAGATCGTGATAACCAACCAGATGATCATCGACTTTACTTTATTCGTGTGCATCGACTGAATCGCGAACACGCTGGTAAGCGACGAAGTCAACAGGATGAACGTTGCCCAAGCAGTTGTCGAAAGCTCGAACAACTCCTGCGCGCTCGGGTTGCCGTCGCCAACTTGATGGCGAAGCGCGAGGAACGCCGAGAAGAGCGTTCCGAACAATACGGTTTCGGCACCAAGGAACAGCCAGAAACCAAGAACTTTATTACGGCCTTCGAGCGTTGCTTTCTCGGGCTCGTGAGGCAATTGTCCGTCTACGTGCGAATGTCCGCTCATGCCTTAACCCCCTTATCACCAGTGATTTCATCCACTTCGATATGGAAGCCATGATCGTCGTACACCGAACGCAGGAACATGCAGAACAGCGTAATTGCCAAACCGAAGATCGCTACGATGTGATTGTTGAACAAGAAAGCTTTGAAGCCATCGCCGTAATCGCCTTTGCCGTACATGAAGCCAAGACCTGCAATGAAGAGCCCCACTGCCATGACAAACGGCAGAATCGAAGGCGAAGGCATATGGATCGAACCGAGCGGCTCGGCAGGCAGCATTTCTTTCTTGCCTTCCATTTTTTCTTTCCAGAATGCATCATAACCACGAACAAGCGGCGTTTGAGCAAAGTTGTACTCAGGTGCCGGGGATGGAATCGTCCATTCCAGCGTACGGCCGTCTTCCCACGGATCATTCGTTGCATTGCGCGGTTTGAACGACGTGATAACGATGTTTAGCAAGAATACGATCGTACCGATTCCCATCAGGAATGCGCCGCATGTACTGATCATATTGAGATTGTTAAAGCCTTGACCGTCCAGGTACGTCCATACGCGGCGCGGCATCCCCATCAAACCGAGGAAATGCTGTACGAAGAACGTCAAGTGGAAACCGAGGAAGAATGTCCAGAAGCAAAGCTTGCCAAGACCTTCGCTCAGCGTGCGTCCGAACATTTTCGGCCACCAGTAGTATAGCCCCGAGAACAGGCCGAGAATCAAGCCGCCCACGATAACATAATGGAAGTGGGCAACGACGAAGTACGAATCGTGATACTGGAAGTCGGCAGGAGCTGCTGCAAGCATGACCCCTGTTACGCCGCCCATTACGAATGTAGGCACGAAGCCTACAGCGAACAGGTTAGCCGTCGTGAACCGGATCGATCCGCCCCACATCGTAAACAGCCAGTTGAAGATTTTGATACCTGTCGGTACGGCAATCAGCATGGTCGCGATGGAGAACAACGCATTCGCTACAGGTCCAAGACCCGTCGTGAACATGTGATGCGCCCATACCATGAAGCCGAGGAAGCCGATCAACACGGTTGCGAATACCATCGAGCTGTAACCGAACAACCGTTTCCGGGAGAACGTGCTGATAACCTCGGAAATGACGCCGAAAGCAGGCAGGATAAGAATGTATACTTCGGGATGTCCGAAGATCCAGAAGATATGTTCCCACAGCACGGCGTTACCGCCATTGGTCGGTTCGAAGAAGTTACCTCCGAAGAGCCGGTCGAACATCATGGCAACCAAGCCGACCGTCAGTGCAGGGAAAGCGAACAGAATCAAAGCAGAAGTGATAAACGCCGTCCAGGTAAACATCGGCATACGCATGAAGCTCATGCCTGGAGCACGCATATTAATGATCGTTACCAAGAAGTTGATACCGCCGACCAGCGTGCCGATACCGGCGATTTGAAGACCGATAACATAGAAGTCAACGCCGTGACCGCCGCTGAAAGTAGGCGTTGCAAGCGGTGCGTATGACGTCCAGCCTGCATCGGGCGCGCCGCCGGCAAACCAGCTGACATTCAGCAGGACGCCGCCTGCGAAGAATGTCCAGAAGCCGATCGCGTTAACGAACGGGAACGCTACGTCGCGTGCGCCGATCTGCAGCGGCACGATCGCATTCATCAAGGCGAATATGATCGGCATCGCCGCAAGGAAGATCATGGTCGTTCCATGCATCGTCAGCAATTCGTTAAACGTGTGCGCTGCTACGAAATCATTCAATGGCTGCCATAATTGAATGCGGATCATCAATGCTTCCAATCCGCCTACCAGGAAGAAAAATCCGCCTGAGATCAAATACAGAATGCCGATTTTTTTATGGTCAACGGTTGTTAGCCAGTCCATGAGACCACTATACCGCTTAACCTTGTGTGCGTGAGCCAAAGTAGGTACCTCCTTCATTCCGTAAGTGATTAATAGTCTAGTTTCAAGCCCGCCAAGTACTTCGCGATGCCATCGATTTGTTTCTCGGTCAAATCAACCTTAGGCATCAATGTGCCTGGTTTAACTTCCTGAGGATTGGTAATCCATCTCTTCAGGTTGTCTTCAACCGAACCTTCGTTGGCATATTCAGGCTGATCCGTGTTGACCAAGATACCTGCGACCGTTTGTTTGCCTCCGATACCCATGAGGTTAGGATAAGCAGCACCGCTGCTACCGATTGCATGGCAAGTCAGACATTGTTTATTAAGCACGTCCGCAACTTCTTGATCTTGAGGAGGAGCTACAGGCGACTTCATTGCTGCAACCCAACGGTCGAACGAAGCCTTGTCCACGACTTTGACTTTGAAATCCATCAAGGAGTGTGAAGGTCCGCAAAGCTCTGCGCACTTGCCAAGGAATACGCCGGTATGATCGGCTTTAAAGTACATCGTGTTCACGTTTCCGCCCGGGTTCGTATCCACTTTACCCGCCAGGGACGGGATCCAGAAGGAGTGAAGAACGTCGGCAGTCTTCGCTTGAACGGAAATGATCGTACCTTCCGGAATAACAAGCTCTTGCGCTGTTTTAACGCCAAGTTTGGAATATTCGAACTCCCACCAGTACTGGTGAGCCGTAACATTGAGTTGTACGGCATTCGGGTCTTTCGTGTAATCCTTCGCAAGCCCGAATACGGAATTAACCGTCGGAATACCGACGATAATCAGGAGAATGATTGGAATAACGGTCCAAATAATCTCCAACTTGTGGTTGCCTTCCACTTGAACCGGGATCGATTTGTCACCCGGACGGCGGCGATAGCGAATAATAACATAGCCTGCGATTACGAATACGATCAGAACGACGACAACCATGATCGTGATCGTAAGTTTCATTAGTCCGAACTGTTCTTCGGCTACCGGTCCTTGCGGTCTCAGCGTCGATAAGTCAGCTCGTCCGCAAGCTGACAGCAGCAACACCATTCCGGCGAGAAGCGGCAATAGCCGTTTTAGAACGTGCCACCGTTTCATCATCAATCAACCCCACTTTTTACGTTTTGACAGCAGCCGTAGACAGTGCAAAAAGCGGCTCTGCTGCTTGTAAATCCTAGATGTGTAGACAACTTCCGCAATCTAATCACTTAAATAAATATAAAGTTGCAGGTGCTATTTGTCAATGTTCCCAAGGATGTTCACAAAATGTTCTCATCCCTAGTGAAACCAACGATTTCCCCGTTTTTTAGCTTGCCAATTTTCACTTCTGAAGCTCCATGTCTATCCTACATTGTGTGCATAAACCATGGTTCTTTATGTATCGGTTCGCCATGCATATTTGCTCTCCGCTCGCCCATTCTAAGGACAGGCAGAAGAAAGGAGCGACCTTACGATGAAGCAAGCACGTTTTCTTACTTTGCTTACCGCATTAACGCTAAGCGTGGTCGTCACAAACGGCTGCAATTATCAACGCTACGTTCAAAACAGCACATACGATTACGGAAGCAACAACAAAGGCGATCCGAAAATGCTGGGCAGCCGCATGTTCGGTACCGTAAGCGGATTGCCCGGACAGCACGACAATGCCTGGTTCGAATACAGCTCGCTGATTTCCAACGACGTCTCGAATATCAATGGCGTGGCCGGCGCCATCGCGATGCTGACGGACAAGAATGCTTATATCGCCATTACGACGGACTGGACGGCAACCGGCACGCTCAAATCCGGCGGACGCAGCACGCGCGAACAGAATAACTCGGGTTCGACGCAAGGCGTATACAATGACGATAGCGGCAGCCCGTATTGGAACAATCAGCGAGTCGCAACGCCGTACAATTCCAACTTCACCGTCAATGACCATAATCAAATCTCCGACGAGCTTAAACAAACGATCGCGGTTCATGTCCGCAAGCTTGCGCCAGCCGTTCAGGAAGTGCATATCTCCGCAAACATGGAATTTAACAATCACTTGATTCAATACGCGCAGGAAGCATGGGCAGGCCATTCGCTTAAGCCTTGGCTGTCCTCCTTCAACAAGCTGGTGCAGCATCAGTTCGCAGGCGGCAACGAGGTCCCGGCGCCAATCGAAGTTCAACGAGGGCGCGCAGCGTTCCACAAGTAAGCCGCGGTAAGCCTAAGCTTCACCGTTCCTGGCCGGAGTATTCGATACGGATGCTCCGGCTTTTACGTTCGCAACGTTTCGCCAAGGAAATTATTCAAGAAACTTATTTAATGAAGAGAAAAAAAATTTTCCCTTACATCCCCAACTCCAGTAGGATCGTTCTCGCTCTCTCTGAATGGCCTCCTTATGATCAGCACACCTACTTTTACCCGTTTCTTCATTATATACTCTCAAAATACTCAAAATGTATCCTGGGCCGGTATTCATAAGGATGAGCCGAAGAGCGCGGCGATGAGGGCTGCTTTTTCCGTTTCAAGCTTGACAATTCGTTCGTCATGATATATCTTTAATTTAAGATATCAACCATTAAGTCTTTATCGTACATGATCGCTGTTGAAATTAGCATTATCAGAGCGCCAACTACTAAACGAGGTGAGGACCTTGACTACGCCTGACCATAACCATGCATTGAATCTATTCATCACCCTATCCCGCGCGCATCAGTGGGTAACCGCTCATGTCCATCAGGACATTCGGAAACGCGGCCTTAATCCGACGGAGTTCGCTGTGCTGGAGCTTCTGTATCACAAGGGCGAACAGCCGCTGCAGCAGATCGGCGAGAAGATCTTGATGACGAGCGGCAACATTACGTATGTCATCGACAAGCTTGCGGACAAAGGATTGGCGCAGCGCAAAGCGTGTCCGACAGACCGCCGGGTCACTTATGCGGAGATTACGGAACAAGGCAAACACTTTCTGGACGAAGCTTTCCCGCCGCATACGGAAGCGATCTCGAAAGCGGTCGAAGGTCTTACGCCGGAAGAACAGGCACAAGCGGCTCAGCTATTGAAGAAGCTCGGGATCGCTGCCCAGAGCAGTTTTACGTAGCGATCGTACGAGGAGGGCTTCGCGGTTACGGCCGCCCCCTTAACGGTTCACGTTCGCATTTTCGGAGGAGGTTCCTACTCGAATGTCGCTTGGCTTATTGATTATTCGTTTGGCCGTCGGATTGACGCTAGCCGGACATGGCGCCCAGAAGCTGTTTGGCTGGTTCGGCGGATTCGGGCTGAAAGCAACCGGCAGTTGGATGGATTCCATGGGCATTAGACCGGGCCTTGTCGTCGCGCTGCTGGCCGGACTAGCCGAATTGACCGGAGGCCTGCTCTTCTCTCTTGGTCTTGGCTTGCCCCTTGCCGCGACGCTGATCGTCTTGCCGATGCTCGGCGCGATTGCTGCCGTTCATATTCGACATGGCTACTGGGTGAGGCAGAACGGCATCGAATACAACGTCATTATCATCGCTGCCGCAGTAGGCATCGCGCTTGTCGGCGCCGGAGACTATGCGGTGGGCTGAGGCGATTTGCGGATTGAATTGCAGCATTCTTATTTATAAGGAGGAAAATCGATATGCAAACACTTGTTTATGGACCGACTTTGCAAGCAACCGGTGCTTTTGACCGCGGTAAAATCACCGAACAGAAACCGATCGGGTTCTCCGGCGAAGGTTCCGTCGTGAAACGGGTCAGCACGTTATTCTATTGGGCTTGGGCGCATGCCAAACACGATGGTTATATTCCGCTTCATCCCCATCAAGCCTTTGAAATCATGACGTATGTCGTCTCGGGGAAAGCCGAGCATGGGGATACGCTCGGTACGAAGAGCACCGTCGGCGCCGGCGGCGTCCAGCTGATGCAGACCGGATCCGGCGTCAGCCATGAGGAACGGTTCGTCGGCCCGGACATGGAAGGCTTCCAAATTTGGTTCGAGCCTTCGATCGAGGAAGCACTGAAAGTAAAACCGACCTACAATCAATACGAGCACGAAGCATTCCCGATTGTCCAAGGCGAAGGCTTCACGCAGAAAACCGTCATCGGAGAAGGCTCTCCGATCAGCATCACCGCCGACGCGCGCATGTGGGACGTCGAGCTGGAGCCTGGTGCCGTATATCGCCATCCGATCACGAAAGACCGCTCGCTGACCGCGCTTGCCATTCGCGGCGACGGTACATGGTCGTATGCGGATCAATCCGATAACCGGACGACGTTCCAGCACAAGGACTTCATTCTGGTCCGGGCGGAACGGACGGCCGAAGCCGTCATCGCCTCGACCGGAGACGCGCCGCTGCGCCTCATTCTGATCGACGTGCCGACATCGGTGGATTATCCGCTTTATCCGAAACGATAACGATCATTCGTTACATTCGTTACATTCGTTACATTATAAATGCTTCAAAAAAAAGGCTTCGTACCGTTCGGCTTAACAGCCAAACCTACGAAGCCTTCTTCTGTTCTGTTCCGTACTAGTGCGCCGCAGCCGGACGCTCCTTCGCTTTATCCGATTCGATCGCATTGCGGGTTGCCGCTTCGCGGTCCTCCATCTGCTCTTCGATCGTTTTCGTTTTCAAACGGGCCGCGCCTTGATAGTTCTCGCGGGTCGGGAGGAGATTGCCCGCTGCCAGGCGCTTCTCCGCCGCATCGATCGCGGAGGCGTATTGCGGTAGCCATTTCGCTTGCGCAACGAGCATCTCGTCGACCATTTGCCAAATTTCCTTCGGATTGCATACCGCGCCCACAAGCGGATCCATCATCATCGCTTGGCGCAGCAGCTTATCGTCGCCGTTAACGGAAGCTTCCACTGCGAGACGCTGCACGGAAATGCTGACATTGCACACCGCAGCGCAGCCTAGTGGCAGATCGCCGACGACCGGCATATTGATGCCGTTGCGGTCCACGTAGCCCGGCGCTTCGATGATCGCGTCGTCCGGCAGGTTCGTAATGACGCCGTTGTTCACGACGTTGAAGTGCCCGCGGTAGACACGGCCTGTTTCTAATCCTTCAATAATATACGAGCCGTGCTCCTCGCCGCGTTTCTCTGCGGAATAGACGAACGGATCGCCCTTCATCCAGTTCGGGAATTCGGTCTCGAACCAGTTGCGTCCTTCGGTACAAACGCGCAGGTAGCCGCCCGTCTCGCCGTTGATCCATGAACCCAGATCGATCCACTCGTTGATCTCTTCCGGACGCTTCCGGTACCAAGGCACGTATTCGCTCAGATGGCCGTTGGATTCCGTGGAGTAGTAGCCGAAGCGGCGCAGCATATCGATACGCACTTTCTCCGTCTGCTTGAACTCCGGATGGTTCTCGAACGCTTCCAGCAGGTCGCCGGTTCTGTCGGCTCCGTTCGTCTTGACGGAAACGTACCACGTCTGGTGGTTGATGCCCGCGCAGATGATATCGACTTCCTTCTTCTGCAAGCCCAGCGCCTTTGCGATCTGATGATGACCGCCTTGCACGCCGTGGCACAGACCGATGGTGCGGACGCCGCCGTATTTGTTGCACGCCCACGTCAGCATCGCCATCGGATTCGCATAGTTGAGCAGCAGTACATTGGGATCCGCGACCTCGCGAATGTCCTTGCAAATCTCGAGTATTGCCGCGATGCCGCGCTGCCCGTACATGATGCCGCCTGCGCACAGCGTATCGCCGACGCATTGGTCGACGCCGTATTTCAGCGGAATGTCCACGTCATGCTGGAAGGCTTCCAGGCCGCCGATCCGCACGACGCAAAATACGTATCGCGCATCCTTGAGCGCTTCGCGGCGATCCGTCGTCGATTGAATCGTAATGGACAGGCCGTTCTCGGTAATGTCGCGCTGAACCAGCTGCGTGACCATCTCGAGATTATGTGCATTAATGTCAGTAAATGCAACTTCGATATTGTTAAACTCAGGTACCGACAGCAAATCGCGCATCAAACCGCGCGTGAATCCGATCGAGCCCGCTCCTACGAAAGCTACTTTAAAAGACATGAAAAAAGCCTCCCTTTCACCTGTTTGAATGCATGTAATCCTTACACTCATTGTAGCAGGCGGCGAAAGAAGGCGTTTCCACATTTGCAACAGATTTCATCGAGGCATGTCAACTATTTCAACCTTATACGTTCACGCATCAGGTCATAAGGTAGAGAACGACTGGATCGACGCTGCCGACTTGCGATAAGCGGCAGGCGACATGCCTGTCGTCTTCTTGAACAGCATGCTGAAATATTGCCGGCTGTTCAGTCCGATATAGTCGGCGACTTCGATGATCGGGACATCGGTGCTGGCAAGCAGCATCTTCGCCCGCTCCACGCGCAATTCCGTTAAGTACTCCGTGATCGAGACGTTCATGTTCGCTTTAAAAATCCGCTGCAAGTATACCGGATGTAAGCTGACCGCCGCCGCAACGTCTTTGGCTTGGATATCGCAATCGTAATGCTGATGGATGTACTCGGCCGCGGTGCGCACGTAGCGGTGAATTTGACGTTCCGCGCTGTCCTTCGCATCCTCGGCGGCAAGCCGGGCCACGCGGACCAACAGCTGTGAAATGAGCAGGTTCGTCATCGTTTCCTTGCCTGCCCCTGCGCCGCCGATATCAAGCTCCATCACGAGACTCTTCAAGATATGCTGCACATCCGCCGAATCCCGCAGCACGATCGTATCCAATTGCCGTTCCAGCATGGCCAATAGCGCCGGATCGCCCTCAGCCAACTGATTTAATGAAGGGAAAACTCCCTCGCAAGGCTTGAACGTGAACTCGACATTCAGCATTCGGCACGGACTGTCCTTATCGACGCGCAGCTTATGCGGTACGCCGGCATCCAGCATGATGAGATCGCCTTTGCGCATCGCGATTACTTCGTTCTTGGTCTCCACGGAACAGATGCCGGAGATGACATACATGAACTCCGTCGCATCATGCGCATGGAAGCCCATCAGAAACTCGTCCCACTGCTTATAGTAGTAAGCGACGATTTTCGGCCGGAATTCGCCGGAGGACCGCCACTTCGCATCAAAGAAACTGCCTCCATGCATCCGCGTTCCCTACCCTTCCGAAGGGCGGCTCCGGCCCCGGGTTCTGCGCTGCAGCAGCGCGAACATAGCGCTGACGATGACGCCCGCGATAACGCCGACCGCCAAGTCATGCGTTGCAACGACCGCCGCGACGGTAACGACCATCACGATCGTTTCGCCGACGGGCACCTCGCGGACCTTGAATACCGATTTCCAATCGAAAATCGCCGCGCACACCATCAGCATGATGCCGACGAGCGCAGCCATCGGAACGAGCGACAGCAGGTCGCCGAGCACGACGACGAGCAGCAGCAGGAACAAGGCGGCGACGAGGGTGGACAGTCGATTCCGCCCGCCCATGCGGACGTTCAGAACCGATTCCGCTACGAGCGCGCAGCCGGCCATGCCGCCGAAGAAGCCCGCGATGAAATTCGCGATGCCCTGGCCGCGCATTTCGCGGTTTTTGTCCGTTTTCTCCCCAGTCGTTTCGTCCAGCAAATTTTGCGTCAGCATCGTTTCCGTAAACCCGACTACGGCTAGCGACAGCGAGTACGGCAAAATAATAAGCAGCGTCTCCCACGAGAACGAAACGTCCGGGAGCAAGAACGAAGGAAGCGTGACGTCGATCTTCGCAATGTCGCCAATGCGGCTGACGTCATGGATGCCGAACGCCCAAACGACGAACGTCAGCAGAATGACGGCGGCGAGCGGCGAAGGAATCGCCTTGAAATACCGCGGCAGCACGTAAATAATGAGCAACGCCGCCGCCGCGAATGCGTACATCGTCCAAGAAGCGTGGTCGAAATAGCGAAGCTGCGACAGGAAGATCAGAATCGCGAGCGCGTTGACGAAGCCGGTCAGCACGGGCTGCGGCACGTAGTTCATCAGCTTGCCGAGCTTGAAGACGCCCATTAAATATTGAATGATGCCAGTCAGTATGGTTGCCGCGAATAAATATTCGATCCCGTGCTCTTTCACGAGGGTCAGCATAAGGACCGCCATCGAACCCGCCGCTGCGGAGATCATTCCCGGGCGGCCGCCCAGAAACGTGATAACAAGCAGGATGCAGATCGAAGCATATATGCCGACCGTCGGCGGGACGCCGGCCATAAACGAGAAAGCGAGCGAATCCGGAATCAAAGCAAGCGTTGCCGTGATGCCCGCCAGCACATTCAAACGGACATCCGACGTCCATTGTTTTCGCCAAGTGTAATTCAAATCGTCACCTCTAACCGATAGTTTCGTTCCGGGTGCCGGCATTCCGGCACACCAACTCTATCGGTTAGCATAACCTGCTCCCGAGAGCAGGTCAACGTTCAATTTAGGCTGGCCGACGCGGTTCCGTCAGGCGTTCGGGTCGGCTGCGGAGGAGTTAAAACGTGCTCGCTTTGTGCGTATCCGAACACCAGCGGGCGGTGCGGTAATAATGGATCAGCACGTCGATCGCCCTCTCCGTGCGCAGTGCCGTCAACGCCTCGAACGCATAGGCGCGAGCGTAGCGGTCCTTGCTCCCGAGCCCGGCTTGCAAGCCGGATAGGACGAGCTCCGGATCCCCCAGCTTGCCGATGCGAAGCAGAGAAAGCGCGGCCGTGTAGGCGATTTTGTTCGTAATGTAAGCCTGATTCGCAACGTACAGATCGGAACCCCCGGCCGAACCCGTGTCTTCGGCGGCTTCCCGCCGCACCGCTTCCTTCAGCATGCGGACCAATGCCGGAACCGTCAGTTCCGCCGGCTCGCCGATCATCCCAAGCGCCTCGACGGCGTTGCGCCGCACCCACTCGCTCTGGTCTTCGAGCGCCGCGATCAAAGCCGGCACGGCCGAGGAGGCCCCCGCTCCGTTCATTCCGAGCGCGAAAGCCGCCAACGCTCTGCTGTTCTCTTCCGCCTGCCCGAGCGCCAACGCCAAATCGGGCACGGCCGCCGCGCCTGCAGCCTGCAATCCGTAAGCCGCCCGCTGCGAGGCCAGTTTCGAGCCATGCTTCAGCAGCTCCAGCAGCGCCTGCATGCCTGTCGTTCCCATGCGGCCAAGCGCATAGGCCGCATTGAGTCCGGCGTCCTCGGCCGGCGCATCCTGTACAAGCGCGCTCAGCTTGGCCGCGCTGCCCGCGGCGGCTTCGCCGATCAGCCCCAGCCGATCCGCCGCTATGGCGCGAACGGCCGCGTCGCCATCCGATAGCTGCGCGTCCAGCGCTGCCATTTCACGCTCACGCAGTTCGGCTACCAGTTCAGGCTGCTCCGCCAGCTCGGAGCCGGCACCCGAACGATTGCCCAGATACCAGTTCCACGTATCCTGCCACAATACAAGATGCCCGTCCGGACGATCCGCAGGGAAGTCCGGCACCGGATCGCTATGATTCCAGCTTGGCGATACCGGCTCCCGCAAACGGACGAACTGGAATTTCAGCATGTACCGGTCGAGGTTCGACGTATTGAGCGACGCCTTGTGCCACAGGTCGAAATGAACGAGCGCGATCGTGCCCGCTTTGCCGGTCGGGAGTATCGTCTCCCTTCCCGGCAGCTTCTCGCTGTATTGGGAGCCCGGCATGATGGCGGTCGGCCCCATTTCTTCCGTAATGTCCTGCGTATAGTAGAACATCATGACCCACCATGGCCGATGGCTGCGCATCGACGACCAGTAGCCGTCCTTATGCCATTGACCGCCTCCCGGCATCTGGTTGCCCGGCTGATTGTAGTGCATGTGACGATGCGGATGCATGTAGTAGTCCGGTCCCAGCACGCTGGTCAGCGCGCCTTTGACGACAGGCGTTTCGAAGAACTTCCCGATATCCGGCACGCGAGGCAAAATATTATTGCCGGGATTGCCCTCCTCCTGCATGACGAAATCGATTTGCCGCATGACGCTGCGGTGAAGCGCCTCCGGTAGCTCATTCTGCAAGACTACGTAACCGTTCGTAATGAAATCAGCCATTTGCTTATCGGATAATAAGTTCAATTGTTCGTTCATATGCTGCATCTCCTTAGCTCACTAGTTGTTCATGCTGTATTAAATGTACGCTTATAGCGTTAGTTTGTATTTAGCAGCCAGTCAGATCGTTGCACGATCGTCAGGTCATATAGCTGCACACTTCACAATTCATACTTCACAAACGAAATACGCATGGCGAAGGGCGGAATAAACGTCTTAACCTGGACTTCCTTCAAAAAGTTAAAAAACGCTCAAAACCATATTGACACAAGTTTCCATTGGTTATATTATAACCATAGGTTAGTAACCATTGGTTATAAAATGATGTACGGGAGGCTGCTCTTATGAGTTTCATCGTGTTCATGCTGCTGTTCACAGTCGTCTGCGGATTTCTTGACGCCCGCATCGGCAACGGATCGGGGAATCTTAACGGGACTGAGAATCGTCATGGAATTGCGAATCGGATCAGGTTTGGAAATCACAACGGACGCCAGTCCGGCAAAAAGGGGATGCATTGAATGTTCGCAGGACATTTCGGCTTGGCCGCCGCCGTGAAGGCGAAGGATACGAACACGCCGGTATGGGCGCTCATGCTGGGCACGCAGCTGCTCGACGTGATTTTCGTGCCGCTGTTCGTCACCGGCAAGGAAACCATCATCGCCGTCGGAGGAGACGGCTATGGCGGCGGTCTCATTCATGCGAATTACACGCACTCGCTGGCGGGGGCCGTCGTCATCTCGCTTCTGGCACTGTGGCTCGGCTGGCGGATCTGGAGCAAACGATCCGGCATCGTCATCGGACTTGTCGTCTTCAGCCACTGGCTGCTCGACCTAATCGTTCACCGACCGGATCTGCCGATTCTCCCAGGCAATGCCGGCCATCTCCCGCTGCTGGGCTTCGGACTCTGGCAGCATTCCGCGATAAGCGCCGCACTTGAAGCCGCCATGATCGCCGGAGGATTCCTGCTCTACTTCCGCTCGGCCGTCGCGAGGTCCAAGTCGTCCGGGATCGGCGCGGCCTCCACGATGAAATGGGCGTATCGTTCTTCTGCAGCGATGGGTCTGCTGCTCTTAGGCTCTTTGCTGACCGACACGCTGCTGGGCGGGTAAAAGGTTAAACGAATCGCAAAAGGGACGTCTCTGCCGAGGCTGCGCTTGACTGCGCTTGCGGCGTTGACGTCCCTTCTTGGGATTCGCGGCTGTCTGCGTCCTTTTCGGCTGTCTCTCCCGCTTCTCCTTCTTGTTATCGATTCAATTTGCCTTATAATGAATGGAAACCGCGCGGATCCGGATGCTCTCCTGGTTGGGTTCGTCCGCTCATTTCGCATCAGGCAAATGAACGGGAAGCTACCGAGTAGCAGCCCCGCGTCCTACTACAGGCCGCTGCCATATTCCGCAATCCATGGAGAGGAGGCAAGCCTTAATGGATTTCGCCCGTTATCATCCCTTCGTCTATTACGCGACCAAATACATCTTCTCCCCGGATCAGGCAAGCTTGAACCGGCACTGCTATTCCGCCTCCATCTACTTCGTCACAGAAGGCAGGGGCATCTTCCGCTCGCAAGGCTGCGAATTCGAGGCGCTTCCAGGCATGATGGTCTATATGGAAGCAGGCCGATGCCATGATTGGATATCTAGCCGCCACGACCCAATGACCCATGTCTGCTGCTATTTCGACTGGCATTACGTGGACCGGACCGAGACATTCGGCGATGCGTCGGCCCCGATCTGCTACGATGCGTCCCAATTACAGCCGGAGCTCGTCGGCCCTTCGTTCCCGTATCCCCTCGCGGAAATCGCCGACGCCGGCGCATCGCTTCGCGGCTGGGTCGAGCTGCTGCAAAAAAGCTATACGGGAAACGCGCATACGACGGAGCGGACGTTCCTGCGCGGCATGGCGGTTCAAAGCTATTTCCTGCAATTCATCGAACAGTTCCTGAACTTCTCGCTGCAGGAGAATCAAATCCCCGACCCGCGGATTACGAAGCTGCTTGCGCGGATCGAGGACGATCTTCTGAACGGCAGCCGCATCCAGCCGGAAGTCTATGCGGAATCGCTCGGTTTGAGCAGGGGCTATTTCTTCGAGCTGTTCAAACGAACGACCGGAACGACGCCGATCCAATACATGAACCAGTTCCTCGTCCATCGGGCCAAGGATGATCTGCGTTCCTCGAACTTAAGCATCATGCAGATCGCGGAGAAGTACCATTTTCAGTCCTTGCATTATTTCTCCAGGCTGTTCAAGCAATATGCCGGCAAATCGCCGCAGTCCTATCGGTTGGAAAACAGCTGACGGCGAACCTGGAACATGCACTGGTCAATCGCCGATACGGGTTGGGTTGGTTGGGGTTGGATTGGGTTGGTTGGGGTTGGTTTTGCGCCGCAAAGTAAAATAGCAGCAGCAGTCTACACAAAGAAAGAGCGTCCGAGGCATTAATCCTCAGACGCTCTTCTTCATTCGGCAGCTGCCGGCAGCCGCTTCCGTAATTTGCTCACTTAGGTATTCGCATCCCGTTACCCGCTATGCACGTCCGCCCGGCGGAAGTACGCAGCGATCAAGAACAGCGGCACGACGCATGCAATCGCCAGCGTCGCATAGCCGATCGAGGCGGAATTATGATCCGGCGACAGATCCGTCGTCAGATTAAGAATCGCGCTCCACGGATAATACATGATGTACTTCGACTGCATGATCGTCATCTCCGAGATGACCGCGAAGATACCAAGGCCCATGGCAGGAATATAACTGCGCCAGAGCAGCGCCACGGCAGCCGAGATCGGCGCCAATGCGTATTCCAGCAGCAGCAGCAAGCCGAATTTACCCGCCTGGTCGAAGAGCAGCGACATCGTGAACGATTCCGATGCTCCATGGAAGACGAACCCGGAGCCTAATACGAGCAGGAACGACAGCAGCATGACCGCCAGCAGCACCGGCAAGGTGATGATGAACTTGGCTGCCAGAACGCTGAGCCGCGAGTGCGGTCCCGTGAGCATGTTGTTGACGGTCCGTTCTTGAAATTCCCGCGCGAACATATAGCCGATCAATAAAGAAAATAAGGCCGGGCACATCAGCATCGCCATGATTTGCAGGTCCGTCTCGAAATAGTTCTTCCAATGAAACGGCTCGTCATTGCTTGCGCCGTTCAACGTAATAAAGAACACGAGCAGCGCGGGCAGCAGCGCCCCAAGCAGCACGAGCCACAGCATCCGCGACCGGCGCCATTTCAACCATTCGCATGCGATCAAATCAGCCACGCGCTCCACCGCCTTCCACTAAACGTACAAAGTAATCTTCCAATGAGTCCTTCATCGCGACGAGGCTGCTGACCTCGATGCCTTCGCGGACGAGCAAACGGTTCATTTCGCCCGGCTGCCGTCCTTCGTCATAGATGCGGAGCCAGCCGTCATCTTCCATCCGGCAGTCCCGAATGCCGAGCTCGCCCTTCAGCAACTGCTGCGATTTGGCGAAATCGTCGACCTGCAAGCCGATATACTGCCGGTTCTTGTCCTTCAGCGCGCTCATCGTGGACTCCTCCAGCATCACGCCGCGGTGAATGATGCCGACCTTCGTCGCCAGCTGCTCCACCTCGCTCAAAATATGGCTGGACACGAGTATCGTGATCTTCCGTTTCTGCGCCAGCTCCTGAATGAGCAAGCGGATTTCCTTGATGCCCATCGGGTCAAGACCGTTCGTCGGCTCATCGAGCATGAGCAGCTCAGGTCCGTGCAGAATGGCCCGCGCGATGCCGAGCCGCTGCTTCATGCCGAGCGAGAAGTTGGACGCCTTGCGGTTCCGCGCTTCCCACAGACCGGTCGTGTGCAACGCTTCCTCCATCGACTTCTTGTCCTTGACGCCCATCATCCGGCGATGCAAATCCAAATTCTCGATCGCCGTCAAATTCGGATAAAAGCCGGGGTACTCGATGACCGAGCCGACTTTGCGCAGCACCGCATTGCTCCCTTTGCCGACTTCTTCGCCGAACAGCTTCACGGTGCCCGAGGACGGACGGATGAGTCCCATCATCATCCGAATCGTCGTCGTTTTGCCGGCGCCGTTCTGTCCCAGGAAGCCGTAAATATCGCCCTGGTTCAGCTGCATGTCGACGCCGTCGACCGCTTTCACGCCTTTATAATGTTTGCATAAGCCTTGAACCTGCAGAATTGCCTGTCCCATTATGATGTGTCTCTCCTTCTCCCATAGGTGTGCAATAATAGTCTCTATCTATGCTTCCGATTCGAACGCGGCCTCTGTCTGAAACAGCTTCACCGCTGCCGCTGCGCAAGGCTAGGCAATATCTTTGCGTTTGAGCGCGAAGCAGCCCAGCGCCAGCAGCGCGGCCCAATAGAACACCGAGTATCCGATAAACGACGGACTCGGGATGTTGGACGGCGAGAACGGCCCCAATTGGCTCATGATGTCCGGCAGCAGCGGCAGATCAAGACCGTTGATAATTTCGTACGTCACCCGCGAGAACAGCGAGTTCGACGGCATCAACATCGAGATGGCCAGCAGCATGCCGCTAAACGTGTTGCCGCCGCGCGCGCTGATGAGCGTTTCCGCAAAACCGCTGAACAAGCTGAGTCCGTACAGAATCGCGCAGGCAACGCCGTTGCCGAGCATCGGGAAGAAAACCGAGCCGAGCATCGACACCGCAAGCAGCAGCATCGGCCCCCAGACAAAAAGCAGCCATGCCCGCAGTATGCTTCCAAACGCCAGCGGGACATCCGCCATTTGCTGCACGGGGAGCAGCAGCGCCATAAACAGGACAGTGCAGTAGATGGCGATCCAGAACGCCGTGCCGAAATATTTGCCGAGGTAAACTTTCCACCGCGGAATCGGCCGCGCCAAGACGGCCAGCATCAGCCCGTTCTCCACCTCGCCCGAGATCGCCCCCATCGTCGCGAAGAAGACGAGAAACGCCACGATCATGCCGGCGAACAGCAATCCGAGCGAGAGCAGCGTCACGCCTTCCATAATGCCCTCGAAGGGCAGCTTGATCAGCCTTGACTGGTGCATCAGTTTGTACAGCCCGAAGTTGAATAACCCGATAAACAGCAGCGTCAGCACGGAGGTGACGAGCACGATCTTCTTGCGAAACAGCTCTTTCCCCGCAAAAACGATCCAAAGCATCAGCGTTTCCCTCCTTTGCCGTCCGCGCGGGAGGCATCAGCCGAATCAGACTGGCCGGACATGGACAGAAACCATTCTTCCAGCCGTTCCTGAACGGGCTTCACTTCATACAAGGTGGCGCCTTGCTCCATGAGCAGCCGGTTCAAGTAGCCGATCTGCTCCCGGTTATGCGCCACGACGCGAAGCACCGCGCTGCCGTCCGCCGCATGCCGGATGACCGCCACCGACATGCCCGGCAGCAGATCCGCAGTCAAGTCCGCTTCAAGCTCCGGCTCCCAGCCTCCGACCGCAATCTCCCAGCTCGTGCCGGCATGCAGCAGCTCGCTCATCGTGCCGACGGCGCGAAGCTGACCCAGATGGAGAAACGCGACCTCGTCGCATACCGCCTCGACGTCTTCCAGCAAATGCGTATTCAGAAACACGGTCTTGCCTTCCGATCGCAGCCGTTCCAGCAGCTGCCTCACTTCGTAACGTCCGATCGGATCGAGTGCCGACGACGGTTCATCCAGTATAATGAACGTCGGGTCCAGCAGCAGGGCGCAAGCTAGGCCGAGCCGCTGCTGCATGCCTTTGGAATAATGACGCACGCGGTCGGAGCCTCGGCTGTTCAACCCCGTCATGCGCAGCACTTCTTTGATCCGCGACGCCATGCCGGAAGAGCGCGTCTGCGAATACGGCATGCCGCTTAGCCCCGCGTGGTAACGAAGCACTTCTTCGCCGGTCAGCCATTCCTGAAAGCGGAAGAGCTCGGGCAAATACCCGAGTTCCCTTCGCGATTCCGGATGGCCGATCGGTTTGCCGAGCAGCATGCCGCTGCCGGCGTCCGGACTCAGCAGGCCGACGACCATTTTGACGAAGGTGCTCTTGCCCGCCCCGTTCGGACCGAGCAGCCCGAAGATTTGGCCCTGTTTTATTTCCAAGGAAATATTCTGGCATCCGGTGCCGCTCGAATACGTCTTCGATAAACCGTCCGTCTTTAAAATCATGCTTTCATCAATCCTTCAGCTTCCTTAATAATGTCGTTCTCGGCCGGGTAATCCGATAGCGATCCGTTCAGCGTATACAACCATCCGTCCTGCAGCCAAACGATCGCGCGATTGTTATTGCTTGTGCTCACGATCGCATCGTTGCCGCCGATCTTCATCGTCTTCGCGCTTTCGCCTGCCATCGAAGGTACCGGCAGCGTATGGCGCCAGTCGCCGATTGCGGCTAGTTTCGTACGCAGCTCGTCGGGAAGAACCGGCAAATCGAGCACGGCCTGGCGCACCTGTTCCACGTCGACTTCGTCCGGCACGTCCAGCGTCGGCGCCTGCAGCTGCACGAACTGTTTGGAGGATCTCGAACCGTCTTGATTCGTCCGGATATCCATCGTGAAGCTATCCGGCACCGTGATCCGAATCGGCGCGTTATCGATCTCGTCCGGGAACGCCGTCTTGCCGCCGAGCAGCTTAAGCAGCTTGTTGATTTCCTTCGGATGCAGCTTGAAGGTAATCTCCTGCTTCGGCATATAGGCGATCGCGTTGGCGTCCGCGCCCGGCAGCAGCTTGAGCGGCCGTCCCGCCAGCTTCCCGGCTTCCTCGGCTCCGACGGCGCGCTCCGTGCCGCCGCCGCTCTGCTCGATTTCGCCATAGAGCCTTAAGTCCAGCTGACGCGTTCCGACCGTGCCGTCCTGCAGCGCTTCACGGAAACCGTTCAAATCCGATTCGGTAATCGACACCGACTCGAAATGCTGCACCCGGAACGTATTGATCATGCTCGCCATGACGTCCTGCCCCCAAGACGAGAACAGCATGACGCCCGCGACGACTGCCGCGACGGCGCCCGTCATCCATCTGCGTTTCAGATGTCGCTTCCGCTTGATGGCCGGCGCAGCGGAATCCGGCATGGCATCAATACGATTAGTCAGCTGCCCGGCAGCGATTGGTTCAGCAAGCCGTGCGTCCTTCATTGCATGGCCTATTTCAATTGATGGCTCTGCGATAGAAACGATCCGCAAAGCCGGCGCAGCGTGAACGCCGTTTGCATGCGGGTTTGTATTCTCATCCGCTCCAATCGACGCCGTGTTCGCCTGTTCCGCTTGATCCTGCTCTGCTTTCATCCAAGCCGCCGGAACCTTCTCGCCCTTCACCGTTTGGAACAGCCGTTCCAGTGCATCATCCACCTGCTCATCCGTAATATCCCATTCGGGCTCGCGATTATGCGAATGTCTCGGATCTTTGCTCATGACTCCATAACCTCCTCGGACAGCAAATTTTTCTTCAGCCGGTTCGAAGCCCGCATCAGCAAGGTGCCCACGATCTTCGGGTTCACCTGCAGCGCTTCGGCGATTTCGGCATGGCTGTAACCCTTTTCCTTCATTAATAGTGCGCTTCGGTCGCGCTCGGACAGCTTGTTCAGCACGTTGCGCACGACCTCCCGCTCCCAGTTCTGAATGACCGCCGTCTCGTTGGACGGATGCGCCTGCTCCTCGGACATCGCCTGCAGAAGCTGCTTCTCCGCCAAATTCGATTGGCGGCCCGTCTTGCGGTAATGATCATATACGATGCGGGTCAATACGCGATGCAGCCAGGGCCCGACACGATCCAGGTCCTCCGGCGGATTGCGATACAGCCGCAGAAACACGTCCTGCGTCAAATCCTCGGCCGCGGCGCGATCCCCGATGAGCTGGGCGATTTTGCGAAGCACGACCGGGTAATGCTCCCGGAACAGTGCCTGAAACTTGGCCGGCCTAATCTCTTGTTCCATACGACTATCACCTCCTCAGCCTTCATGTAGTAAGACGACGCCTGTATCTGAAATATAGCATACCTCATCCGCCAATTTCTGGGCGGGTGCCGTCATGCGTTCCGCCTCGCGTGTTGCAGAGAACGCGAAAAAGACCCGGCAGGTTTCCCTGCCGGGCCTTCGGGGCGTTGCTTTTGAAAATCGCCGAGCTTCGATCAGCTTTAATTCGTTCCGCTTTGCTTTAATCAGCTTTGATTCGTTTAGCCTTGATCCGTTGCCTTGAACGCATCCAGTTGTTTCTGGATTTCGGCTTTCACTTTCTCGTAGCCTGCCGCATTCAATTTATCGCGCAGCGCTTTGACTGCTTTCTCCGGATCGCCCGCTTTACCGAACAGGATCGCTGGCAGTTGTTCGCCGACGACTTGCGAGAGGGCCGTCATTTCAGGATCGACGCTCGATTTGTCGAAGACGAATTTGCCGTAAGGGAAAGGCTTCTTGATTTTATCGTATTTCGCGTAAATGTCGCCGATGCCGCTCCAATCCGTATCTGCCGGGATTTCGTTTTTGTCGATACGACCGCCCCAGAAGTCGGTGTAGAAGCCGTCTTTCGCATCGTCATAGGCTGCAGGACGCGTACGAACGCCGTCTTTGATCTCGTATTGAACGCCTTCGACGCCATAGTTGATGAGGTGGTACAGCTCAGGGTCTTGGCGGATCAGGTCATAGACCATCAGCGCGCGTCCTGGGTCTTTGCTGTGCGCGCCGACCGACGTGCCGCCGTGCGTAATCGGCATCGAGACCAGGTTGCCGAGCGTGTCGGAGTACGAGAACATTTGCAGCTCGGAGCCCGGCTGCGCTTTGTCCATATCGACGCGGAGGCCTTTGAACGTTTGCGTATGGTGAGCGTCCGCTCCGGTTTGGCCGGCTTTCAGCTCTGTGCGCGTGTCGCCTTTGTAGTTCAGTACATCTTCGCGCCAGTAGCCTTTGTCCGCCCATTCCTTCATCAGCTTAGCGAAGTCGATGAACTTGTCGTTGAAGATCGGGCTGTCTACCGTGTAGCGCTCTTCGTAAGACTTCGCCGTGAAGACGTTCGCGAAACCGGTTGCGATCGGAAGATCGATATTATTCGTATACGCCGTCTCGAAGCCCGTGTAGAGCGTGCCGTTCGTGCCGTTTACATCCCAAGGCACGACATCTTTCATGTTGTCCTTGATGCCTTGGAAATACTTGCCGAGCGTTTCGAAATCCGTGATCGGCTGCGTGATGCCGAATTGTTTCGCCCAGTCGCCGCGGTAGTAGATACCATGGTTAACCCATTGCGTGTAGTGATCTTCCGGGATCATCATGATATCGTCTTTCAATTTGCTTTGATCCCAATCCTCTTGCGGAATCTCGGTGAACGTCTGCGGCGCGTATTTCTCCAGCAGATCGTTGAGCGGCAGGAAGGCACCGCGCTGCGCATTGCCCCACGTATCCAGCCAGTCGGTACCGATCGTGATCAAATCAAGCGGTTCGCCGGAAGCGAGCAGCAAGTTGTATTTGGTCTGCCAGTCTGCCCATTCCACCCATTTGAACTGCAGCTCCGCATTGACCTTCTGTTTCAAAATCGCATTAACCTTCTCCATGACCTTCTCGAGCTGGCCGTTCTTCGGCTTGTCGCCGAGCACGACGTAATTAATGGTCTCGAACTTGCTCGTGTCGATGCCCGTATCGGCGCTGTTGTCCGCTTTGGCATTATTGCCCGTTGCTTTCGTATCGGTGCCGCTGTTGTTGCTCGCCGCTTTCCCGTCGTTGTCCTTCGTGCTTGCGGAATCTCCGTTGTTGTTGTTCGATCCGCATGCTGCCAAACTGCCGGCAAGAGCGACCGTAAGCGCCAGTCCTGTAAGCCTCTTCGCATGTCCCATTCTTTTTAGCCTCCCCAATGATTGGAATATCGCTTGTACTGCGCCGTACATGAACGACTGTCATCCCTGCGCGGCTATGGTTCAGGATTTGCGCGCTGCGCTCTCCTGCGGCCAATCTTCGATCGAATCCTTACCCTTTGACGGCGCCTACCGTAATCCCCTGGATAAAATACCGCTGGATAAACGGATAGAACAGGATCACCGGTCCGGTCGCTACGACGGCGGTCGCCATTTTCATGGATTCCAGCGGGACGTCGCGAAGCGGAACATTGGAGGAAGCGGAGGAATTCTTGATGAAATCCGCGCTTGTGACGACGCCATATAGAAAGAGCTGCAGCGGACGGTATTTCATATCCGCGGACAGGAACAGCATCGCGTTATACCATTCGTTCCAATAACCAAGCGCGATGAACAGGCCGATCGTGGCCAGCGCGGGTGCCGCCATCGGAAGAATGAGCCGGGTGAAAATCGTGAAGTCGCCGGCGCCGTCGATCTTGGCCGACTCCGTGATCGCATGCGGAATCGACTTGGTGAAGCTCTTCATCATAATAATGAGGAACGGGCTCATCAGGCCCGGAAGCAGCACGGCCAAGTAATTGTCGCCTAGGCCCAGATACTGCTTCACGAGCAGATAGAACGGGACCAAGCCGCCGGAAAACAGCGTCGTGAAATAGATGAAGAAGGAAATCTTGTTGCGCTGCTCGAAGTCCGGCCGCTGCAGGGCATAGCCCGTCATTGCTACCAAGAATAGACCTACGAGCGTGCCGACGACGGTTATCCCGATCGTGACGACATAAGAGCCGATGATCAGATTCGGATTCTCGAATACGATCTTGTAGGCGAATGTCGAGAAAATTCTCGGCCAGAGGTTGAAGCCGTGCTTCACGATTTCGCTTTCCTTCGTAAAGGACGTCCCGAGCACGAGCAGGAACGGAATAAGGCAGCCGAGCGAGAACAGACCGATGAAAGCGTAACCAAAACCTCTGACGAATAGCGATGTTCCATCGCTTCGGATGCTTTTACGAACAACTTCACCTTGCATGGGGTTCACTCCCTCTTAGAACAATGAGTTATCCGGCGACGCCTTCTTCACCAGCCAGTTGGCCGTAATGACGACGATAAAGCCGAATACGGATTGGTACAGACTGACGGCGCTGCCCATGGAAAAGTTAAAATTGTTAAACATCGAGCGGAAAACGTAGGTTTCAATAATATCCGTCGTCGGGTACAGCACCGTATTGTTCGCTCCGACAAGGTTATAGATGAGGCCGAAATTACCGCGAAGCACGCCGCCGAGCGAGAAGAGCAGCAGGATGATGAAGGTCGGCTTCAGCCAAGGCAGCACGATATAGCGGATACGCTGCAGCGCATTGGCCCCGTCGATCTCGGATGCTTCGACGACTTCGGAATCGAGCCCCATGATGGCGGCGAAATAGACGATGGAGCCGTAACCGGTGGTTTGCCACAGGTAGGTGATGACGATGATGAAAGGCCAGACATGCGGATTCGAGTACGTTTTGACCGGATCGGCTCCGAGCGATTTCAGAATGCCGTTCAGCAGGCCGTAGTCATAGCTGAGGATGTTGTAGGCGATTAGGCCGACGATGACGATCGAGATGAAGAAGGGCAGGAACATAATCGTCTGAGAAACCTTCTTGAACCACTTCTTGCGCAGCTCGTTCAATAGAATGGCCACGAAAATCTGCAAACAGTTGCCGAGGAGAATGAACGCTAGATTGTACGAAATCGTATTGAAGGTCAGCCGCCACAGATCCCCCGTCATGACGAGGAATCGGAAGTTGTCCCAGCCGACGAACGCGCTCTTGAATATTCCGTCCGTATAGTTGTATTTAACGAAGGCCAAGTACAAACCCGGCATCGGCAGATAAGCGAACACCGCGAAGAATAATATCGCAGGCACGCACATCATGATCAGCGTCCGATTATTCCAAAATCGCTTCCAGCCGACGCTCGCAGATCGTGTACGGGTTTTCGCGGCCGCCGCCTTCGGCTGTGTTATCGTTTCCATCTCTTATCCCTCCCCTGAATTGCGCTCCGCCGGCAAGCCGACTGGTGTAAAGATCAGTCTTTCCAGCTGCGATGTCTCCCCTGCCTCGACCGCTTCAAGCAGAATCGCCAGCCCATTGCCCGGCTCGCGCATCCACGCGCCAGGCAAGTAGAACGAACGCTGGTCGCCGCCGCTGAATACCGGCCTTGCCGCGCCGCCTGCCGTCCAGAGCCGGCCGACGATCGTGCCATTGAGCAGCACGGTCAGCTTCATGCCGCTTCCTTCCGCTTCAACGCGCCAGCCGCCCGGGATATCCCTGGCTTCTTCCGGAAGCGATCCGTAGAGCCATGCCGTCCCGCCAGCCGCCAATGCAATCGGCAGTTCCGATGGCGCAGCGTCAGCTTCATGCCGCTGCGCATGCGCCAGCAGTTCCTCTTCGCCGCAGGCCGACAGCTGCCAGTTTCGCGCGGCGCTGCCTTCATAGAGCGTCACTTCGCCAGCCGGCAGGCCGAGCACCCGCTCAAGGAATACCGCGACAAGCGTCTCTTCGCCCGGCTGCACATGGGCGGTAATATCGAGGTACGGATCGAATGGATTCACATGGCCCGCGGACACGCCGTTCACGTAGACATGCGCCAGCGACTGGATGCCTTTGAATTGCAGCGTGAACGAATCGGCCTTCCCGCTGGCCGTGAACCGTCTGCGATAATACTCGAACGCCGGATGATCCGGAGAGAGCCAGCCGCCGAAGCTGACGAACGCCCAATCGCTGTCGTCGCAAGCCGCGCCCAACAGCGCGGGATCCGCGATGCGGGAACCGACCCTGAGCACGCGCCAATTGGAGGTCAGCCGCTGAATGCCGGAAACGGCCGTAATGCCCCGCAGCCCTTTCATGCTGTCCAGCCGCAGACCCGGAAGACGCGCATCGTCGAAATTGGTATGGCCCCAGATTTCCACCCGGGCCGTCAGTTCGCAGTTGCCTCCGACGCCGCCGCTTGGCAAGAACCGGCTGCCGCCTCCCGGCGTGCACGTGCCGATAAATGCGGTGTCGGCATACAGCGAGATGGCATCGCTTCCCTGAAGGATGAGCAGCCCTTGCACGTCCGCGTCGGCAGGTGCTCCGCTGTTCGCTTTATACCAAGCGAAACCACGGTAGATGCCGTGCTCTTCCAGAAACTCAGCTTCCACGAGTGCTGTCGGCGATGCTTCGGACATGGACTCGGTCGGCTGGAGCACTTGCGCGCTCCAGCCGATGTTCAACTCGTGCGGCTCCAGGTCATATGCCTGTTCCTGCTCGAACGCAAGGCTGCCGTCTTCTTCGATGCCGTGGAGCAGCAGTGCATCCTGGCGTTCCAAGCCGATCACCACCAGCGTTTGGCCGTCCGCCAACTCCAGCGTGCATGCCGCTTGTCGTCCTGCTTCGGCCCGGAAGGTCAGCAGGATTTCGCCAGCTTCGGCCTGGTCTTGTGCTTGCTCTTGTGCATGGGTTTGCGCTTGCACGCCGTTCGCATTCATGTTCCTGGCTTCCAGCAGCGTTGCCGCTTGCCCCAATGCGAGCGAAATTTCCCCCTCCTGTCCTAGCTCCGCATGAAATACCATCACCGTGCGGCCCGCAGCGCGAAACACGTCCGACAGCTCTGCCGTTGCGTAGCGCAGCGTCCCTTCCGCGCCCCATGTCTCCAGGGGAACGTCGACCGGAAGAATCGCGCATCGGCTTGGGATGCTCTGCAGCCGCGTTGCTTGGGGAATGACCGCTTCGCCTTGCTGCCGCAGCCGAAGAGCAACCGTCTCCGCCGTCTCGCCCACGTTCGCCAGGAAGAGCAGATGCCCGCCTCCGACCAGCTCCAACTGCCGCTCGAGCAGCGAACCGCCTGCCGGCTTGCCGCCGTCGATGCTTGCGATCCCGTCCGCCGGAGCAGTTGCCGCTTCCGCTAACGCGTTGCCGTAATTGCGGATGACCCGGCGCATCAGCCGGCCCTCGTACGCTTCCTTGCGTACATGTCCTTCCGGCGAAATCATGCCGTGGAAATCATAATCCGATGTCATGAACGCAAGCGGATCGCCCCAGTTGTTCGTCCCGTTCGTGAAGCCGAAGTTCGTACCGGACACTTGCAGGTACGGACCGACCAGCTTCGCCCCGCAGGACAGCAGCCGGCGAAGCAAGAAATGCGAGCGATTCGTCTCCGTTACCATCAGCGGCACATCCATTTCGGCCAGCCGCCGTTCGTAGGATGCCGCCTTCGCTTCGAAAGCAGGATCGCGATCGTTCGGGTAGAAGTTGCAGGTCGGCACGACGCCGTCCACGAGACCCGACGCTTCGTACAGTCCGCCTTGCCCTGCGCAGGCAATGAGCGGAGATTCAATGCCGCCTTCAATTGCCAGATCGCGAAGCGCTGCAATATATGCAGCCGGATCGGGACAATCGTAGAAATCGAGTTCATTTTCGATTTGTACGCAGAGGACAGTGCCGCCTCGGTTCAGTTCGTATTTCGCGAGTAACGGGATAATCCGTTCATACCACTTCTTGACGGCCGCCATATAAGCGGGATCCGCGCTGCGGATCGTCATCTCCGGTTTGGCGTACAAGTAAGCGGGAAGTCCGCCGCCGTCCCATTCGGAACAGATGTACGGGCCCGGTCTGGCGACGACCCAGAGGCCGGCTTCTGCCGCTTGCTGCAGGAACGCTTCCGCATCGCGTTCGCCGGTGAAATCCCAGCTCCCTTCTGCGCGTTCATGATAGTTCCAAGGAAAGTAAACGTCGATCGCGTTGTAACCGAAGGCTTTGACTTGCTCCATGCGTTCGCGCCACAATGCGCGGGGAATGCGGAAGTAGAAGAGGGACGCGCAGAGAATGATTTCGGCCTGCCCGCCGATGCGAAGAGAAGAAGCGCTTAACTGGAGCGGCACGCCGCTTTTCGTTTCCATGTTCATGACTGACATCCTCCAAAAGTCATTTTGAAAGCGAATTCATGAAACCCATTTCATAAACCCTAAAATAAAAATACACGACTGCATGGCGGGATTAGACGAGTTTCTCGAACTTCTCCGTTTCCGTAAATGAGTGTGTATTTCATGGTTATAGCTGCTTGCGGCATGCTGGCTTATGCGATTATGTAGTGCTGAGTGAAACCCATTTCATTGTTTCCTAAAAATTAAACCCTGCCTACAGGGTTGCCTTGATTTGAAGTTTACCCGGAAAATGATAGCGCTGTCAATACGGTTGCAAGAAAAATTTTCTCTGCTTATTTCCGGGACGGCGGCGGGGCCGTGCTCTCCCGAATGGTCAGCTCCGGCGTCAGCGTGGTCAGCAAATTCACGTCGGCGGATTTTGAAATCAGCTGATGCATGACGAAAGCGGCGGATCGCCCAAGCTCCAGGCATCGCAAGGACATCGTTGTCAGTTCCGGGATGACGCTGGCCGCCAATGGAACACCGTCGACGCCCGTAATGGAGATGTCCCGCGGCACTTGGAGCCCGGCTTTTACCGCGGCTTTGATGGCACCGATGCCAACGAGATCGTTTGCGCAGACGACCGCGGTAGGACGATCGCCCTCCATGTCGAGCAGCCGGCCCATCATGTTTTTGCCGCGCTGGACGGAGAAGCCCCCATGATCGATCCAGTCCTCGTGCACAGTCAGACCTGCATCCGCCATAGCTGCTCGGAAACCTTCGAGACGCCCGACCGTGTTGGACATTTGCGGATAGCCGCCGATGAACGCGATGTCGCGGTGTCCAAGTCCGATGAGATGCTCGGTCACCATCCGGCCGCCGGCCACCTCGTCGATAACGACGCGGTGAAACTTCGCTCCCGGTAAGTTGCCGTTGATGAATACGAGCGGCACCCGTTTATTGATTTCCGCCACTTCCTTGGCCATTTCCTTGGGGCACTTGTGCAAGTCGATCCGGCCGCCGAGCATGATGATGCCGTCCACCTGTTTCTCCAAGAGAATGTTCAAGTACTGCGATTCGCGCTTGTACTGTTCCTTGATGTCCAAATTGGACGAACCGGTGTCGCATAGAAAGAAAGTATACCCCTGCTTGCGCGCTTCCTGCTCCAGTCCCGCGAGCACTTCCGGGAAGAACGGATTCGTGATATCCGGCAAAATAATGCCGATCATGCCTGTTTCTTTCTTGATCAGGCTGCGCGCCAAGGCGTTCGGCTGAAATTGGTACTTGTTGATTAAGCCTTGAATGCGCTCACGAGTTGATGCCTTGACGGGGGCCGTGTTATTCAGAACGCGTGAAACCGTAGCGACCGATACGTTGGCTTCTTTGGCGATGTCATACACTGTAACCGATTTCATCATGGTCTCACCCTCTGACTCGTTTGGCTTCTGGCTGCCCGGGGTCGGACAGTTTTCATTAGCATAGCAGAGAGATTTCCCCGTTGTAAATGTCCCTTTTTCAAAATGGCAAAAAGGCCGTGCCGGGAGCATTCGGCTCCAATCGACACGACCGCCGCTGGCAACTATGGAAAAACCTACAAAATCCGCGTTGCTCCGCAGCTTCTGAACGCTGCCTCCGCCGTTCCGCCGCGAGTCAAATCCGGACCGCCGTTCGTGCCGTCGCTGCCGGTTTCGGCCGCGATGATGATCGCGCCGTTCGCGATGGCCGTCCGGCATTCATCCACGTCGCCGGACTCCACGCCGAGATCGGACAACGCGCTGTTCATGCTGTTGTCATCGTCCATGAACGCGCCTGCTACCACGAATGAAGTACCGGGGTAGGCGAATCCGCCCGTGAACGTCCCTGTCATGCCGAACCCCTGCGTTGCGGAGATCGGCGCGATAACGCGGGGGTCATCCAACCCGTGCTGATCGACCGCGGAACGCGTATCCGCCAAATCCTGCAGCTCGTCGGCATGGACGTTCGTCTCCGACTCGATCCGACGGGAGTGCTCCCTGTCCTTCGCGATGACGGTCATCTCCGTCTTCGTGAAGCCGGCTTGCTCCAACGCCTGGACCGCCTTGATCGCATCGTTCTCCGTGTCGAAAATCGCGATTTTATAGCTCATCCTCATTCGCCTCCATTTTTTATCGGGTATGTTTGGTATACCCTGTTTTTGGAGGATTCAATCGGATTGTTTCCGCGCGAGGCGAAAATTGGGAATGGCTTAAGGGGGCGGTTCAGTCGCTTGGGGCGGGGCCGCCGCCGGGCGGGGCTGCCGCCGGGCGGGACTGCCGCCGGGCGGGGCTGCCCCTGGGCGGGACTGCCGCCGGGCGGGGCTGCCGCCGGGCGGGACTGCCGCCGGGCGGGGCTGCCGACGGGGCGGGACTGCCGCCGGGCGGGGCTGCCGCCGGGCGGGGCTGCCGCTGGGCGGGGCTGCCGCCGGGGCGGGACTGCCGCGCCGGGGCGGGGCCGCCGCCAGGGGCGGGGCTGCCGCCGGGCGGCCTCTCCATCCACCGTCCCCAGCATTGGATTGCCACACCTAACGAACCGCAGCGAGCTTATTTCCGCGAAAATGCCCCCTCCAGCAATCTAACGAACTCCAGCGACGTTATGCGAACGATAGGAGTCCAAAACAGCCCAAATGGCGATCTTTTGCGCGAAATAACGCGTTTAGGATTCCTTACATTCTCAACGTACGGCTTTTCGGTCAAATAAGGCTTATTGGATTCGTAAGGCGTAGGTGCGATATCGATTCCTCCCGCTCGCGACAATCAGCTGCCGCTTCTCCACCGTCCGATGAAGCACCCTCCTCGCGTGTGTAACTGAAATTTGCAAATGGGAAGCAAGCTCCAACGGTGCAAATGGACGCAGCAGTCGTCTCGCGAATCGGACTGTCTCGGCTTCCAACCAGCTCGACTCTTCAGCCACATCCTCTGCCACGAATTTGCCGATAAAAGCAAGGACGAGCTGCTGGCATCGCTTCGGCTCCTCGGTAATCGATAAATAGGCAATCGGCAAAAAGATCCAGTCGTCCAGTGCCAACAAACAATGCCGCCAGCATAAGTCCTTGAACCGCCGAACGTCGAGGTCTCTTGCATGAGTCCCATAGCCTTGAATCTCAATGCCGCCCTTTACATCACCGCCTGGCATATAAGCCAAATCCAAATATCGATAGCCATTGTCGAAGTCGCGGACCTCCCATTCGGGCTGCAAACCATTGAAATTTTTCACAGCCGGAAACCAAACCGATCGCAGAAATTCAACCGTTCCATGGCCAAGACCTTTCTCCAGTATTTCACGTCTTCTGTGATTGTCCTCCTGCGCAATGACAGCGTTCATCCAGTCCTCGTAGGCTTGATCAAATCTTGCTATCGCACGTCACGTCCCTTCTAAAAATCAGCCGCACAACGAAAAAGCCGCTCGGACACCATCCTGCACCGTTAAGTGCAAAAAAGTATCCAAGCGGCGTGTGCTTCACGACCGTTGTGGTATGGATATAGTTTATCAAGAACGAACCCTATTTTTCAATTGGAATCTGGCATTCCCTTAATAATTCAACTACCACATTCGCAGACTTACCGGACATTAAACGTTTATTCCACATGTGACGATAGGCGAAGAATCTGAGGGTTCTCTCCAATGGGATCGGCCCGTCGCAAGGCGTCACTGCCGCGCTCTGATTGTTTCCTTCCAAGCTTCTGCTGCGGAATTCATCCCAACCAGTCGTCCACCGCGCCTTACTTTCACACAACCGGAATCCACACTTCCTCCAAACATTTTCCCGTCGCGTCTGGTCCAGAATAAACTTCCATATCAGGTCCGTCTACTTTATCGTAGCCTGACGTCGGCAGCCATTCGCTGTAGGCGCGGTTGAACAACTGCGGAATTTGGCAGTGCTCGTTGCTATGGTCGCTCAATCCCTCGGCACGGAATACCGCCCAAGTTCGTTTGGGCACTTGCACAGTCGTAAACCCTTTCGTGTCGGAATCAGCTCGCTTCATCCCGCATATCATGTACGGCATTGCGTTAGGGGCGGCATCCCCATACCCCATGATGGCATACAGCGCATCCGCATCGACCTCGAGCTGTTTATGCCTTCCGCTTTGCAAGCACTCATCCCAGAAGTCCGCTATCTTGCCGAGCTCCTCCTGCTTGAAAATCCGCTCGATGCCGTATACCTCGAACGCTTCCCGCTCCTCGATCCGCCAGTTCATCTCCTGCATTCCCTTAATCCGAATTTGAAAGGTGAGCGGAGGATAGATTCGCAGCATGAAGCCCCATTGCCGCGCGGCTGTAGGCGTTACGCCGGGCTGTTTCACGAACGCCCGCGTGAAGCTGTCGGCGCTGTCATAACCGTATTGAACGGCCAGGTCCGCGACTTTGACTTGGCTGCTCTGAAGCGCCATGGCGGCCAGCGACAATTTGCGTTTCCGAATGTATTCGGATAGCGGCATCTCTGCAATATAATAAAACAATCTGCCGAAATGATAGGCCGAATACGTGGTAACCGTTGCGACGTTGTCCAGTTCAATATCTTCGCCCAGATGCGCCTCGATATATTTCATCGCGCGGTTGAGCTGCGTTAATACGTCCATGCTCCGACCTCCTCTCTGATTGCAAGGATAGCAAGTTTAGCGCATCGCTTCCCGACTTTACGTATAAGATTGTGCAGGGTCGGGGCAGCCGTCGCACCTAATGCGACTCAAGTTGTGTTCTAACGAACTCCACAAGTCTTATACCGGCAAAAATGCCCCTTTGATCAAGGTAAGGAACTCAGAACGCGCTATTTGTTATATGATGGCGAACTGGTAAGCTTTCGAGTGAAATAGCGATCCTAGGATTCGTTACAAGGTCAAAACGCAGATTTTTGGCCAAATAAGGTTCGTTGGGTTCGTTACGCTGCATTAGATTCGAAAGGGACTGAGCGCGGGAGGCGCAGCCCGACACTGGCGCGGGAGCCGCAGCGCCGCACAAGCGCGGGAACCGCTGCGCCACCGAGGCGCGGGAACCGCTGCGCCACCGAGGCGCGGGAGCCGCAGCGCCGCCGAGGCGCGGGAGCCGCTGCGCCGCACCAGTGCGGGAACCGCTGCGCCGCACCAGTGCGGGAACCGCTGCGCCGCACCAGTGCGGGAGCCACAGCGCCGAGGCGCGGGAGCCGCTGCGCCGAGGCGCGGGAGCCGCAGCGCCGCACAAGCGCGGGAACCGCTGCGCCGCCGAGGCGCGGGAGCCGCAGCGCGACACAGGCGCGGGAGCCGCAGCGCCGCACAAGCGCCTGCCCCGCCGGCGCCTGCCCCGCCAACTCCCCCAGCCGTTTCGCAATCCGTCCCCGCAGGGTATAATTTCACCAACCGGACTGGCAGTTTTTTCAAATATGCCCGTTCTTGTTTCACGCTGAAGAAGCATGGGTAATCATCACATATCAAGATGTCAAATTGGATACAGGAGCGTCGTTGCGATGAAGCAAAATGATAAACTATTCGTTCGAACGGAAAACCAGACAGGAAAGTGCATCGTCTATATCGGAGGCGAGTTGGATTTGGAATCCGCCGTCCAGATGAGAGCGGTCATGTCCCCCCTCATCGAGTTAACCGATCGCGAGCTCATCCTGAATTTGCGCGAGCTGCATTACGTGGACAGTACAGGAATCGGCATTCTAGTGTCCGTCCTGAAGGCGCGCCACGCGAAGGAAGCACCGTTCGCTGTGGAAGCCGTGCCGCCCCATATCCGCAAGCTGTTCGACATGACCGGCATTACGCCGTTTCTTCTAAAAGCTTAAACATGTTAAAGTCCAATACCGTGCTTAAGCGGCTTGGAACGCTGTTTTCACTCCCAAATATAAGCCGAGTATAACCGAAGCTCATCCTTTGCTTTACTTATATTTCAAGGCCTGATTCGCCGACGACGGCGGAACAGAAGAAAGGAACGAGATAACCGATGAACTTAACGGAGGATGTAATAACGCTGCAAGTGCCCGCGTCCGCAGAATATATTGATTTGGTGCGGCTGACCTTGTACGGGCTGGCCGTCAAAATGGGCTTCTCCTACGAAGAAATCGAAGATATGAAAGTCGCCGTTTCGGAAGCCTGCAACAATGCGGTGCTGTATGCGTACGGCGATTTGAACACCGGCGTGGCCGCACAGGCGCCGATGCCTTCGCCGCGGATCGAAGTTCGCCTCGTGAAGCGTGACGACGCGCTCTCCATCGTGGTGAAGGACGATGGCCGCAGCTTTGATGCGGCGGCTGCCGCTCGCAAGGCGCAGCCGGTGAACGGCAAAACCATCGATGATCTGCAAGCAGGCGGTTTGGGACTCTATTTGATGCAAGCGCTGATGGACGACGTTGAAGTGAACAGCGAGATGGGCACGGAAGTGGTTCTAACAAAGCGGTTGGTGAAGAGTGGTGAAATGTGATGAGCCCGCAGCCGGCCAAGCAACCACCGATTACCGGCGCCGAGCTCATTATCGCTTATCAGGACAGTCCCGACAATGAGATCGCAGAACAGCTGATTGCGCATTATGAGCCCATGGTTCGAATGGCAGCCGGAAAAATCTCGCGTAACCGCCCCGACTTGTACGAGGATCTCATGCAGGTCGGCCAAATCGCCCTTCTACGCTTGTTCAGCCAGTTCGACAGCTCCCTTGGCGTACAGTTCGAACCCTATGCCATGAAGAGCATTATCGGACATATGAAGAATTACCTCCGCGACAAATCCTGGTACGTCCAGGTACCGCGCCGGATCAAAGAAAAAGGCATTGCCGTCCAGCAGGCGATCGACGAATTGACCGTCAAGCTGGAACGGTCCCCGTTGATCGAAGAAATCGCCTTGCACATGTCGCTTACCGTCGAGGAAACGACCGAGATTCTTGCGGGCCGCGACCTGTACCATTACGTATCGCTGGACACGCCGATTTCCGAGGAAGACAATGCCGCCTCCCTCGGCGATTTGCTGGGATCGCCGGGCGACGATTTCGAAGACGTCGACAGGCGGCTCGACCTGCAAGCGGCGATGTCGCAGCTCAAGCCCCAGGAGCAGGAAGTGCTGATGCTAGCTTATACAGACGGACTTCCGCAGCGTCATATCGCCGATCAGCTCGGCATCTCGCAGATGAGTATTTCGCGCATTCAGCGGCGCGCCATCGACAAGCTGAAGGTATTGCTCGGCGAACAAGAGGAATCTTGAACCGATGGATGTACGCCCGGCTCCGGTCCAACCGGCCCCGGGCGTATTTTATTTTCTGTTGCGGCGCGGGTTTCCACTATTGACAATTTGGATAAAAATGTCGCAGGCACGTTGTGCTTCCAGGTAAATTCGCGTTATGATGGTACTAACGACTATCGCGCACGTACGGACAAGCAGGAGGCTTCCAAAACCTATGATGCATCGGTTGCTGCAATTTCCATCGCAATGGGAATGGCATATGCTGCACACCAAACGGCCGGCCGTCTCCGGTCTGACCCGCAGCAGGAAAGCCGCCCGAGGCTCCGCCGCGGAACAGAACGAACCGGACGTCGGACCTGCCGTAGCCGAGCTTGACATCAAGCAGGCTTACCCGGAATTCGCCGCTTGGCTTCAGGACGTCGAAAGTTCCGTACACAACCAAATAGGGGTATCCGAGCTTCCCGGAGGAAAGTCCATCTTGCAGGGGACGCTGATGTTTCAGGCCTCGGACGACGAGAACGACATCCAGCATCTTCACTTCCGGGTTACGCACGATAAGCTTGTGACTTACCAAAGCGATTTGCGCCTTTCTCTTCGCCTTCAGATCGACCCTTGGCAGGAGAAGCTGCAGCGCTGCAAATCGGCGCCGGAAGCGTTCTTCGTGATGCTTAGCAATATATTGGAAACCTTCCATGCCGGATTGGACCGCTTCGAGGCCCGGCTCGGCGAGCTGGAGCAGAGCATGAGCCGCCATAACAAAACCGGGCTCATGAACGTGATCTTCGAACGGCGGTACGAGCTGCTTCACTGGAGCCATCTGTTTATTCCGATCAAGGAGACGCAGGACGCGGCCAAAGAAGCATTCATGAACGAGCTGGCCGAGTTAGAAGAATTCAAGCGGCTGGAACTGCGGCTGGAGCGCGTTCAGGGCTTGCTCAGCCATTATGCGGCGGAGATCGATACGCTGCTGATGATGGACGACGCGATCTCCAACTTCCGGGGCAACGATATCATGAAGACGCTCACGATCTTCACGGCCCTGTTCATGCCCGCTACGGTCATCGGAGCGGTATGGGGGATGAACTTCAAGGATATTCCGTGGGCCGGCGAGCGCTGGGGCTTCATTACCGTCAGCTCCATCATCATCGTCACGACATTGCTGATCTATTGGTGGCTGTGGCATAAAGGATGGACGGGCGACTTGCTGAACGGCCGTTCGAGAAGCGACATCGTGGGGAGCTCGCGGTCTTCCTCCAGAGACGCCGACGATGAACTGCCCGGCGGCGGAGCGAACGGAGAGGATCTCCCTCAACCGCCTCGCCGCAGCCGGGGCTCAAGGAAAGAAACCAGCATCTCGCTAACGTACAAGGACGCTCCGGCCGCGAGAGCAGGGACGACAGACGACGATCCCGCGCCGCTGCCTTCGCGGTCGAATCGCAACCATACCCCGATCGAATAAGAAAGGGAGCTCTCCGCCGGCGCCGTTCAGACGCGCGTACGAGAAGCTCCCTTTTTGTTCGTTTAGGCGATGCTACTTGATGTCCACGACCACCAGACAACGATCGTCCGACTCCGCGCCTTCGCGCTGCTCGCCTCCGAACAGCACTTCCTCCAACGCCTTAACCGGCGTCCTGCTGCAGAACGGCCTCAGCAGCTCCGTCAAGCTCACTTCCCGGTCTTCCTCGTAATCGCTGCCGACAAGGTCATACAAGCCGTCCGTGAATAACAAGACCCGGTCGCCCGAGCGGATATCGATCGTATGTTTCTCCAGCGCCATCTCGCTGAACAGGCCGATGGCCATCCCGCCGAGCGCGAAGTTCTCGACCCTGCCGTCGCCGCGAATCACCAGCCCCGGCGGATGCCCCGCATTCACGTATTCCAGCACCCCTTTGTTCAAATCCACGACCATGTACAAGCCCGTAAAATAATACTGGATGAGCTGGTCCGCAAATTGCAGCTGATGCGAGCGGCGGTTCAATTCCTTGACGACCCGCTTCGGTTCCACTTGTTTCGTCATGGCTTCCTTCAGCACGGAAGCGATGAACATGCTGGCGAGCGACGAACTGATGCCGTGTCCCATCGCGTCGATGACGGCAATGCCGTAACGGTTGTCGTCGATCCGGTGCCATGCATACAAGTCGCCGGAGAGTTCCTCCGACGGACGGTAGATCGCGTCGATGGCCATGCCTTCGTCGTCCACCGGCTGCGGAAGCGCCGCGTACTGGACTTCCTTCGCCAATTGCAATTCCTCCCGCATGCGGCGGTCGCGTTCCTTATGCCAATCCTTCTGTTCCTTCAAGCGCAGCGCAACGCGTATGCGCGCCAGCAGCTCGATCCGATTAATCGGTTTCGTCACGTAATCGATCGCCCCGGCATCCAGCGCTTCGGCGAGCTTCTTCGAATCGCCGATTGCCGTGACCATGATAATGGGGATGTCTCTCAGTCGCGGCGACTGCTGGATGCGCTGGCATGCCGTTATGCCGTCCACGCCGGGCATCATCATATCGAGCAAGATCAAATCGATGCCGTGCCAGTCTCCTCCCGCCATGTCCGCGGGTTCGTTGCCTTTCGCATCCAAGCCAAGCAAGCCGAATAATTCCATCCCGCTTGCCGCCGTCAGCATATCTGAATAGCCCGCTCGTTTCAGAATTTCTTTCACGACGGTGATATTCATCGGATTATCGTCCACGACGGCGATGCGCATATTCCATCTTTTTGCCGTTCCGTCTGGTGCCGTTAATTTATTCATTACCGTTGCTCTGCTCCTATGTCCGTGAATTTTCAGCCTGGCCGAATGACAGACGTGCTTCCCAGGACTTCATCTCCCTAGATACCCCAAACGCCGGATGTTGAATCGCGAATTCAGCCCACTTCCGGGGCAGCCGCCTAAAGCACACCGGCCCAGCGGCTCATACAATGTGATATATGCGTGAAAAGGAGAAGCAGCCATGAACAACAGCAGCGCGATGGACTTGCGAACGGCGATCTTCCTGGCGGCCGTGTGCAGTCAAACCTACGTGCAATATGATAACGGCGGGCTGTTCCTAACGCCGGAAACCTATTCGCTGGTCGGTCCGTTCTACGCGTCCTCGTATGCCGGCAAAGAAGAGCCGTTCGGCTTCGTGCTGGAATCCGACCGCGGCGTTATCCTCGCCTTCCGCGGCACAGTCTCGCCGACGGACTGGATTACGGACATGATCGCCCAGCAGACGGCCTTCAAGCCGATCAGCAAGAACTGCATGACGCACCGGGGGTTCACCGAGGTCTACATGTCCGCGCGCGATGCGATCTATAAGCTGCTGAACCAAACTTCCGCGGATAAGCCGCTGTTCGTAACCGGCCACAGTCTCGGAGGAGCGCTGGCGACGCTGGCTTCGCTCGATATCGCCGTCAACCGCAAACCGGTCAGCCTGATCAATTACACATTCGGCGCACCTCGCGTCGGAGACCCCAGCTTCGTGCGCAGCTACAATGCCGCCGTGCCGATCTCCTTCCGCGTGCAGAACGAATTCGACGTCGTGCCGCATCTGCCGCCGCTCGTCTACACATCACCCAAGACGGACAAATCTTACTACTACCTGCATGTCAAAGAAGAAGTAAAGCGAAGCTTCCGCAATGGATCCGTCGGCAGCAATCACGTCATCGGCAGCTATTTCGCCGATTTGGCAAAGGACGCGCCAGGCTTTACGGCCGCTATCTGCTCGGGACCTCCGGGCTGGTGTCCGCTAAGGTGACACCGGGCTCCGCTCCGGTCCAACGGTTCGCCGTCAAGCCGCTACCGATCCCTGCTCTGCGTTTTAGGGGAGCCGAAGCAGCGCATCGATTCGGCTGCGTTCCGACTTCGGCAGCCCCTTGAAGACCAGCGCGTAGGAATGGGCGATCATGTCGTCGATCTCCTCGAGCGGGATCGTGCCGTCGACCGTTACCGTATTCCAATGCTTCTTGTTCAGGTGGTAGCCCGGCTTCACCGCTTCATGCTGCTCGCGCAAGTTTTCGGCGATGACGGGGTCGCATTTGAGCGAAATCGTATTGTCCGCGATGAGCGCGAACATTTTGCCGCCGACCTTCATGACGAGCGGTTCCGGTCCGAACGGGTAATCCTTCTCGGCGCATTTCATGGACAAGCAGTAGTCTATAATGGGTTTCATCCGCAATTCCAGCCTCCTTTACAACCGCGTATAGCGCGCGAAAGCCGCGGCTTGTCCATAGTACCCGCCTGCTTCGTCGTATAAATTCCAGACAACCGCTTCTTCGATGCGAAACCGTTTCCCGCTGGCCGCAATGCGCACGCCGCTGTAATCGTCGATATACCCCTTCGCCGCCACCGCTTCGAGAAACCGTTGCCGCTCCTCCTGTATCATCGGTTCGGCCGTATGCTTCGAAGCCATGGCCGTAAATGCGGTCTCGTCCATTTCCCAGAGGCCAAGAGCAGTTCGATTGCCGTAATTAAGCACCGGATCCTGCTGCGTGCCATGGGACAGCACCGCTATCGGAGCTTCGAACAGCTGCTCCGCCGCCGACTTGTCCGCGTTCGTCACCAGCAGCGGCTTCCCGATCAGCTTCCGATAACTATTCAGTATGATCAACGCATGGCGCTCTCTCGCGCCGATGCCCATTCCTTGCTGCTGCATCCTCGTTCCCCCCGATCATGAAAAAAACTGAAGGCGATAATCACCTTCAGTTCTCCTTGCCGCGTTTCGTTATACGCCCATTTTCTTACGTTGGTTGTTGACCTTCTTCGTATTCTGGCTCTTCATCGTTTGCTGATTGCCGGCCTGACCGAATTTTTGCTTGCCGCCGTTCGCCTGTTCCTGCTTCTTCTGCGCGAGCTTCTGCTTCACGGCATCAGCCAGGGATACTTTCTTCGGCTGATCCTGCGCTTGCTCTTGCGGTTCCGGCGTCGTTTGGTTTTCTGACATTGAGATCACCTCGCCTTGATTGTACTATTCGTATTGTAGCGCTTTTTCGACGTGCTTTCCAGTATCTGTCCGCATGTTTCGTACGGGCATTCGCGGACAACGCCGCCTATTCCCGCAGCGCCTCGTTCAGCTTCGTGGACCGGAGGTCCCGAGGCTCGCCGCGCAGCAAGCCGCGAAGCCTGACAAGCTCCCGCTGCAGGCGGAGCTTGTCGCCGCGAAGCTCCTCGATCTCCGCGCGCGCCGCAGCCAGCTGCTCTTCCATCGAACCGTTCGGTTCGTTCATCGCCAGCTCCCCTTCTTCCTCAGAAATATAAACAAGTATAGCAGAGATTGACACGTTCTTAATAATGCAAAAAAAAAACGGCCTCGCGCGGAGCCGGCAATACGGCCCCGGCGAAGCCGGATGTTGAGCGATCGTTATTTGACCGCGACAGGCACTTTCTGCGTGGTGACGAGCGTATTCTTGCCGTCGTACGCTTTGATGACGACATCGATCTTCTTGCCTTTGTACGGCGCGAAATCGATTTTGGCCGTCCAAGGAAGCGAGGTCGTCGTCGCGACGGTTTTGCTGCCGATCTCATAGGTTACCTTGGCCAGCGTCGGGGACCATGTTTTCACGTAGGCGGAGACGCTTTGGACAGCCGCCGTTACAGGCGAAGCAGCGCTGATCGCCTTGTAGGCAACCGGCGATTCGTCGCCGATATTGCTCAGGTAGAACGGATTGTTGACCGCTTGCTTGTAGCCGGCAAGCAGCTTCTGGTTGGCGGACAGCATGTAATACTTGATCCGTGCCGATGCGTCGTGGTTGCTGTCGAAGTAGAAGACGGCTTTCACCTTCGGATAGAGCATCGGAAGCGTCGCGTAAAACTCTTTCAATTTGTACACGGCCCAGTCGGACTTATCCAGCTTCTTCTCCGGGTACATGTAGGAGACGCCGCCTTCGGAGATGAACACCGGCTTGCGGCTGGCATACAGCTTGTAAATATTATCGAACTTATCGAGGTGGCTCGAACGGTCCTCTCCCTGCTTGAGCGGATCGAGCGACGGATCGAAGATCGAGTAGAGGCTGACGCCGACCCAATCCACCGCTGCATCGCCTGGATAGTAGGAGGCAATGCTATATTCCGGCAGACGATCCGGTGCCCACACCATGACGACGTTGTTCGGCGCTTCCTTGTGGAACACCTTCGCCACGAGCTGGAACTTCTCGATGTAGAGCTTCGGCTCGACATGCCATTTCACCCAGTCGCCGTTCATTTCATTCGCGAAACGGAGGAACACCTTCACGCCGGAGGCCTCGATGTCGCGGGCCAGCTGATGCAGGTACTCGTTGTCCTGCACCTGGTCCAGTCCTTCCAGCGGCTGAACGCCGAGCTCGATCGCCGTGCCTGCCGCGCGCGCGTGGTCGATGTGGCTCTGGATGCTCGACAACGGCTTCCCGTACGTGAAATATTCCAAGTATGCCGCGTGTTTCTTCCCCGTCATCACCGGGAACTGATCGGTATAGAACGGGTTGGCTGTCTTGGAATTATGGACGGCCGGGTCAAGCTCCGCATAGGCGCCGATGAACGCCCCGTTCTTCGGCTCGAACTTCGCGCCGTGCGTATTGGCGCTGCCGGCCGCGGCCGCGGTCGTCTCGACGAATAAGCTCCCTTTGCTGCGAAGCATGTCCGCGCTGCGCTTCGCGGCGATGCTGACTTGGGTGTTGCCGGCTAATCCGTAATACTTGGATTCCAGATCCCAAGCGGCGACGGCATCGTCGTATTTCTTCAGTTTGGCATAATCATTGCCGATTCGGAGATACATCCCCGCGGCATTGCCGTATTCTTTTTTATTGGCGAATTCAGGCGCGATCGACTGGTACTTGGCAATCGCTTCGGCATATTTGCCTTTCTCGTCGAGCTTCTGGGCTTCCTTATAAATCCCCCATACGTCCATGGCATGCACGTCTTGCGTTCGTACGGCCGTGAACGCAATAATCGTTGCCGCCGACAGCAGCAGAAGCTTCTTGCCGAACGACACCGGCTTACGGTAAATCTTCACTTCGTCTCATTCCCCTGTCTCTAGTTGATTTTCTCTCTACCAAATCCCATATTACACCAGTTCGAAGCGAAGTTGGAAGACATTTTTTGACACGGTTCGACCGCGCGCCCAGTAAACGCCTAGTACCGGCATCCGTCCGAAAGTTGTACAAGCGCCGCGATCTATCTATAATATTTGTATAGCTCCGCTATCATTTCGCTTCAAATTCAGTTGACACCCAGGAGGCAAGCAAACTTGTGAGAAAATCGATTCTGATTCCCGTCGTCGTTCTCGGCATCTCGATCGGTGCCGCCATCATATGGACTCAAACCACGTTCTTGCAGGACGCATTCAACCTTTCCGAGGCCGCGGGTACCGACAGCCCTGCGGTAACCGGCAAGCCGAAGCCGACCGGCGGAAGCACGGCCCCGTCCTCGCAGACGGATGGGGACAGCAAACCGACGTCGTCGGCCTCGACCAAGTCGGAGTTCCAGCAATTCATGTACGACAATGCCGCGTCCCGCACGACGCTGCAGAAAGGCGGCATTACCTACGTCACCAATCCGACGAGTCCGCTGGTCCTGGTCAACAAGAAACGCGAGCTCGATTCCGGTTACGTGCCCAATGATCTCGTCAAAGCGCCCGTCGAATTCTCCTTCTCGGGCGACAGCCCGAAGCAGCAAATGCGCAAGGTTGCGGCCGATGCGCTCGGCAAGCTGTTCGCCGGAGCGAAGCAGGACGGCATCGAGCTGAAGGCCGTATCCGGCTACCGTTCCTATCCATCGCAGCAATCGATCTTTAATGCGTACGCGAAGTCGCACGGCGAGGAAGAAGCGAACACGTTCAGCGCCCATCCCGGCCAAAGCGAGCACCAAACCGGTCTGGCGATGGACGTCTCCAGCGCGAGCGTCCACTACGGCCTCGAACAGAGCTACGGCGCCACCAAGGAAGGCAAGTGGCTGGAAGCGCACGCCGCGGATTACGGCTTCATCATCCGTTACGAGAAGGAACACGAAGACGAGACCGGCTACATGTACGAGCCGTGGCATGTCCGTTACGTCGGCGTCACCGTCGCCAAGGACATCAAGAAGCTCGGCCTGACGCTGGAAGCGTATTTGGCCCGTTTCTAAAAGCCACATCGCATATGAGTGAACTACCGGTCACGAACGTATAACGACTAATGACTATTGGCTATCTACTACTAACTATCTACTACTAACTATCTACTACTGACCGACTGCCGAATGCGCAAAGGGGCTGTCCGCATGTCATCCATGATGACTTCGGACAGCCCCTTCTTCGTTCGGCAAGCAGCTAGTATCACTCCCAGCAGCCGTTCGGCACGGCATACGGCATGGCGTTTAACGTTTACAGCACGAATGCCATTAAATCGCGGCCCATCGTGATCCGGCCTTGGTAAATATCGCGCATCCCCCTCGTGTACTCCGCTTCCGCTTCTTCCGTCGGATAAGGAGCCGGGATATGGTGCGTTAACACCAGATGGGGAACGCCGGCCTGTTTGGCCAGCTCGGCGACCTCCAAGGTCGTCGAATGATACTTGGCCGGGTTGGACAACGATTGCGCCTGCTCCGGAAACTCCTCGATCAGCGCGTCCAGCCACCTTTTATTGTAGGACTCGTGGATGAGCAGATCCGCGCCCTTGCTGTACGTGATCATATTCGCTACCGGGATCGTGTCGCCGGAGACGACGACCGATTTGCCGTTGTATTCGACTTTGTATGCAAGCGCCGGATACACCGGCCTGTGATCGACCTCGAATGCCGTAATCCGAATCCCGTCCTGATCGTACACGACGCCTTCGTTGCGCTCGAAGTAGTTGATCTTCGCGGCTTCTTCCGCCGAAAGGTTGTAGTTCACCCGCAGGTTCGCGTCAAAATCGAACGATTCCCGCATCTTCCCGATAATGTCCCGCGTCGTCGTCGGGCCGTAGACGTTCATCGGCACGGACCGTCCTTCAAACACGCGGCCCGGGACGACATGCGTCCGCCAGCTTGATATAAATACATCGAAGAAGCCCGAGTTATGGTCGCTGTGATGATGCGTGAACAGCACATCCGAGATCCGCTGCGGCATGACGCCGGCTTTAATTAGTTGGTCCACGACCGCGCCGCCGCAGTCGATCAGAAACGCTTTGCTGCCGGCCAGAACGGCGACCGACGATTTGGCACGGCCCTCGAACGCCCTGGGCGTCCCGGTACCAAGCAGAATGACCGTCAGCTGTTCCTGGTAATCCGGCACGATGTTGTCTTGCCTTTGAATAAGCATATCCGCTGCCCCTCCGCATCTTCCATGTATGGTTATTTGTCCTGCTTCACTTCATCCAGCAGCGAAGAATCGATGAACTTGCTTAAATCCACCTGACCCTCGTCCTTGATCCCCTTGATGTAGCCCGCTTCGAAGGATACGTGAGCCATTGTCTCGATGACGTCCAACTCGATGTCCTCGGTCAAATTCAGATGGTCCAGCGCCGCCTTGATCAGCTTCGCATCCATCCCTTTGCCGCTGAGTTCCTTCAGCTCCTCGCTGATCAGCCCGTAGGATTTATCCGGATTTTGCTTGATGTAGTCGATCGCTTCCTCGTTGGCCTTGATCGCCCCCTTGGCGAGATCGCGATGATTCTTCAGGAATTTATCGCTGGCCATCAGAATCGTGAGCGGATAATTGCCGTCGTTCGGCGGGATTTTGTCCCAATCGACCAGCACCTTGCCCGTTCCCTCTTCCACCATCTGCGTGCCCCACGGCTCCGGAATAAGCGTCGCGTCGACTTCCTTCTGGCGCATGGCGACAAGCGTGTCTGCCGGTGCCCGGGTAATAATCTGGACGCCGGATTTATCCGCCGTCACTTTCAGCCCTTCCTGCTGCAGCAGCAGGCGCAGGGAAATTTCGTTCGTGCTGCCCTTCGTCGGAACGGCGACCGTCTTGCCGACCAGATCCTTCACGGATTCGATGCCTGCATCCTTGCCCGCGATCAGAACCGCGCCGCCGTTGTTGGAGCCCGCGATGACGCGGAAGTTGCTGCTTTTCAAATATTGGTTGATGGCCGGGCCCGGTCCGACGTAGCCGATATCGATCTGATTCGTCGCCATCGCCGTAGAGAAGTCGGAACCATTATCGAACGCCGTTACCTCGATCGTCGCGTTCTTGCCGAATTCATCTTGGAAATAGCCGTTCTTCAAGGCGATGAAGCCGGGAGCATGCGTGACGTTCTTCAAAATCCCGATCTTAACGGTCACCTGCGCATCGGAGGAAGCCGCTTTGCTGTCGTTGGAGCCGCAAGCGGACAGCATCCCCGTTAAACCGAGCCATACGCTGAGCAAAATGATTGCTTTTCTCATTTGTCATCCCCCATCTCATCGTATAAGGAGAACGCCGCTGCGCGTGCGGATCGTTGTTCCGATCGCTCGCTCCGTTTTGTCCTTCTCTCTTTGTTTGCCATTACTTCTTCGCCGCCTGCAATCCGAAGCGGACCATAATGCCGTCCTCCAGCCGTTTGAAACAGAAATAATCGGATATCGTGCCGATGACCGCGATGATGATGACGACGCACAGGATCGTCGCGGTATCGCCGATGTCCCGGCTGTCCTGCAGCGTCTGGCCGAGGCCCAGCCCCCTTCCGATCAGCTCGCCCGCCGTCAAGGCGCGCCATGCGAATGCCCATGCTACCCGAACGCCGGTGATCAAGTGCGGGAACGCGGCCGGCACGAGCACTTGATAGAAGAGCTTGAACCCGTTGATCGTCCCCATCATTTGCGCGGCCCGGATATGGATCTTCGAAATTTGCATGATGCCGGTCCGGCTGGCCATGGACATCGTCCACGTCGCTCCGATCGTCGTGATGAAGATGACGGACGTATCGTTCAATCCGAACCAAATGATGGCGAAGGGCAGCCAAGCGATGCTCGGCACCGTCTGCAGCGCAACGACCAGGAAGCCGAAGGTTTCATCGAAGTAGCGGTAACGCGCGAACAGGAAGCCGAGTCCCGTTCCGAGCACGATCGATATCGCGAACGATACGAGCAGCCTGCGCATGCTCGCGGTGATCGATCCGAGCAAATGCCCTTCCGCGAATCCGTCATAGAACGCCTGCAGCGTCTGCAGCGGAGAAGGGAATTTCCAGCCCCAGCCGAAGATTCTATATCCCAATTCCCAGATTACGATCAGGAAGATCAGGAACAGCGTTCTTCGCAATACGATAGTCATGGCCTATCTCCTCTCTGACGACCTTCTCCAGCTCCTCCGAGAGCGTCTCCATGATACGATTCTCGTAATGATGGATCATCGCGTCCCCCGCATGATGCGGTCTGGCCGCTTGAATGACGAACTCCTGCTTGATTCTGCCCGGTTGCGTCGACATGACCAGCACGCGATCGGATAGAATAACCGCCTCTCGAATATTGTGGGTGATGAACAGCACGGTCTTCCGCGTCCGCAGCCAGATGTCTTCCAAATCCTTTTGCAAAATATACCGGGTCTGTTCGTCCAGCGCCGCGAACGGTTCATCCATCAGCAGAATGTCCGGCTCCATGACGAGCGCCCGCGCAATGGCTACCCGTTGTTTCATGCCTCCGGAGAGCTCGTGCGGATAACGGTCGACGAATTTGCTTAAGTGTACCGACTTGATTTGCTCGAGTGCCCGTTCATGCCGTTCTTTCTTCGGAATGCCCTGCTGCTTCAAGCCGAAAGCAACATTGTCCAGCACATTCAGCCATGGAAACAAGCCATGCTCCTGAAACACGACGACCTTCCCCGCGCCGGGGCCTTTAACCGGCTCTCCGTTCACTCGGATCTCCCCGTCATAGGCCGTTTCAAAACCGGCGACCAGGTTCAAGAGGGTCGACTTGCCGCATCCGGAAGGACCGAGCAGCGATACGAATTCCCCCTTGTTGATCGTGAAAGAAACCAGGTCCAGCGCTTGGTACGCCGTTTTTTTCGTCTGGGCGAAAGCTTTGCTGACTTGCTTGACTTCGATCATGGCGATTCCCCCTTCTAGCTGCGAACACGGTCATAGGACCGAGAAGAAACGACTTGGATGATGAATAACGATTTGCTTCTTCGTATACGTGATGAGTGCTTTCTCCCGCCACTTGTTCAGGATTTCGGTGACGGTCTGCCGGCTGCAGCCGATCACATAGGAAATTTCCTCGTGGCTGAGCTGAAGCTGCACTTCGATCTGGTCGTTCTGTTCCCTGCCCATCTGCATCAGAAACCAGGCTAACCGCCAAGCCACCGGACGGCTGATCAGCGTTTCGACCATATTCTGCGTTTGCAGCAGCCTGCGCGCGGTGATGACAGCAAGCGCATAAGAGAAGGCGGAGTTGCTCCTGGCCAATTCCTGAAAAAGGCGCGCGTCCAGCGTAATGACCTGACTTTCCGTCAAACACTGGGCATATCGCCTGCGAAGAATTCGGGTAAGCAGCTCCGCGTTGCCGAACATCTCGCCAGGATAACGCAGGAACAAGGTAATCCCCTGCCCTTCCTGGGAGGATTGAGAGATCTTGATCAGTCCGGTCTCTACGTAATGCGCGGCGGATGGCGGATCATTCTCCTGAAAAACAAACTCGTGTTTGCGATAAGTCCGCACCGTGCCATGCTCGCGGAACAAATTCGCAACGGTTTCTTTCACATCGTCCGTGTCCTGAAAATCTCCTGTCTCTTGAAAATCTTGCTGATCGCCCCGTTCACCCATGGCCTCATCCACCTCAACCTGTTCTGAAATCCTGTGCCAGTTTTATTCCGACTATTCTGATGCGATATAAGGATGATATCATAGTCCAGCCCATAATAAATGTCGGGTATCCGACAAACTCATTTAATTTTTTGCCGCTATGCTTAATAATGCGCACGCCAAAAAAGCCTGCCGCGATACTCCACGGCAAGCTTATTGCTTCTATACGTCATACAGCCGGTTACACCTGCTGTTGTTCGATCCAACCAATGCGCGTTGATTTCAAGCCGGCCAGCGCCGACTCCGCGATCGTGAGCTCCGACTTCAATTTATTCACGACGGTTCTAACCTGATGGATCGCTTCCAGCGTCTGATCCTGCGCGCTTTGGATCCGTTTCTGCACGACCCAGTCCACGATCAGGCCGTCGAACCAATAATCGCCGAACTTCATGAGGCCGCTAATGTCGACGTAAATATCGATCGTACGCTCAATGTCGGCCAATTCGTCCCGGAAGTTCCGCATCAAGTGATTCGCTTCGCGGATCGCCGACTTCGCATCATCGACATGCTCGTGCTTGATGTGGGTGCTGATCATGCCTCCGCCGCCCCACAGATCCCAGTTGCCCCAGTTCTCCGCCTTCTCCAGACTCTTCGATGCCCCTTCAAGCGACATCAGTACATGCTGCCCGGCCGACAGCGCTTCGCGGATTTCCTTGACCTGGACCGACTTGTTGGCAATTTCCGTATCCATACCCGCGAGCTCATTGGCGCTGGCAGACGAATTTCGGAGCTCTTCTTCTCTCTCGCGCAGCAGCCGCTCATACTCCCATTCCGCATTGCCGCAAGCGGCAAGCTCATCGCCGAGGCTGATGATTTCGGCCTTCATTCGCTCTTCGGCTTCCTTCGCCTCCTGCAGCTTCAGCGCGGCGGCCAGCGCCTGCTGCCGTTCCATCTCCAGCTGTTCCTCCTTGCTGCGAAGCAGCGTGTGAAACAAGTTGGTCAGCGACATGCGGGTTAGTTTATCGACGTCAGCCTGCTCCGCCTCCAGCTCTACCTCCAGCTTGATAATAAGCCGTTCATTCTCGTTGATCCGGCTGCGCAATTGCTGCTGCCTCCGCTGCGCCTTCTCCATTCTGTATTTACGTTCCTTCGCTTCCGCCAAGCGGTCGAGAGAAGTATCCGCCATCGTGCATCGCTTCCTTCCAAGGATTAAGTTATCTGTTCATACGCAATGGAAGCGATAAGGATGCGGCCAACGACCACAAAAAGACCGATCTTCCAGAATCGACCTGGAAAATCGGTCTGCCTGCGGCTTATGGCGCATCGCTTAAGTCTTACAGCTTGCGGAACAAGTCCCTGAACACGCTGTCCCGGTGGATATGGTCCACGTAGCGGATGAAGTGGCGCGAATTGTCGAAGCTCCAGCGGCAATCCTCCGACAGCACGGGGCTGTGCACGAGCGAGCTCGACAGCCAGTTCTCGTTATTCAAATACGCGATCGTCGAGATGTCCCAAATGACGCGGGAATACGCGTAATGGTCGCTGCTGCAGTCGCGGAACGTCTCGTACAAATATTGGCCGACTGCACCTTTCTCCTTGATGTGCGTCTCGACCTCCGACAGCGTCGTGAGCAGATGCGAGGTCACGCCCATGACCGGAATGAGCACGAGCGGCACGCCGCTGTTCAGGATGATGCGCGAAGCATGCACGTCCTGGCTCAGGTTGAACTCCCGCGTATCCCGCCAATGCAGGGCATGTCCGCCCAGCCAAACGACGACGATCCGCTCAATGATGCGGGGCTCCATCAGAATCGCGGACGCGACGTTCGTGATTGCGCCGATCGCCACGACGTATAGCGGATCGTCCTCGGACGAGGCCATCGCCCGCTCCACGAGATTCCGGGCAGCGGCGCTTTCGACCGGCGTTTCCGCTCCTGGCAGATAACCTTCCGATCCGCGGTAGACCGGAATGCCATCCATTTCCGGAATGAGGGAAGAGATTTTGAGCAACTCGTCGTAGCTCTTCTCCATGCCGTCCTTCGGCCCTGTCGAAAGCTCATTAAAGAACGGTGCCGCATAGAAGGCTTCGATCGTCATGTTCTCAGGGGACTTCAACGCGTAAATGACAGCGAATTGATCGTCGATTTCGTTGTACGTATCGGTGTCCAGCACCATCCGGACCTTACGCTTAGGGTGGGCAAGCCGCTGTACCATTTGCTGCTCTGAAATGACCGGGAAGTTCACCATGGTTGATCCATCCTTTATAAGTTTGATATGGGAAGCCAGCACAAACTCCGCTTGTTTAGCGGCTATAAATCTTTTATGATTTGGTTATTCGAACAATGGCATTACCCTGATGTTCATGCTCATTTTACAATGGATACTTCGATAGGTTGTATAACGATATGGCTATAAGTTTATATGATTTGGCTAGGATGATCAGCGGGGAGGAGAAGGCAGATGCACGCGCAGATGGAATTTCTATTTCAAACGGTCCGGCTCGCGGATTCTTATATGCCGATGCATGGGCACACGTGCTACGAGCTGGTTTACTATAACGAGGGAACGGGCACGACCTGCCTCCTCGACGAGGCGCATGCGTACAAGCCTGGCGCGTATGCCATCATTGCCGCAGGCACCCTGCATGACGAGCGGAGGACGGAGGATACGGACGTGACATGCGCCGGCTTCCGTTTGACGGGCAAAGAAACGCAGCTTCAAGAAGGGCTGTTCGAGGACAGGGAGGACAAGCCTTTGCAGCAGCTCTTGCAAGCGATGCTCACCGAGATGCAGGAGCAGCGGCCGTATTATCCTGACAAATTAAACTACCTGCTCAGCATGATCGTCATCGAGCATCAGCGGCATGCGCAAGTAAGCGCATTCAAAGAATCGGCGGACCATTTGCACTATGCGCGGGCCTTTATCGACGAGAATTTCAACCAGAAGATTACGGTGGAGGAACTGGCGGAGATGGTGGGGTACAGCTATCATCACTTCAGGCATTTGTTCAAAACGAAATTCGGCCGTTCGCCGATCGCTTACCTGCTGAATAAACGCATTCAGCGGGCAAGCCATCTGCTGCTGCACAGTACGTTGTCCGTCACCGCCATCGCGGAGGAATGCGGCTTCTCGAACGATGCCCAGTTCAGCACCTTGTTCAAACGGGAGCAGGGCGATCCGCCCCGCCTGTTCCGGCAGAAACGCCTCAGTCAAACACCGGCGGACCGGCTTTCACCATGAACGGCTGTCCGTTGGCGTAATAGTGCGTTTCCCGATACACTTTGAAAGCGACCTCGACTTCCGTGATGCCGGTCGTCAGCAGGTGATTCGTTATGGCATTGGCAACGCCGTCCTGAATGTCCCGCGGGCGGTCGAACCAGGCCACCTCGACGAAAGGAAATGTCGGAACGATCGCTCCGTCTTGGATCGAAGTCGTAGAGAGGCAGTCGATGGTGAAATTGTCCCTGCTGCACCGGCAAATTTGCGCGAGTTCGTCTATGAGCGCCGTACTGATCTTCATGACTTCCGTGATGTTGACGCCTCGCATCGTGAGTTGGGGCATAGTGCTGAACACTCCTTTTTAATCGTAGTCGTGGTACTGTTCTTCCTCGGCGATATTTTGCAGGTCCTGGCCGTTGATCGCTATGATGGCATAATCGGGGACCAATTCGGCATGCCTGCGCGCAAGCTCGAGCAGAAACCGGGGCGATCCTTCCTGTTCCTCATCATAAATGAGCAGCAGTCCTTCCGTGTTGTCCAGCAGAAAACGGTCGCGCGCCTTGAACTGCCAAGGTCCTGCGTATTTCTGCTTGGAGACACTATTAACATAATCCGCGCCGGAAAGAATGGTGCCGTAAACCGCCTTCTTCTGCTCGCTCCAGTTCTCTTCCTGTTCCAGAAAAGGCGTAATGACCGCCAAGCGCAACGAACCATACTCAGCTCTAAGCTCCAAAGCGACTTCTGCAGCCCACAGCTCAACACCCCATTGTCCGCTTACGATCACCCATTCCAGTCCTTCTTCGACAAGAGCCTGCAGCCGCTGCTTGAGCGCTTTCTTGATAATGGCAACGCCCGGATGCTTGTCGGAGAATATGCCGAGCTCGGAAGCTTTGTATCCGGTAACCAAAATCTGTTTCATCGCCTCATGCTCCTTGTTCGCGCTTCGATCTTAAGCGTAGCACAAATAAAGAGCGCCGAACAACCTCGCCCTGGGGGGAGAGGCGTCCGGCGCCCGGAATCGGCGATTCGAGCCTTAGGATTCGATACGAGATCAGAGAATCGAGCTTTAGGATCTGAGCCTTATGAATCGAACCTTATGATTCGAGGCTGGCTTATGATTCCATTCCTTTCGGATAATGCTCCTTCGGCTCCCGAATGACGGCCCCGCCGTCCAAGCGCACATAGGTCGTGAAGTCCCTCGCGTCCCGCTCCAGCTTAATGACGCGCGCGCCGCGCGGAAACCCTTCGCGCCCGTACGTCTGGAACCCGGTCGCCCGTCCATAGCACAGACGGATATCGTGCAGGGCGCCCCAATAATCGTTCACGTGATCATGGCCGCAGAACGTGCCGACGATATCGCCCATCTCCAGCATGGCGGCGAACATGCCCGAGTTCACCGGCGCACAGGCGACGCCTTCATGCTTGCTGCCGAAGCAAAGCTCCTTCTTCCATACCTGCTTATACTCCGGCAGCGGGATGTGGAAGAAGGCCAGCGACGGCAGCGGCTCTCCGCCGTTCGCGGCCGTGATCGCAGCGGACCGCTCGGCATACCACGCGATCTGGTCGCGCTGGATCCACTGGTAGCCCGTGATTTGCGGCAGATCGGAATAGCTTCCGCTGTCGAACAGATAGAGCGCGTTGACGGGCTTGCCGCTCTCCTGGTCGCGCACGAACAAGATGAAATTCCCTTCGCCGCTCAATTCCGGCGGTCCCGCCTCCGCGAAGCAGAACCGGTGCTCCAACTGTACATCCATCAGTTCGCCGCGCGTGACCAGATGCTCCGTGTCGTGATTGCCGAACACCGCCGCCCACGGAATGCCCCGCTGATCGACGGCCTGAACGGCGTCGCGGAACGATTGCCGCGGATCCGTGCAATTCTGGCTGTAGATGACGTCTCCCGTGAACAAGACGAGATCGGGCGATTCCGCATCCAGTACTTGTTCCATCAGCCCGCGGGTCTGCAAGTCGTCCGGCTCGCCGTTCTGCCAATGCAGATCCGTGAATTGTACGATCGTAAACGTTCCGTCTTTACGGTAATGCAATGCATGTTCCATCCCGATAACCGCTTCCCCTCCGGCAAAATTGACTACTGCAATCGTCGCAATGCGACTTCTAGCTCGCGGGTCGAACGGCCGGTGCAGGGACAGGGGCGACTTGCCCTTGAACGGACCTGCCTCCGAAGCGAACGGACTCGACCAAAACCGAACCGCTTCGCTTCCGAACGGACTCCGACCTGACTCGACCGATCCTGAACCGGCTCGACCAAAACCGAACGGACTCGACCAAACCGAACGGCCTCGCCTCCGACCTGATTCGGCCGCTCCCGAAGCGACTTGCCTCCGAACCGACAGCGACCTGATTCGGTTGATCTCGAATCGACTCGACGGCCTCGCTCCTGAACTGGCTCCGACCTGATTCGACCAACCCGAACCGACTTGCCTCCGAACCGCCGCGCCTCCGACGAACTCTTACCTGACTCGGCCGCCCCCACACCGATTCGACCAATCCAGAAAAGCCTCGCGTCCGAACCGACTGCGACCTGATTCGGCCGGTCCTGAAACTACCTGCTACCGATCCGACTCCATCCTGATTCGATCGATCCTGAACCGACCTGCCTCCGAACGACTCCGACCTGATTCTACCAACCCAACCGACTCCGAACTGACTCGGCCGATCCCGAACCGCCCCACCTCGACCTGCATACTGTAACGAACCCAATAAGCGTTATTCGGCGATTTTAACGCCCAAATGAATTCTAACGAACCCCAGAAACCTTATTGCAACGAAATCGAGTGAATATCGACCAAAACGGATGCGATGGCTATCAATAGCGCGTGTAGGATTCGTTAGAAACCGAAACGTCCGTAAAAGCCGAAAATAAGGTTTGTACGGTTCGTTAGCGCAGAGTTCGTTTGTACGGTTCACGTTCGCTAGCGCAGGATTCCCTTTGTACGGTTCACGGTTCATTAGCCCAGGATCCCATTTGTACGGTTCACGTTTCCCTAGCGCAGAATCCCACCTGTACGGTTTACGGTTCGCTAGCGCAGGATCCTTTCGTACGGTTCGCGGTCCGCTAGCGCAGAATCCCACTTGTACGATTCGCGGTCCGCTAGCGCAGAATCCCACTTGTACGGTTCGCGTTTCGCTAGCGCAGAATCCCAATTGTACGGTTCGCGTTTCGCTAGCGCAGGATCCCTTTGTACGGTTCACGGTTCGCTAGAGCCGAATCTCTTTGCGCGATTCGATTCGTTAGCGCTTCCTTCTCGAGCCTGAGCCCTGTGAAGTTCCCAACGTCCAATGTCAGCTTGGTCGCCTGGCGACGCATCCATTTGCAACACACTGGGTCGCCCAGTATCGCGCACCCTACGGCTAGCCTATAACGAATCCACGCCCGCTTCCAGCCCGAATACGCCTTCGATCGCCGCAAGCGAGACGATGACGTCCTCGAAACGCTTGGACGGCCCGAGCTTCAGCTGAAGCCGGACAATCAGCATCTCCGCGCGTTCCGTCACTTCCGTTTCCTCGTTCTCCACGATGATTTTATTGATTCCGATGCCGAACCGGTGCAGCTCCGTCACGACTTTGCTAAGGCTCGAGGAATCCTTGTTGACGCGCAGCACGAGGTCCCGCTTTCGCTTCGTCACCGAGAACTTCCGCTCCAGCTTATTCAATACGAAGAGACTGACGACGACGAGAAACGTCAAGACGGCAGCGCCGTAGTAGAAGCCCGCGCCGGCCGTCAGCCCGATCGCGGCCACGACCCAGAGGGAAGCCGCCGTCGTCAAGCCGGACACGGTAATACCGGTGCGCAGGATCGTGCCCGCTCCGAGAAATCCGATTCCGCTTATGACCTGCGCCGCAAGCCGGGCCGGGTCAAGCCGGACGTTGGGATCCGAGGAAAACTCCGCAAACCCGTACATGGACAGCAGCACGATCGCGGCGGAGCCCAGGCAGACGAGAATATGCGTCCGGAATCCCGCGGAATGTCCGCCCAGCTCGCGCTCCAATCCGATCAGGCCTCCCAACGCCAGCGCGAGGACCAGCCGGAGCGTTAATTCCCAATAACTGATGTGCCAAATGCTCGGGTCGTATACTTGCGCCACGGACGTTGCCATTCTGCCTCATTCCTTCTCTAGAAGTCGGCCCGGAGCAGGACTGCCTCCGCATTCGCCTTTGTTTATCTATACGCTCGAGATACATGACATGCATCTTGATCTGCAAAAAATCGGCTGCAGCGCCGCACATGCAACCCTATGCATCGCCATGGACCGCCGGGCGGCTTGGATCGACGCAGCAGCCTGGCGAAGCCGCAGCTTCTATTTACCGCAGCAGCTGCGCTTCGAACCATTCATAGCCGGAACCGACGTGGTCCGGACGATGGGAATCGGAGCCGTAAACCAGCGGAATGCCTTGTTCCTTGCACGCGGCAAAAAACCATTCCGGCACATAGGGCTTGCCGCAGGTCGGCACGCGCAGCCCTGCAGTGTTGACGTCGATGCCGACGCCGCTCTTCGCAAGCTTCGGCAGTATATTTTCAAGTCGGCGCTTGATCTGCGCCTCGTCGATCGGCGGCAGCTTCTGCGAGAACTTCTCGATCAGATTGATATGTCCGATCCGCTTGCGCATCGGCAAGCCTGCCGCCCACTCGATCGCGGCTTCCACATGGTTATAGTATTCGTCGACAACCTTCTCTAACGTGCCGTAGTAGGACAGCAGGTTCTCGCTGAAGTCGTCCGCCGTGAAATCCACGCAGCGCATGCCTCCGCGGCCGGGCAGGAAATGCACCGAATAAACGACGTCCTCCAGCTGGTTCTGATACCGGTCTACGATGGCTTCCGTATAGGAAAGCGCTCCTTGCAGGTAGTCCAGCTCGAGGCCCGTCGTAATTTCGATTCGGCCTTCGTACTTTTGTTTAATGGTTGAGACGTAATCCATATACAGCGGCAGCTCGGCTTCCGGCATGGCCAGCTCGCCCATCAGCTTCTCGTCCGGTACCCAGGCGTCCGGCAGCGGCGGATGTTCGGTGATCGAATAGCGCTGGAATCCCAGCTCGATCGCGCGGTCGATATACTTCTCCGACTCCGCGTCATTGCCGTGATAGCAAAACTTCGTATGCGTGTGACCGTCCCATTTTAAGGCTGGCGACATCGATATCCCTCCCGTTATCCCTGTCCTGCGCGAAGCAGGACAGCATATGTAGTTGAACCAAGTATATCATCAAGGCAGGCCCATTCAACTTCTTACTTTTTATTCCGTTTGACATCTTTTAACCGTTATGATTTCTGCTATAATGAATTCTGGCCTGTACGGTTATTATAAAAAGAAATTCTACACGCAGACATTGATTTCCTTATGTGGAGAGAAGAGAGGTTCCATGCATGATTAGCCGATTTAAACGATTATTGATTGGGCGGCCGATGAAGAGCGCCGAATTGGAAGGAGAAAGGCTGAGCAAGCTGAAGGCGCTGGCCGTGCTGTCGTCCGATGCATTGTCTTCGGTCGCGTACGGTACCGAACAGATATTGATCGTGCTGATGGCGGCCGGGTTTGCCGCGGTATGGTACTCCATTCCGATCTCGATCGCCGTGCTGGGCTTACTGCTGATCCTGATCCTTTCGTACCGCCAAACGATCTACTCCTATCCCAAAGGCGGCGGCGCGTATATTGTAGCCAAAGATAACCTGGGCGTCTCCACGGGACTGCTCGCAGGCGGATCGCTGCTCGTCGATTACATCCTGACGGTCGCCGTCAGCACGTCGTCCGGAACGGACGCCATTACGTCGGCGTTCCCGGCGCTGCATGACCATCGAGTGCTCATCGCGATCATCATGATCGTCTTCTTGACCGTATTGAATTTAAGGGGCATCGGAGAATCCGCTTCCGTCCTCGCTTACCCCGTCTACTTGTTCGTGGCGGCCGTATTGGTGCTGATCGTCGCCGGGGTCATCAAAGTCATCATTCACGGCCCGAGCAGCCACATTCCGGAACTCGGAACGGCTGTTTCCAATATCAGTTTATTCTTGCTCCTGAAAGCTTTCAGTTCCGGCTGTTCCGCGCTCACCGGCGTCGAGGCCGTGTCCAACGCCATTCCGAACTTCAAGAAGCCGGAAGTACGCAACGCGGCGACGACGCTGATAATGATGGGCGTCATTCTCGGCGTTATGTTCATCGGCATCTCCTTGCTGGCATACTGGTACGGCATAGCGCCGGAACAGAAGGAGACCGTCGTGTCGCAAATTACCGACGCCACCTTCGGCCGAGGCATCCTCTATTACATCATTCAAGGCCTTACGGCCATGATCCTGTTCCTGGCGGCGAATACGGCCTATGCGGCATTCCCGCTGCTTGCCTTCATGCTGGCGAAGGATAAATACATGCCGCATGCGTTCATGGTGCGCGGCGACCGGCTCGGTTTCTCGAACGGCATTATTTTTCTCGGCTTCTTCTCGGCCCTGCTCGTCATCGTGTTCCACGGCGACACGACGAATATGATCCCGCTCTACGCGGTCGGCGTCTTCATTCCGTTCACGCTCTCGCAGCTCGGGATGATGGTGCGCTGGATTCGGGTTAAACCGAAGAACTGGGTGTTCGGATTAATCGTCAACACGATCGGCATGCTGACGACGCTCAGCATCTCGCTGATCTTTATTTTCACGAAGTTCACGCAGATCTGGCTGGTCTTCATCTTCCTGCCGATCGTCATTTTCATCTTCTACAAGATCAAACGGCATTACATGAACACCGCCGACGAGCTCCGGGTCAACATCGAAATGGAGAAGCCCGCGATCAAGGGCAGCACGATCGTCGTGCCCGTCTCCGGCATCACGAAGGTCGTTCTGCAGTCCATCAGCTATGCGAAGTCGCTAACGGACAACGTCGTCGCCGTCTATGTCGGATTCGACGAAGAAGAGATCGAACGGCTGGAGAAGAAATGGGAAGAATGGAACCCCGGCGTGCGCCTGGTCGTACTGCGTTCCAGCTACCGCAGCTTCATCCGCCCGCTCGTCCGTTTCATCGAGACGCTGGAATGGAAGTCGCAGGAGACGGACCATATTACGGTACTGATTCCTCAGTTCATCACGAAGCACTGGTGGCATAACTTCCTGCATAACCAATCCAGCTTGCTGCTCCGCGCGTATCTATTCAATCAGAAAGACGTCGTCGTGGCGACGGTGCCTTATCACTTGATGCGCTAAGTGCGAGCGAACGCCTTGACGGTGCTCCTCGGAATGCGCAGAAACCTGACGTAGAATGATTGCGTCAGGTTTTTTTTAGGCTTTTACTGTTCGTATGCAAGGAACATGTCAGCCATTGAGATGGCGACAGTACCAGAGACAGTACCAGAGACAGTTCCAGAGACAGTACCAGAGACAGTCCCCCCGGACACAGAATCCGCTATACGGCAATTTGAAGTGTTTATTTTTGCCACGCGGTCACACGTTCCGCTATTCATGCTTGGACGCTCGGAGGCGAGCTACCAATAGAACGATCGTCTAATGAATTCAAAGAGAACGATCGTCTAATGAATACAAAGCAAAGGAGCCGCGCACGACTCCTGGTGCACGTTGCGACGGCGCATGACGGCCGAACACATCAACGCGGTTCAAGCTCCCTTTTGCTTGCGGACGCCAAGCGGCCTTCAGCTGTTTCTTATGCTTTCTTGTTATGCTTCGGGTCCAGCGTATCTCGAAGCGCGTCGCCGATGAGCAAAATGACAGCACGCTGATAACGATCATGTCGCCGGGCGGAATCCACAGCCGCTTTAATTGTCCGCAGCCTTCCAGCATGCGCTTGAACTCGCCAAAAAAAGCGCCTCCCGCGGGAGACGCTTCTTTTCATTGAACGACGCAGGAAGATAGCAATTTTCTCAGTTCCGTTCCATGCAGATCCAGCCAAGCGTCACGCGTCATGAATTGCTCCAGGATGTAACCGAAGGGCTGTTCGACGTCCTGGCCGGCATGATGCTGTCCGATGTAGAAATGCAGCACCGCAACGTGGTATGCCTGCGTCAACGCTTGCAATTGATCGAGCTCAAGTTCGGTAAGGCTGTGGAAAGCCGCGTACCCTTTCACGAAAGCCTCCGCCATCGCCATGGACCCGCCGCTCAGTTGAAGCACGTGGTTGAGCGAAATCGAGAACTCCATCATCCGGACGTCCAGCGATGCCAGATCGAAGTCGAGCACGCCGGAAATACGGTTGTCCACGGCCAGAAGGTTGAAGATCAAGATGTCGTGGTGAACGAACTGCCGGGGCAGTCGGAGCAGCTGTTCCTTCTTGTTCACTAGCCCGGTCACGGCATTTCTGTAAAATGCGACAGCATCAGGCGCGATGGCAAAAGGCGGATCGTTCAGGAACCGCTCCGCCGTATCGTGGTTCGCCAACGGATGCAGCGCTGCCCAATCCAAGAAGGAAACGCCGGTGTGCCGTCGTTCGTCCACGCTGAAACTGCCGAGCATCCGCACCATTTCCCCTACGACGCGGCCGTAGGCTTCGGCTTGGTCCGCATCCGCAATCGCCGGAACCGTCCCTTCAAGGAAGGTCGTCATCGCGCCGAGCGTCCCGTCCGGCAGTTCCGCGTAATAGCCGCCTTCGCGCGTGCGGAGAAATACGGGCACGCCGACCGATAAGCTGCTTTGGTCCAAGTAGGACGTCATATCGATCTCGAGCGCCATACGCGCAGCCGATTTGGTATGACGGTTATAGAGACGAACGACGTATCGCTGTCCGCCCACCGTCACGATGCGGGTCACATTGGTCAGGCCGAACGGAACGTCATCCATATCAACAGCCGGATGGTCAAAATAACAGCGAATGACGGCTTCTATTCGATCCCTCATCCGCTTCACCCCGACCTGCTCAGCCGCTGAGCGTCGATCACCCGAACCCGGTGCCCGGTCTCCTCATGCACCACATACGTCTCCTGCACGTGGTCGATGAAGAGAATGCCGTTCAGATGGTCGATTTCATGCTGCATGCAGATGGCGACGAACCCCTCCGCCTCCATAACGACCGTGTCGCCGGCGCGGTTCAACGTGCTGACTTTTACTGTATGGGCCCGCTTCACTAACCCCCTGTAACCGGGATACGATAAGCAAGCTTCCGCGCCCGTCTGCTCGCCGGACGCTTCGAGAATCTCCGGATTGATGAGCTCGATCAAGCCATCGCCGCAATCCATGACGACGACCCGGCGCAGGATGCCGATCTGAGGCGCCGCAAGTCCAGCCCGCCCTTCGGCGGCATATAAGGTAGCAGCCATGTCGTCCAGCAGCTTGATGATTCTTGCATTGATTTCCTCGACCGGCCGGGCGATTTTGCGCAAAATCGGATCGCCGAACGGGAGGATGATTTTCTCCGCCATGCCCTCACTCCTCTCTACTCACTAGTTCAACGCTCCGGCACCGCTCTCGGAAATCGGCGGCGAATGCACCCACAAGTCGTTCGGCGTGCATGCGAGCGCCGTGCATAACGCATCCATCGTCTCGGCCTTGATCTGCTTCGGCGGCGCGTTCAACAGTGCGCTGATGGACGGCGCGGACAGCTCGTAGCCAGCCTTCTCCTTCAGCAGCCGGGCCAGCGCGGCACCGGACCAAACCCCTCGCTCCGCCATGATTTGACGCAGCATCCATGCCAGCATGATGGACCAACTCCTCGAACCCGATATTAGGCAACGCTTTAATAATTTAGTTGTTACCTAAATGTACCACGTACATGAAAATCACACAATACGAACGTTTCGCACCTGCTCCAACCGTGTATAATGGATACTATTAGAGGTTGGATGGGAGAGATTTAGATGAGCAGGAAACAAGTTTTCACAGGCTCGCCTTGGGAGCCGCTGGTCGGCTATTGCCGTGCGATCCGCGTGGGCAACCGAATCGAAGTGGCAGGCACGACCGCGATGAAAGACGGCGAAGTCGTTGGCGTCGGCGATCCTTACGAACAAGCGAAATTCGCGTTGCAAACGATCGAGAAAGCGCTGCGGGAGCTTGGCGCGGACATGTCTCACGTCGTGCGGACGCGCATGTTCGTGACGGACATTTCCAAGTGGGAAGAGATCGGGCGTGCGCATGGGGAGTTCTTCAAGGACATTCAGCCCGTGGCGACGATGGTTGAGGTTAAAGCGCTGATTGATCCGCTGCTGCTGGTGGAGATTGAAGCGGAGGCCGTGCTGGAGTAGAGGGAAAATCATGCGATAACCGGCGAGTTAATATGCAAGAATGCAAACAATTCCAAATAAACTTCTATTTTACTCCACACAAGTTTTCGGAACGTTGTCAATTCCTTGAATAATGCTCGTAATGAATCAGAATAAACCGTAGGAAATGAAACTAACAAAAAACAGGTCAATTATGGAACAACTGACCATAATTGACCGTCTTAATCTATAAGCTTTATTTACTATTGATAATTTTAGCTAGATCTTCTGGTAGTGCAAATTCATTAGTAATTCCATAAGGATTATAGTTCTTGATTTCTTCCATTGAAATCGCAATCCCAGTAAACTCCCCTTTCCCATTTTCATCTCCTTTAAGTAAAATATATCCAAGGCTATTATCTTTTGTCCAAAAGTAGATATCTTCGTATTGTATAACGGGTTCATTTCCAACAATGGTCCACTCCCCTGTTTTTATCACAGCGTCATAGCACCACATCGTTAGTATGGGTTTCTGTGAAAACATCTTTTCTTTATTAAAACCTGATGATTCCATAATAATATCCGATCCGTATACTTCGATGAGAGCAGTTGCTTTATATTGTCTTAGAATCCTCGCAGGTAACCACCCTTCCATGTCACATACAGGAACTAAAATAATGTCTCCAATGTGATATTTGATTCGTTTAGCCATGGTTTAACCTCCCACGATAAAATACTCCCTAAAAATTTAGCAACCTGCTTAGCATATATTGCTGCTTTTTCTGCACCTTTCGCAGTCGATGAACTTATTGGTCTGATTTTGTTTAATAATGTCTTGTACTCTTCTATAAGCACCGTCACATCTGCATGACCGTTCCCACTGCTTAACATATTACCATTATTATCATACCGGAATTTCGTCTTCAGCAGTTCACCTAACGAATTGATTTGTTTGGTCGCTGTCAGTTGGTTCCTTTATCCATCATAAAAAAGCTCACCCCATCCAGGGTAAGCTTTTAACCTTTACTAACTCCCTACATCCTACTCCACTACCGGCAGCTCGAGCCACTCGTACGGCCTTGACGCCGCCTTGCGCCCGTACTCCAAAATCGTCATGATCGCAATCGTCTCGGCCGGATCCACCGGGGACTCGCCGGTTTCGAAGAACTCCACCAGCTGCCGAATGAACGCTTGAAAATAATCCGTTCCCGGCTTCAATAGCCGGGCTTTCCCCGACTCGTCCTGTACCGTCAGGCTGAACGGGCAATCCCAGCCGAAATGGCGGATTTCCGCCTGCCTGCCGTCCGCGTACGCGATGAGCAGCGCGGGAGATGCCGCGTTGCCGATGTACATGACGCGCCGAGCATCGCAGCCCATCAGCATGACGATCGGCTCGACTTGATGGATCGCGTAGCTCTCGTACGTGCCCGGCCCGACGCTGCCGATGACCGCGATTCCCGGCTTTTCAGCCCCGGGTTCGTACCCTGCTCCGTCCTCGGCTCCGCTCCCTGCTCCAGCCCTCTCCTCGGCTCCGGCTTCTCCCCCTGCTCCAGCCGCTTCTGCATACTCCGCTGCGAAACGAAGCGCGGAAGCCGACCAGAGCGGCGTCCCGTTCTTGCGAGCCGTCTCGAACAGCGCAAGCGCCGTACGCCGGTCGGGCGCGAACGTCTTGTCCACGTACGTCGGTTTGCCCGAACGCAGCGGCAGCTCGCACAGCTCTTCGTGAAACTCCGGATGATCGGGCGACAGCACGACCAGATAGTCGCTCTTGGCCACGACCTCCTCGACGGAAGCGAGCAGCTCGATGCCTTTCTTCCCGCACCACGCCGCATTCGTCAGCCCGCCCGGCTTATCCACTTTGCCATAAGCATAAGCAACCCGCATTCCGCCGTTCGATGCCTGCTCGATCCACGCCGGGTAGTGCTCGGCATGCCATTCATCCAGGAAATAATCGATAAACCCGATAGTTTTCATGTTCATCTTCTCGCTCATCTTCTCGTTCATCTGCTCGTTCATGTTCTCATTCATGCTCATCATCGCCCCCGATCCGCCGTTAGAAACGGATCTCCTCCCCTGCCTCGGCAGATTCGTAAATGCCGCAAAGCATCTTCATCATCTCGACACCGTCCTCGACCGGGCTTAACGTCTGCTTCGTGCCGTTGCACACTTCGATGAAATAATTGATTTCATCCTGAAACCCGGCCGCGAAATCGAACGAGAGGTTGTTGATCTGCGGCGTCGCATTCATGATCGTATTGTACTTCTCCGTGATAAAAGTCAGCGACGGCTCCAGCTCTACGCCGCCTTTCTCCCCGTACAGCTTCACCGTCAGCTCGTCTTCCTTCGCATGAAGCGTGAAGCTGACGTCGACATAGAGCGAGGCGCCGTTCTCGAAGCGAATGAGCGCGTTCGCCATGTCCTCCACCGTATTCTTGTCGGCGTCGTAGTCGGACGACTTATAGTAGGCGAGATTTTGCACGTTGGCGCGGTTGCCGAGTTTCTTATACGTATTGCCGCTGATCGACTTCACTTTGGGCCTGCCCATGAGATACCAGCATAGGTCGATGACGTGAACGCCGACGTCGATCAGCGGACCGCCGCCGGAGCGCTCGTGATCGGAGAACCAGCCGCCGGGGTTGCCGAGCTTCCGGATGCAGGACGCCTTGGCATAATAGATCTCGCCGAGATCGCCTTGATCCGCCATCTCCTTGACGATTCGCGTATTGGCGCTGTACCGACGGACGAAGCCGACTTGCAAGGTCTTCTCGCTTTGCCTTACGGCCTGCTCCACTTGAAGCGCTTCTTCGACCGTCCGGCACAGCGGCTTCTCGCACAGCACATGCTTGCCCGCGTTTAAAGCCGCAATGCTGATGGCCGCATGGCTGTTGTTCCAGGTGCAGATGCTGATCGCATCGATCTCAGGGTTCGCGAGCAGTTCGAGATAGTCCGTGTACACATGCGGAATCGCATATTTGTCGGCCTTGGCCTGCGCCCGCTGCTCGTTTAAATCGCATATGGCATAGAGCTTCGCGTTCGGGTTCTTGTCGTAGGATTTCAAATGCATTTCCGAGATGGAGCCTGCTCCGATAACGCCAATACGAATCGTGTTTGTCATAGTAGACACTCCCTGATTATTAAGTTAGTCGTGTAGATCAGACCGGGCGCGACTCCGGCCATGCGAGATCGATGCCTTCTTGGACAAGCAGCTTCTGGAAGGCGGCGAGCTGCTCCTGGCGGTTGCGGACATCCCGCGGCTTGATGCCGTGCTGCAAGCAGTAGCTGGCCAGGTAGCCGGCCGCCTCTCCGATGTTCCATTCCACCGGATGAAGACGATAACAGCCGTTCGTGATATGAGTGACGCCGATGTTCTTGCCTGCGGGCAATAGATTGTTGACGCGGACAGGGATCAGGCTGCCGAGCGGGATCTGGAACGGCAGGCTGGAAATATCGATATAATGGCGCAGCCCCGTGCTCGGGTGTAAATCGATCCGGTAACAGCCGATACCGACGGAATCGAGGAAGGTCTCGGCTTCTTCCGTGCCGCGGCATTCCGTGCTCAGATGCTGCTCCAGCACCGTGAATTCCGCTTTGATCCGGCGCGATTCGCGAATGTACGGCGCCATGGCAAGCCCGTCCGCGGTGCCGACGACGTCCTTGCGCAGACGCAGGCCGGGATAGCCCAGCTTGCCGTCCGCGCGCGGAGCCTCCGTCTGCATCCAATACAAGAGGGACAAGCTCAGCTGCTTTGCCCCTTCCAAGTGGCGCGCCTTCTCTTCCTCGCTCACGTCGATGACCGAGCCGAGCCAATAATCGTTCTGCTGCCAGTTCACGACGGAGATATCGCTGCGATACGTCCCCGGGGCAAAATTGCTCTTGTCGACGATTCGCCGATACCCCATCAGCGACATCCAATCCTTGTCGGGAAACAGATCGAATCGAATCGGCTCCAGCGTCGCAGGCTTGACGCCCGTCCAGCTCAGCAGGCGATCCGGCCAGAAATCCGCTTTGTAATCCCGCCAGAATTCATATTGCCCGGGCTTGTCGATCGTATGATTTTCTCCTTCGAGGTAGTCCATGGCGAAGCAGTACGTGAACGCCTGCATATCCATCGGCTGCGGATCGCCTTCGAGCGCATGAGGCTCTCCGGTCTGCCGCTGCGACTCCGCGCCGGTTACGTACTCGACGCCCGCGAGCGGCAGGACGTCGCCGCATTCGGTCGCATCGAGGAAGTACGGGGCCACCAGCTCCACCTGCTCCATCCGCTCCGATTGGTCCAATCCCCGCACGGTGACCGATACGACGTTATCCCCTTCGGTGCGGGCCGACTCCGCAGCATACCGGGTCAGAATCGTCAGCCGGCCGCTGTGAATATAGGGAGCCATCATATGCTGCAGCACGGCGAGCGCGGTTCGCGGCTCGTGGCAAATCCGGCTGACCCAGCCGTTGCCCGGATTCAGCATCACGTTCGCCCTTGCTTCGGTCGTCAGCGGAAAATAGTCCCGGTAGTACTGCCGCACGCCGTCGCGAAACCGGCGATAGCTCCTCGTGCAGCCGAACTGTTCGATCCAGGGATGTTCGTCGGGAGGCACGGCTTGACTGGTCAGCTGGCCGCCGATCCATGGCGTTTCTTCGGTCATGATCACGGTGACGCCCATTCGGGCAGCCGCCAGCGCCGCCGCGCAGCCGCCGGTCCCGCCGCCGATAATGACCAGATCGGCATGCATCTCCTTGCTCATCGGGTAAGCCTCCTCGGTTCCATTATTTTTCCTGGTTCGTGAAGTAGATGACTTGCGGCCCCGCCGCGCCGCCGGTCAGGCTCATTTCGGATTTATACGTGCCGCCGTTCGGATTCAGCTTGAAGTTCGTGATGTTCCACGCGTTCTCATAAGTCGTATAACCGGATTGGAAAATCGTCTTGTTCCACTTGACCACGTAATGACCGTAGCCGCCCGACGGATTCAAGAACAGGCCGACCTGTCTCGGATGGTGGAAGCTATTGACGATTTCGGTGTTCAAGCGATACATAACGCCGTAGTTGCCGTTGTTGATGACGGGCTTGTTGCCGTCGACCGCATCCCAGCCGTCCTCGTATTCGCCGGGCATGGCGTCGCTCCATTGTCCGTAAGCGGCGGAATCGATGCGCAGGTAGGCGTTGCCGAGCGCCGTATCGTACTGAACCGTGCCGGTCCGGTCAAAGTGGGGGAACGTGCCCCGCGTATGCGAGTCTTCCGGCAGCACCTCGACCTGTTCCGGATGCTCCGGCTTCGCGTCATAGCTGAGCACGGTCGCCGTTACTTGGGCCGGGGCGTTCTTCTTGCCCGACACGGCCTCGAACTGCACGATGCCGCTGTTCGTAATGTTGTTGTCCGTCGGCGCATCGAAGTAATAGCTCTCGCCCGGGGCGAGCTTCGCCGCCAGCGTCCGCTTGTTCTCGGAAGCGATGAAGTCGGCGAGCGCGGATTGGCCGGCGACGTCGACATAGATGTTCGTTCCAAGGCCGTTGCCTTCGAGATACAACGAAACCGTATCCGCCGACGTGTTCGTGATCGCGACGCCCACCGTCAGCGTTTGCGGCGCCTCGTTCTGATGATGCCAGAACACGCGGAACTCGCCTTCGGCCGTATCCCGGTAGAATGCGCCCGTGCCGGAGAACGTTTCAGGCGAATCGCTTAGCAGCAGCTTGCCGCCTACGCCCGTCAGCTGCGGCTTCTCGAGATGAACGGCCGGCTGCAGGGAAGCGACCGGGACCGTCGCCGGTGCCGTGTCTGCCGCGAATGCGGTACTCGTGCCAAACAACCCGAAAGCGACTGCCAGTGCGATTTTACGTTTACGTATCACAATATCCACTCCTCATATATTCAATGTGGGGATGCCGGGCCGTATGCATACCAGCGCTTTCACGGCTGCAATCATGCAGCCGTTCCATTACCCTTTGACCGCGCCGACCATCCCGTTAATGAATTGCTTCTGCAAGATCAGGAATATAATGATGATCGGAATGACGGAAATAATCGTGCCTGCCGCAATGTACGGGAAGTTATAGGACAAGTTCCCCTGCAAATATTGGAGCGCCGCGGCCAGCGGGTACTTCTCCTTGTCGTCGAGGATAATGATCGGCCAGATCATGCTGTTCCAGAAGGCCATGAAATCGAAGATGACGACCGTTGCGATCGCGGGACGAACCATCGGGACCATGATGTTCCAGAAGATCCGAAATTCGCTCGCTCCGTCGATCCGGCCGGAATATTCCATATCGTTCGGAATGGTAATGAACGCCTGGCGAAGCAAGAAGATGTTGAATACGCTGACCGCCGACGGGAGCACGATGCCGAGAAGCGTGTTGTACAGATGCAGCTTCTGAATGATGATGAAGTTGACGATCATCCCCGCCGCGTTCGGCAGGATCATCGTGCTGACGATGGCATAGAAGACGAAATTGCGTGCCGGAAACACGATGCGCGCGAGCGGATACGCCGTCATCGTGCAGATGACCACGTTCAGCAGGACGCCCATCCCGGTCATGAGGATCGTGTTCTTGATGTACGTCCAGAGCGGCATGATGTGAAACACGTCGCTGAAGTTCTTGAAATTCATCGGCCACGGAATGAGCTGCGGCGGGAATTTGTACACGTTCGCGTTCACCTTCAAGGAGGTGGACAGCAGCCACAGGAAGGGGCCGAGACACAGCAGCGCCGTAAACACCAGCAGCGCGTAGACGATGATCGCCGATATGATTTTTCGCAGCGACACCGGCCTTGACGATCTGGATTGTCTGGATTGTCTGGATTGTCTGGTCTGTCTGGATTGTCCAGCCTCGTCGGCTGCCGACGTTCTCTCCGCCCTCTCGATGCCGCGGTTCGGGGTCGCATTACTCATAGTAGGTCAGCCCTCCCTTGCGGGTGTAACGGAACATGAACAAGGAAAACACCAGAATGATCAGCGCGACGACAAGCCCGATCGCAGCCGCATAGCCGAAGTCGAAGTCTTGGAACGCGACTTTGTACGTGTACACGCTCGTGACCAAGGTAGAGTTGATCGGATCTCCCTTAGGACCGTGCATGACGAAAATCTCGTCGAACACCCGAATCGCGCCCATAACGGATAGCAGCGAGCATAGCAGCACGAAGGGCATCAGCAGCGGGATCGTGATCAAGCGTATGACCTGCATGCGATTGGCGCCGTCGATTCTGGCCGCTTCCTGCAGCTCGCTCGGAATGGACTGAAGGCCGGCCAGGTAGATCATCATGTAATAGCCGAGCCCTTTCCAAATCGTAACGAGCATGACGCCCGCCAGCGCATACTTCGGCTCCACCATGAAGGCAATATCGTGATGCGTGAGACCGAGGGTTCGCAGGATGTAGTTGAGGATCCCCGTCTCCTCGTACATCCACTTCCACGCGATCGCCGCCGCGACCATGGACGTAACGACCGGAATGAAGTAGGCCACCCGGAAGAAACCGACGAATCGCAGCTTCGTGTTGACCAGCACCGCCATCAGAATCGCGATGATCTGAATGATCGGCACGACGACGACGTAGATCAGCGAGTTCTTGAGCGAAACGTAGAAATCCGGGTCGCTGAACGCGCGATGGAAGTTCTTCAGCCCGATCCATTTCGTCGTATCGAGGGCGGAATAATTGGTGAACGCGAGGGGAAGGCCGTATACGATCGGATAAAAGGTGAACACGATCAGCAGCAGGACGCCGGGAGCGATCATCAGATAGGCGAAGCCGGCCCGGCTCTTCTGCTGTTTGGACAATTTGGCAGCCAATGCGAAATCCCCCTTCCCCCTATATAGCGGGGAGAGAGACGTTCACTCCCCGCATGATCATCTAGCCTTCCGCATTGATGGCATCCAATTGCTTCTGCATCTCCGCTTCGGCCGTCTTCAGCATGTCCTCCGGCGACTGCTGGCCGAGCATCATCTTCGTCCAGCCTTTCCAGAGCGGATCCAGCACCTTCGATTCGTCCTTGATGCCCAGCGTGAAGTCCTTCGCCTGACCGACCATCGACGCCGCGATGATTTTGGCCTTGGATTCCGGATCGTCGCCGCCCTGCGTGAAGAACGGATCGGCCGCCGCTTTCTTCGTGGAAGGCAGAATATTGACTACCTTGCAAAATTCAAGCTGAGATTCGTCGTTCGTGATGTAGTTGGCGAAGTCGATCGCTTCTTTGTGGTTCTTGCTCATCGTCGGCACGACGACGTCCATCAGGCTGGCCTGGTAGTTGCCGCCTTCCTTCTTGGCCGGCATTTTGGCGACGAGCGTGTTGTCGTACACGTCCTTCGCATTCGTCTTGACGCGGTTCAGGAAGTTCGCGCCCGTTGTCAGCGTGGCGATCTGGCCGCCTTGGTACTTGTCGGTCGCGTAGTTGGCATCGGCGCCGACGCTGTCCTTCGGAATAACGCCCTCGTCGTACAACGCCTTGTTCCATTTTGCCCACGCGAGCGCCTCTGGCGTGTTGAGAATAATCTTCTTCTTATCGTCGCTGATCATCGGCACGCCGGAGAAATACAAATCGGCTGGCGGGTTGGACACGAGCGTGAAGCCGTATTTGCCGGTTTTCGCTTTGATTTGAATGGCTTGCTGCTTCAGTTCATCGAGCGTGACAGGCGGTTTGTTCGGGTCGAGACCCGCTTCTTCGTAGATCTTCTTGTTGTACATGAAGACGGATAAGCCGAAGTACCATGGGAAGGCATAGGCGCTTTCGCCTAGTTTGGTAGAGTTGTAGAGGTCGGGGAAATAGATCGAGCGTTGTTCTTCCGTTGCTTCCTTGTTCAAATCGACAAGGGCGTTCTTCGCCGCCAGCGTCAGCGTCATGCCGGTGTTGAGGTTGACGACGTCCGGCGAATTGCCGCCGGCGATGGACGTGAGCAGTTTGTTCTCCATGGAGCCGTAAGGAAGGTCGGTCCATTTCACCGTAATGCCGGGATGCTCGTCCTGATATTTCTTAATGCGGGCGTTGACGTAATCGTCGAAGTTCGGGCTGAGCGAGATGGTCCAGAAATTCAAGGTGACGTCTTTCTTGGGCGTTTCCGCAGTCGTGCCCCCCGTATTCGTACCGGTCGTATTCGTGCCCGTTGCATTTGTGCCGCTCGCGTTCGTATCCCCCGTGTTCGTGTTCGGCGTATTCGCATTCGTCTTCCCGTCGTTCGAATTGCCGCATGCGGACAACATCGCCACCGCCATGCTCCCGACTACCGCGATCGAAGCTAACCGTCTCACATTCCCCATATCGTCCCCTCTTCCTCTTCAAGAGTGCGTTTCTAAGGAAATCTTACCCGAATCGGGATAGGCTGTATTTAACCGTTCATGCTGTATTGTTGTACCATTGTTTAGGTCATTGGCGTGCAAAAGGGAGTGTTCACTCCTTGCAATTCAACCGAATGTACTCGGTCGGCGACAAGCCGACGGCCTTCTTGAAGGCGCGGCTGAACGAATGGATGGACTGATACTGCATGGTCGCGGCGATTTCCGTAATGCTGAGCGTCTTGGATTTCATCAGCTCGAGCATCTTCTGCAGCCGTTTCTGCGAGTAGAAGTTGCGCAGGCTGATGCCCGTCTCTTCGGTGAACAGATGCGACAGATACGAATAGCTGTACCCGAGCACGCGGGATACCTCCGCCAAGTCCTGCATCGTCAGCATGTTGTTGTCGATGTAGCTGATCGCGTTGTAGACGATTTCTTTCGCCCCGCCGCTGCCGCTGCTCTGATCGTAGTGGTACGTGCTGTCCCAATCGTCGAAGAAGTTGCGGTACATGAGCACGATCAGCTGGTTCAAATACATTTGCGTCATCATCTGCGAATAGTGCGACATGTTGCGGAATTCCTTCAGCGCGCTTAGAAACGTGTGCTGCATGTCCAAGCGGTCCTTCGTCAGCGGATTCTCCCGCTTGTCCATCATTTTCTGAATGTGGATGAACGGGGTCTCATAGTTCTCGCGGTACTCGTCGTCCGGCTGCAGGTTGAAGAGGAAGCCCACGTAGAAATACCGGAACGGTTCCTTGTCGTCGGCGCCTCCCGTATGCACCTCGCCGGGGATGTTGATGTACAAGTCCCCCGCTTCCACCTCGCTGCGCACGCCGTTGGTCGAGAACCAACCTCTCCCCGACATGACGTAGGTGATCTCGTAGCAGAGCTGCGTATGTTCTTGCAGCACATACCCGGAATCGCAGCTCAGATCGCCGATCTGGTACAGGGTGAACAGCTCGTATTGCTTCGGGTCCAAGAAGTACAGATTGTCGAAGTGAAATCTTTTGCGGTCATGCGCCAAAATAAAACCTCCTAGGCAAGGGATGAATGGGATTCCCTAGAGTGATGAACCGGACTGACGTGGGAGCTCATTCTCTGCTGCAGATGCTTCATTCGGGGGCTTGGCCCTCTGAATACTTCATTAAAACACAAAATCCCCAAGATCGGACACTATTTTCCAAGTGTCTTCTAGGGGACGCGAAGTCGGGGCCGGAAGTTGCACGGATTGTAACGTTGATTCAAATACCGGAAGCTTCGTTCAGGATGGCTGTAATTTCCGTCAGATTCGAAAGTTGAATATCTTCGCCATAGTCCTTATTCATTGCTTCTCTATTGATAAGGATCGATAGGGCTCCAGCGTTTTTCGCTGCTTCAATGTCTTTTCCTCGTTTCCGACGAAAGCGATATGTTGAACCTGAACCCCGAAATGCTCTGCGATGATCTCAATGCCTCTTTTATTGGGTTTACGGAAACCGCAGTCAATGGAGGATAAGAAATAATCGATTTTATCCTTGAATGTGCGTATATCCTGAATAATGATCTCTGTTGGCATACCAGTGGGTACATCCGTCAAAATCCCGATTTTGTAACCATTCGCCTTAAGCTCATTTATAACTGGTACGGTTTCCGGATAGACCATCACGTTCTGTTGGAAGAACGCAAAAAAAACCGCGATTGCCGTATCAAACCTATTTTCGGCTAGGTTCCATCCATCAAAAACATCAGAAAATATAGCTGCAGGCGTATACTCCATCTCTCTTGGATACAGTCGCGGATTGTATTTCTTCAATGTTTCTGTCGCTGCGTTAATTTGTTCCTCCGACACGTTTAAAGTTAATTGATCGGATACATATTTGAACGCTTGATGATAATAATCACCCCAATAGTGAGGAAAACCTTCGTAATCGATTAACGTTCCGCCTAGATCGAAAATTATAGCTTCAATTTTAGTTTTCAACGGCCTGCCTCCCCGATTTTTAAAAAAAAGAGTTTCCTCGCATACCGACATGTAACATTTTCCACTGAGACTCAGTCTCTATAAGTATACTTGTATTACTCGATGCAGGATGGTGAGATTATCATGAAAATAAAAAGATCACTACTAGCATTGTCCGCCCTATTAAGCTCCTCTTTGGCCGTTCACTCGCCGGTCGAAGCAGCCCCATCGACGATTAAGATTGTAGGATTGAACGGGCCTATCACAGCGGATGTTGCGCCTTACGTCGTAAACGGGACGACACTAGTTCCGCTAAATGTAATTGGAAAGCTCGGACTTTCTCGTTTAACTACCCAATGGGACAATAAGCAGAAGATTGCTACCATCCTTTACGGGACCGATAAGATTACCTTGCGAGTAAATGAGGAGTTTGGCTGGAAGGGCACGGAAAAGATTCAATTAACTGTTCCCTCCCTTATTAAACAGGGTCGTGTCATGGTGCCTTTGCGGTTTATCGGGGAGTCCGTCGGCGTGCAAGTCAGTTGGTCCGCAGCTGCGAATACCATTACGATCGGCACGGTTACCCAAACGGCAAACCAAGAATTAACAACGGACCGGACGAAGGCGCTTAAACTTCCAAGAGTCGATTTAGATATAGACGCCCTTGAATATGGCGGTTCCCTCATGACGCAAATCTTTTATTTTCCGGTAGGGAAAGCTGATCGATTTTTAGTGTCGGAAGGAGATGTCATTTTCTATTATAAGATCCAAGATGGCAAAGCAATCATGATTTGGGGGGCCAATTTATCTGCAGAAAATGATCATTATAAAGGCCTTCCCTTTATCTCTAAAAAAATAGCGAAGGAAATCGGAGAACGGCCGCAATTTAACGGAGCATTCGCGTATTTCAGCGTGGATCGAATCGACAATACGACGAGCGGGATCATAGATGCAACCGGGAAATTAGATAACGTTCATCATGGCGATAGTTCGAAAGGATTAATCGTTGATATTCCGGAGGAAAACAAATACAGGTGGATAGGCGCAGCTTCAAAATCAGTACTTGATGATCGGTTTCGCTGCAATGCCGGAAAATGGTTATGCATCGCAATATGACACGCAAATTGGTGATCAGGAAGATACGTCGATTGGTGCTAACGAACCGTAGCGCGCTTATTTGCTCGAAAATGAAGGGAGATTCTCTCTAACGAATCGTGGCGGCGTTATATCTCAGTAAACACGTGAAAAGGGGCGAAATTGCGGGCTTCTGCAAGCAATAGCGCTTGTACGATTCGTTAGAAAATCGAAACGGCCTATTCGGACCGAATAAGCATCCTACGATTCGTTAAATCTCGGCAGCTCGGCGCGGCACCGCACGGTGCGGCGCGGTTCAGCATAGCTCAGAGCGGTGCGGTGCGGCTCGGCTCGGCTCAGCTCGTCTTCGCACAGCACAGCTCGCTCGGCATGACGCGACTCAGCTCGGCTTGGTGCGGCTCGACGCAGTAGCGCACAGCGCGGCACAGCTCAGCTTTGTGCGACGCAGATCAGCTCGGCGCAGCACCGCACTACTCGGCTCGACTTGACGCTCGGCGCAGCACCGCACAGTTCGTCGCAGCTCTCCTCTGCTCGGTGCGGTGCATCTCGGCTCCGCACGACGCAGATCAGCTCGGCTCAGCTCCGCACTACTCGGCTCGACTTGACGCTCGGCGCAGCACCGCACAGTTCGTCGCAGCTCTCCTCTGCTCGGTGCGGTGCATCTCGGCTCCGCACGACGCAGATCAGCTCGGCTCAGCTCCGCACTACTCGGCTCGACTTGACGCTCGGCGCAGCACCGCACAGTTCGTCGCAGGTCTGCTCTGCTCGGTGCGGTGCATCTCGGCTCCGCACGACGCGGCTCAGCTCTGCCGTACCGCGGCGCTCGGCTCGACGCGGCGCTCAGCTCGGCGCAGCACCGCACATCTCGGCTCAGCATCGCAAAGCTCGTCGCAGCTCGTCGCGGCGCGGCACGAGAGCTAAGCCCCCACCTGAATTACCGGCGCAGCCTATGCCTTCGCAAACTGAGAAAACGCAGCGCATCCGAAGATGCCCTGCGTTTTCCCACATCATTACCCCTTAATAATCGCATCGATCAAAGCCAGCTCTTCGCCCGTGAAATCAGGCACGGCCAGCGCGCCGACGGCGTCCTCGATCTGGCTGACCTTGCTCGCGCCGATGAGGGCGGACGTCACGCGGCCGCCGCGGAGCACCCAAGCGAGCGCCATCTGCGACAGCTTCTGGCCGCGGGAGTCCGCCAGCTCGTCCAGCTGGCGGACTTTGGCGATGACGTCCTCCGTGATGGCATTCTCGTTCAGGAAGACGGAAGGCCCTGCCGCGCGGGAATCCGCCGCGATGCCGTTCAGGTAACGGTCCGTCAGAATGCCCGCATGCAGCGGCGAGAAGGCGATGGAGCCGATGCCCTCTTCGTCCAGCACGTCGAGCAGGCCGTTCTCCACCCAGCGGTCGATCATGTTGTATTTCGGCTGGTGGATCAAGCAAGGCGTACCGAGCGATTTCAGAATCCGCGAAGCTTCGCGGGTCTGTTCCGCCGAGTAGTTGGAGAGGCCCACGTAAAGCGCTTTGCCCTGGCGGACGATGAGATCCAGCGCGCTCATCGTTTCTTCCAGCGGCGTGTTCGGATCCGGACGGTGATGGTAGAAAATATCGACGTAATCGAGGCCCATCCGCTTCAAGCTCTGGTTAAGGCTCGCGACGAGGTTCTTCTTGGAGCCCCATTCGCCGTACGGCCCCGGCCACATGTAATAGCCCGCTTTCGTCGAGATGATCAGCTCGTCCCGGTAAGGCGCGAGATCCTGCTTCAGCAGCGTGCCGAAATTTTCTTCGGCCGATCCAGGCGGCGGCCCGTAGTTGTTCGCGAGATCGAAATGGGTAATGCCCAGATCGAACGCCCTTCTCGCCATCGCGCGCTGGTTCTCCAGCACGTTGATGCCGCCGAAGTTATGCCACAGCCCGAGCGAAATCGCCGGCAGCCGCAGTCCGCTCCGTCCCGAGCGGTTATATGTCATTTTGTCATATCGATCTTGTTCAGCCTTGTAAGTCATTCCTGCATCCTCCTTATTGATCCACAACTGAATAACAACACCTATATTAATGGACGAATGAGGACGAGCCAATGTTAGCAAGGCTGATAATTATGTTATAAAGTCTGTTTCAGATCGTTCGGCATGAATTGTTTCGGCGAGACGCCCTTCACTTTCTTGAACATTTTCGAGAACAGCAGCGCGTCCTGGTAGCCGACGGAACGAGCCACCTCGCCGACGGTATACGCCCCGCTTCCGAGCAGGTCGCACGCCTTGTCCATCCGGTAATGCAGCAGATACTGCTGCGGCGGCATCCCCAGCGCTTCCTTGAACAGGACGGAAAAGTATTTCCGATCCAAGCCGATATGCGAAGCGAGCTGGCCGACGGAAATATTTTCGCAGAAGTGGGTATGGATGAACGTCATGCTGCGGTGCACGTAGCCGTCCTGCTTGCGGGAAGGGAGCGCGGCCGCCGACGCCGGGGCCGCTTCCGTCAAGGCGAACATGAACTCGTACAGCAGCGCCGTGAGCCGCAAGTCCGCAGCCCCGCCATGGGACAGCGCTTCGGTCAGCGAATCGCAGAACCCCGGCATCGTCCTCAGATCCATCGGAAACACCGGATTGTCCGCCGCCAAGCTCGTCCCTGCCAGAATATCGCGCACCTGCGCGCCTTGAAACGCGATCCACGAATACGTCCACGGCACCTCGCCGTCCGCTTCGTAATGCATCACGACATGCGGATAAATGATGAACGCCTCGCCCGCCGACAGCCGGAATGACCGGTCGCCTACCGTTAATTTCCCGAACCCGTCATGGATAAAATGAACCTTCCAGCATTCCCGGATGCCCGGTCCGACGGAATGCCCGGGCGCGCAGCGTTCGTTGCCCCAGTACAGCAGCTGCAAATCCCGATCGGCGTTGCCGGGCCGGTCGGGGTTGAAGATGGAATGCCCCATGCCAATGCCAGCCTCCTCTTGTTCGCGACTCTATCTGCTAGCATCATAGCATAGACGGGACGGGGAAATCTGTGTCATAAAAAGGCAGCGCGGGAGTCCGATCGACTCCGGCGCTGCCTTTTTGGTTGCTGCCTGTTCATTGCTGCTGGCTATCTTCTTATCACCACAACCGATGCCCGCCCGTAATCGCGAGTTCCGTCCCCGTTACTTGAGAGGACTCGTCGCTGAGCAAGTAGACGGCGCCGAACGCGATGTCTTCTTCCGTCTGCAGCCTGCCGCTCGGCACGATCGACGCGCCCATCGCGGCAAGCTCATCTTTGCCGATGCCCATCTTCCGGTGCAGCTCGACTTCGCCGTCCGAGGCGACCCAGCCGACCGTTATCCAGTTCGACCGGATCCGCTGGCCCCCGAAGTGCGCCGCGATATGCTTGCTCAGCGTAAGCGACGCGCCTTTGGAAATGGAATACGCCGCGAGGTCCGGCTGGCCCACGTACGCATTGGTCGAGCCGATCTGAACGATCGATCCGCCTCCCGTCTCGATCATCGCGGCGACCGCGTACTGCGAACAATAGAAGGCGCCCTTCACGTTCACGTCGAAGACGGAATCGAACAGCTCTTCCGGGGTGTTCAGCAAATCCCCGCGCGGGAAGATGCCCGCATTGTTCACCAGCCCGTCGATGCGTCCGAAGCGTTCTGCTGCCGCGGCCATCAATGCCCGGCAATCGTCCACTTTAGTGACGTCGGTCCGGACATAGAGCGCCTCCGATCCCGTCTGCTGCTCGATATCGCGTACGGCAGCCTCCCCTTCTTGCTCATTCGGTCCGGCCAGCACGACGTTAGCGCCCTGTAACGCGCATTTCAGCGCGATGCCTTTTCCGATGCCGCGGGCGCCTCCCGTGATGACGATCGTTTTGCCCGCAAGCCGTGTTCCCGTTCGATTCATCGCTTCGCTCCCCATTCCGCTAGTTTGGCTTTCAGGAATACGGCGGATTGCCGCATTTCGTCCAGCCCGTTAACGCCGTCTTCGATCGAGATCCATCTATGGAAGCCGATATCGCGCAGATGCGAGAAAATCGCGTCATAATCGTTCAGCCCCTTGCCGATCACGCCGTGCGCGAGCGCTTCCGAATAGCCTTGCAGCGAATACGCCCGCAAGTCTTCAAGCGTATAGCCCGGCTTCAAATACCGGTCGCTAGCGTGCATCGTCACGATGCGCTCCTTCACTTGCTCCATCACGACCAGCGGATCCTCGCCCGCCAGCAGCGCGTTCGACGGGTCGAAATTGACGCCGAACCAAGGGGAATCGATCTCCGATACGATAGCCAGGAAGATCGCCGAGGACTGCGCGAATTCCGGATACACCCAATAGCCGTCCTTATAGTGATTTTCCATCACCAAGTGAACCCTCTTCGCTTCGGCGTATGGCAGCAGGCGCCGGATACATGCCACCGTCCAAGCAATGCCCTCTTCACGGGATATGCCGGGACGATTCTGGCCGGACAGCACGCGAACGCTTCGGAACTCCTCCGGTCCGAGCAGCGCCATCACGTCGATCATCGCTTTCATCCGCTCGATTTCGCTCTCCCGCGCCATCTCGTCCGGTTGGACGAAATCCGGCGAAGAACACATCATCGGGATGGCCAGGCGATGCTTGTCGGCGGCTGCTTTCACGCGGTTCAAATACGCTTCGTCCTGCTGCTTCAGAAAAGTCGGATACAGCTCGATGCCGTCCACCCCGAGCGTGCCAGCCAGCTCGATCCACTCGAAGATCGTCATCGTGCCGTTCGTCAATTCATCCATGTACCCTTTCGGGAAGACGGCGACTCTCGCATCGCGCAGCTCAGGCTTGGACACTGTTTTTCACCCTCGCGACCAGATTTTCCAGCACCGCCTTGAGCTCGCCGCGATCCGTGCTGGGGCGGAATTCCTTGCGGTCGATGACGAGCGGGGCGCCTACGACGACCAGCGGCGCGCCAAGCTTCGGCATCTCGGCCGCCTGCTCGATCGATAGACCGCCGACTGCCTGAACCGGGATCGACACCGCGCTCACAACCGCTTTCAAGTGGTCGTACGGACTGCGGGCAGGATCTTCTCCCCGTTCGTCGAACGAGGTGTGCACAAGGATGTAATCCACGCCGCTCTGCTCCAGAAATTGCGCGCATGCGACCGGATCCGGAGCAGCCATGATATCGCCCATGACCTTGATCCCGTAATCGCGCGCCGCGCGCACGACGGCGCGAATCGTTGCCGGATGGGCGACGCCCATCACCACGACATGCGTTGCGCCGGCCTTGGCCATCATTTCCGCCTCCAGGTAGCCGCCGTCCATCGTTTTCAAATCCGCGACGATCGGATGGTTCGGGAAAGCCTTGCGCAAAGCGACAACCGCATGAAGACCTTCCCCGAGCAGCAGCGGCGTACCCGCTTCGATCCAGTCTACCCCTGCGTCCACGGCGACCTCCGCCATCTCGAGCGCTTCCTCTATCGTCGTCAAGTCCAGCGAAATTTGCACGATCGGTTCCATCTTGGCCTCATCTCCCGTCCGAATTTTCGATTCGCTTCTTCCGGTCCCAGCTCCGCTTCCCTCTTACTGAACCTTCACTTTCCTGCCCGTTTCGGATGACGCCATAATGGCATCGATGACCTGTTGAACGCGATCCCCCGCGATGAAATCGGGCAATTCGACCTTCGGCGATTGATCGCCGCGGGCCCGCAAAATCGCGTCCGCCCACCGCCAGGCTTCATTGTCGGGCGAATTCCGGTACGTCCGGAAGCGATCCTCCGAAGGCGTCTCGGCATAGTCGATCGGCAGCAGGCCGGGCAGCTCGATCGTCTCCCAATCGCGCCCCGGACCGCCGAACTGCAGCTGTCCGCCATAGCCGCAGCTAATAAGCTTCAAACTGCCCTCCGCGCCTTGAATTTCGATCGCCAGCGTTTGCAAATTATTGCCCTGCGGCTTGACCCAGCTTGTCTGATAAGCAACATGGCCGCCGGATGCGAAATCGGCCAGGAACGCTATGGAATCGGCCGCCTGATCCGGATTTGAACGTTCGGCGAAATCCACGCTCCGTCCGGATTCCAAACACCGTGCAGAGCCTTGAACGGCTCTGATGGCATCGTTCAAAATATATTGCGACAGATCGATGATATGCGAACCGAGATCCTGCAGCACGCCTCCGGAACCGCCCGCTTGGACGGAACCGCGCCATCCCGGCGGTCCCGATAATCCGTAGTCCCCGGAATATTCGAAGCGTCCTTCGAGCAGTTGGCCGATCCGGCCGTCCGCTACGGCTTGACGCATGTATTGCACCGCAGGATGCTGCCGGATCGAGAAGTTGACCCCGTGAATAATGCCGGCCTGTTCCGCCGCGTTCCTCATCGCTGTCGTCTGCCCGCCGTCCATGCCGAGCGGTTTCTCGCACAGCACGTGCAGCCCCCGTTCAATGGCGGCCATGGTCAGCGGATAATGCAGATCGTTCGGCGTTACGATGCAGACGCCGTCAAGTCCGGCCTCGTCCATCATCGCTTCGGCCGAACGATATACGCCGGCAATGCCGTATTTGTCCGCAAGCGCCTGGGCGTTCGCTCCGTTCTTGCTGCAAATCGCCGCCACCTCGACGCCGGGATGCCGCGTCAGTACGGGCAAAAACCACAAATCCGTGAACCAGCTGGCTCCGATGAGTCCAATTCGAATCCGATTATCGCTATTCATCTCGATCTCCTCCAATTGCAAAAGGTCCGAGCCGAGGATTAAGCCCCTCGGCTGCAAACTTTTCTGAAATGTTCGTACAAAACTTTCGATGTCAGGCTCCGTTTTCCTTCAACGGACGAATTAAAAAAAGGCGGAGCATGCGAGCGCCGCCTCCGCCTTCGTGCCTTTGCATGACCGTCGCGTCTCCTGAAATCATCGCGTCCGGACCGCTAATTCGCCAGCAAATCCATGAACCGGTGAACCGCCATGCTTTCCAGCTCCTGCGGATTGCCGCACAGCTCGACGAGGCGCCGGACCCGCTCGTCGCTATAATGCGTCGCCAGATTGGCCTCGAATTTCCGCTGCAGCAGCGGGATGCCTTCGGCTCGCCTGCGTTTGTGGCCGACCGGATACTCCGTGACCTCCTGTTCCGTCATGCCGCCGTCGCGGAAGAAGATCTGCACCGCGTTCGCGATCGAACGCTTCTCGGGATCGAGATAGTCGCGGGAGAACTGGGCGTTCTCCGTCACCTTCATCAGTCCGCGCAGCTTGTCGATACGGGGGTCCGCCGCCGCTTCGTCTTCGTAATGATCCGCCGTCAGGCGGCCATGCAGCAAGCCGACGGCCGTCATGTATTGGAGACAGTGATCGCGGTCGGCGGGATTGTGCAGCGGTCCAGTCTTGTCGATGATCCGAATGGCGGACTCGTGCGTCGCGATGACGATCCGCGCGACGTCATCCAGCCGGCTGGCGACCAGCGGATGGAGCCGAATGGCGCTTTCCACCGCGGTTTGGGCATGGAACTCGGCGGGATACGCGATCTTGAACAGGACGTTCTCCATGACATAGGAGCCGAACGGACGCTCCTGCGTAATGGGGCGGCCTTGGAACAGCGCGTCGCTGAAGCCCCAGCCCTTGGCCGTGACCGCGGACGGATAGCCCATCTCGCCGCGCAGCGTCAGGAACGCCAGCTGCAGGGCGCGGCCCGCGGCATCGCCGGCCGCCCAGGATTTGCGCGAGCCCGTATTCGGCGCGTGGCGGTACACGCGCAGCGGATGGCCATCGAGCCAAGCGTGCGAGAGCGCGCTGACGATGTCGTCCTTCGTGCCGCCGAGCAAGCCGGTGGCGACGGCGGCCGAGGCGACTTTGACGAGAATGACATGGTCCAGCCCGACGCGGTTGAAGCTGTTGCCCAGCGCCAGCACGCCTTGGATCTCATGCGCTTTGATCATGGCCGTCAACACGTCGCGCATGGTGAGCGGCGGTTTGCCAGCCGCGTCGTTGCGTCTGCTGACATAGTCGGCGGCGGACAGAATCGCCCCGAGATTGTCGGACGGATGTCCCCACTCCGCCGCCAGCCACGTGTCGTTGAAATCCAGCCAGCGAATCATGCACCCGATGTTGAAGGCCGCCGTTACGGGGTCGAGCTCATACGACGTGCCTGGAATCCGGACGCCGCCGGGCAGATCCGCGCCGGGTACGACGGGACCGAGCAGCTTCGTGCAGGCCGGGTATTTCAAAGCCAGAATACCGCATCCGAGCGTATCCATCAGACAGTAGCGCGCCGTCTCGTATGCCGTCTCGCTGCGGATACGGAAGTTCGCCGCGTAATCGGCAATGTCGATGAGCAATTGATCAGGCTCCGGCCTTACGTTCGGTTCTTGGACTTGCGACATGCCTCATCACCTCGCTTTCGTTCTAGCGCCGCGCATGCAGCTCCAGCCACGGCAGATTATCAGGTCCATCGTAGGCGGCCGTCGGCCGGATGATCCGGTTGTTCCTTCGCTGTTCCATGATGTGCGCCGTCCACCCCGCCAGCCGCGCGATAACGAAGATCGGCGTGAACATCGCGGTCGGAATGCCCATGAAATGATAAGCGGTCGCGCTGTAGAAATCGAGATTCGGGAAGAGCCCCTTCTCCTCCCGCATCACGCGCTCGACGGCTTCGGAAACCGGGTAGAGATGGCCGTCCTCCGACCAGAAGGAAAGCGTCTCGGACCATTTCTTAATAATGTCGGAGCGCGGATCGGAAACGCTGTACACCCGATGGCCGAAGCCCATGATGAGCTGCTTCTCCGCGAGTCTGGCGCGGGTGGCTTCTTCCGCTTCTTCCGGCGTCGTGAAGCGTTCGATCAGCTCCATGACGGCTTCGTTGGCGCCGCCGTGCAAATTGCCGCGCAGCGTGCCGATGCCCGTAACGATGCAAGAGTAGAAGTTCGACAGCGTCGACGCCGTTACGCGGGCCGCGAAGGTCGAGGCATTGAACTCGTGCTCCGCGTACAGCGTGAGCGAAATGTCGAACACGCGCCGGGCGCGGATCGCCGCGTGCTTGCCGTGCAGCAGGTAGAGGAAATGGCCGGCGACGGTGTAATCCTCGTCGGCCGCGGGTTGCTGGGCGCTGGCCGCGGGACCGGTGGCCAGCGCGGGTTGCTGAGCGCTAGCCGCGGAGCTCGCCGCTGGCGCGTCTTCGTCGCCGCCCAGCGCTTCTGCTTCAGTCAAACCGTCGGCCGTATCGGCTTTGAACACCGCCTGCCGCGCGTCCGCGGACTTGACCGCGAGCGTCTCGCTCACGCGTTCGCCTCGGTGAAAATAATACCAATGCAGCAGCATCGGCCCTGTCAACGCAATGAGCCGATCCGCGAGATCGGCCGCCTGCCGCTGCGGCGATTCCGGCTCCAGCGTGCCGAGCGCGACGCAGCCGGCCTGCAGCACCTCCATCGGATGCGCGTCCGCCGGAAGCAGCTCCAGAATTCGCTTCAGCGTCTCCGGCAGCCGGCTTGCGGCATCGAGCTTGCGCCGGTAATCCGTCAGTTCGTCAACGTTCGGCAGCTTGCCGCGTATAAGCAGATACGCCGTCTCCTCGAAGCTGCCATGCTCCGCCAAATCTTCGATCCCGTAACCGCGATAGGTCAGCCCGCGTCCGTCTTTTCCCACTGTGCTGATCGCCGTTACGCCTGCTTCCACGCCTGCCAGCCCGCCGGGCTTCTTCACCGCCATCCTTCATCCCTCCTCCGGTTTCCTCCCCAGGTCGAACAGCGCATCCAGCTTGCGTTCGTAGGCGTAATAGTCCAGATACCCGTACAATTCTTCCCTCGTCTGCATCTGGCCGACGGCGTCCGCCTGCGTCCCTTTCTCGCGAATCGTCCGGTACACCCGCAGCGCCGCCGCGTTCATCGCCCGGAACGCCGACAGCGGGTACAGCGCCATGGCGACCCCGGCCGAGCCCAGTTCTTCCGCGGTCAGCAGCGGCGTGCGGCCAAACTCCGTGACGTTCGCAAGCACCGGCACCTTCACCTGCGACGTAAAAGCCCGATATGCCTCGAGATCGGTCGCCGCCTCCAGAAAAATCATGTCCGCTCCCGCTTCCACGTAAGCGAGCGCGCGCGTGACCGCGCCTTCCATTCCTTCCGACGCCAGCGCGTCCGTCCGGGCCATCAGCACGAAATCCGCGTCGTGCTTCGCATCCGCCGCGCTCGCGATCCGGTCGGCCATCTCGCTCTGCGATACGATGGCCTTGTTCGGCCGATGACCGCATCGCTTCGCGGCCGCCTGGTCCTCGATGTGGATGCCCGCGGCTCCCGCGCGGATCATCTCCCGCACCGTGCGGGCAATGTTGAACGCGGACCCGAAGCCCGTATCGGCGTCGACCAGGAGCGGCAGGCCGACCGCGCCAGTGATGCGGCGCACATCCTCCGTCACGTCGTTCAAGGTTGTAATGCCGAGGTCCGGCAGGCCGAAGGAAGCATTCGCCACCCCGGCGCCGGACAGGTACAGCGCGCGGAAGCCTGTCGCTTGCGCCAGCATTGCGGCGTACGCGTTGATCGCCCCCGCGATCTGCAGAGGTTGCTCCTGCAGCAGCGCTTCCCTGAATCGCCTGCCGGGCGAAGCGCTGCTTGCGCTGCGGACGGAGCTGCCGCCGCCAGCTCCTGCCTTTCCGATACCGTTGTCGGCTTCGATACCGCTGTCAGCTCCGATACTCCCTCCGCTGCCAATGCCGCGGCTATCATCGGCGCTGCCGTTCAAGTACGTCCCGTCACCATTCCCGTCTCCACTGCCGTCGTTCATCGCGCCCCTCCTTCCCGCTTCCAAACACCGCTACCCTTTCAGCAGCTCCCCCGAAATAACGATCCGGTGGATCTCGTTCGTCCCCTCGTAGATCTGCGTCACCTTCGCGTCGCGGAACAGCCGTTCCCCCGGATGCTCCTCCGTCAGCGCTTCCGGTCCGCACCACTGCAAGGCCCGCGTGGCGACGCGAACGGCGGTGTCGCTGGCGAACATTTTCGCCATGGACGCCTCCTTCGTGCAAGAACGCCCCCGCTGCAGCAGCTCCGCCGCGCGATAGACGAGCAGCGCCGCCGCCTCCGTCCCCGCGGCCAGATCCAGCAGCTCCGCCGCGGCTCTCGCACGCTGGCGCCGCGGCACCAGCGGCAGCTCGCGCTCCGCCAGCGCCAGCGCCGCCCGCGCGATGCCAAGCGCCTGCGCGCCGATGCCGATGCGGCCGCCGTTCAAGGCCGACTTCGCGATACGGAAGCCCTGGCCTTCCCCCCCGAGCCGCTGCGATGCCGGCACCCGCGCTTCCTCCAATATCAGCTCGCAGGTGTTCGAGCCTCGCAGCCCCATTTTCGTCTCCTTGCGGCCAACGGCGAAGCCCGGCGTATCGGCAGCGACCAAGAAAGCCGTAATGCCGCCGCTCCGAGCCTGCGCCCGCGCCGGCGATCCGCCCGATCCCCCAGTCCGTTTCGCTCCGGCATCGACGTCCGCCTTGCGCAGCTCCGCCTTTTCCGCGCCGCTGCCGCCGTCCTGCTCTTCACCCGTTTCCAACGACGACGCCTCCTCCTGCACAACGGCAAACAACACGTACTGGGCGGCTTCTCCGGCATTCGTGATAAACACCTTCGTCCCTGTCAGGAAGTAATCGTCGCCTCTTCGCACGGCGGCTGTCCGGATGGTCGATGCGTCGGAGCCGGCATGCGGTTCCGTCAGCGCAAAGGCGCCAAGCCAGGATCCGGAGGCCAGCAGCGGCAGGCAGCGGTTTCGCTGTTCCTCCGTGCCGTGATAGACGATGGGCAGCGTCCCGACCGACGTATGCACGGCCAGGATGACGCCGGCCGCCGCGCTGACCCGCGAGATTTCCTCGATCGCCAGCATGTAGGAAACCATATCGCAGCCGCTTCCGCCCCATGCGGTCGATATCGGCAGGCCGAGCAAGCCCTGACGTCCCATTTTCGCGACGAGCTCCCTTGGAAAAGCATCCGTTTCCTCCATTGCCTTCACCGCCTGCGCCACTTCGGTCTCGGCAAAACCACGCACCCGCTCCCGCAGCGCCTCCTGCTCCTCCGTAAACCGAAACTTCACCGGGAGATCAGCTCCCTTCCCCGTCTCCGTAGACGTAGAATCCCCGGCCGCTCTTGCGTCCGAGCCAGCCTGCATGCACATAGCTGCGAAGCAGGGGACAAGGCCGGTATTTGGAATCGCCGAAACCTTCGTGCAGCGTCTCCATAATGGCAAGGCAGGTATCGAGCCCGATCAGATCCGCCAGCGCGAGCGGCCCCATGGGGTGATTCATGCCGAGCTCCATGATGCCGTCGACCGTTTCCGCCGTCGCCACGCCCTCGTACACCGCATAAACCGCCTCATTGATCATCGGCATCAAGATCCGGTTGCTCACGAAGCCCGGAAAATCCCGCACCTCCAGCGCCGTCTTCCCCATCCGCCCCGCGAGCTCCGCCACTTCGTCGTACGTCTCGTCGCTCGTTCGCAGCCCCCGGATGATTTCCACCAGCTTCATGACCGGAACAGGGTTCATGAAATGCATGCCGATGACCCGCTCCGGCCGGGTCGTCGCCGCGGCCAGCTCCGTCAAGGAGAGCGAGGACGTGTTGCTTGCCAGAATCGTCCGGTCCCCGCAGATGCCGTCCAGCACGCCGAAAATCTTCTTCTTCACCGCCATGTTCTCCGTCGCCGCTTCGATCACCAGCTCCGCTTCGGCCGCCGCGCTCAGATTGCCGCAGGGCACGATGCGCGCGAACGCGGTCGCCGCCGCTTCGGGCGCCAGGCGTCCTTTGGCCGTGCCGGAAGCGAGCGCCTTGCCGATTGCATCAAGCGCTGCGGACACGCGGGCGTCGTCGGTGTCATGCAGCAGCACCCGGCAGCCCGCCAGCGCCGCGACCTGCGCGATGCCGCGCCCCATCTGCCCGGCTCCGACGACGGATACGTTCTGAATCGTCACAATGCCAGCTCCTTCCCTGAATATGGGTACCGGCGCTACCCTTCAACCCGAATCAGCACCGCATCCCCTTGCCCGCCGCCGCTGCAGACGGCGGCTATGCCCAGTCCGCCGCCGCGCCGCCGCAGCCCGTTCACCAGCGTGCCGACGATCCTCGCGCCGCTCGCCCCGACGGGATGCCCGAGCGCAATCGCGCCGCCATGCACGTTCACCTTATCGCTATCCCAGCCGAGCAGGCGGCCGCAGGCGAGCACGACTGCGGCAAACGCCTCGTTCAGCTCGATCCGGTCGACCGCATCGAGCTGCAGCCCCTGCCGCTGCAGCAGCTTCTGCACCGCCAGCGCCGGCGCGATCGGGTACAGGCGCGGCTCCAAGCTGACCGCCGCATGCCCGAGGATCGTCGCGAGCGGCGCGCAGCCTTCGCGTATCGCGCGAGCTTTCGAGGTGACGATAACCGCCGCCGCGCCGTCGTTCACGCCCGGCGCGTTGCCCGCCGTAATCGTGCCCGTCGTGCCAGCTGCCGCGAAGGCCGGCCGAAGCGCGGCGAGCTTCTTCAGACTCGTGTCCCCGCGCGGCGGTTCATCCGTTTCGACGGCGAACACGTGACTCGCGGCGGGCGGCGTTCCGTCCTCCAACGGAACCGGGACGATTTCCGCAGCGAAGATCCCCTGCAAAATCCCCTGCACCGCGCGCTCGTGGCTTCGCAGCGCCCACTCATCCTGCTCCGTGCGGGAAATGCCGTATTCGGCGGCGATACTGTCGGCATAATCGCCCATATGCCGGCCTTCGGTCGCGCAGCGAAGTCCATCGCGCTGCAGCAGATCCGTGGCGGTACCGTCACCCATGCGCTTTCCGAACCGGTAATCCCGCATGGCGTAGGGTACGTTGCTCATGCTTTCCATGCCGCCGGCCGCGATGATCTCCGCATCGCCCGCGGCAATGATCTGCGAGGCCAGCGTGATGCTCCGCATGCCGGAGGCGCACACCTTGTTCACCGTCTCTGCGGGCACCTCGGCATTGAACCCGGCGAACAACGCCGCTTGCCGCGCCGGGTTCTGTCCCGCACCTGCTTGGATCGCCATGCCCATGATGACTTCGTCCACCGACAATGGAGAAATCCCGCTCCGCCGCAGCGCGCCTTGAAGCGCAATGCCTCCGAGCTCCACCGCCGGCCGTCCCTTCAACACGCCGCCGAATTTGCCGAAAGGCGTTCGCGCGCCGCCGATAATAACCGTTTCAGCCAAGTCCTTTTTCCCTTCCCCGCCCGCCGCTGCGGCGGCTTTTAATCTAGCCTATCCAGCCCGTCGAGCCCTTTGAACATTTGCAGCGCCTTCGCATCCCGCATGTACCGTTCGACGGGATATTCTTTCATATAGCCATAGCCGCCGTACACCTGCACGGCTTGGATGCTGCCCGCCATCGCCGCATCGGCGGCATACCGAAGCGCCAGCGCAGCGGCCTTGCCGCCATCCGCTATTCCGGCATCCGCGCGCCATGCGGCCTGATGCGCGAGCAGCTGCGCCGCATTCGCGCCCGCTTCCATATCCGCCAGCAGAAAAGCGATCGCTTGATGCTTCGCGATCGGCTTGCCGAACTGCGAACGCGACTTGGCATAACCGAGCGCGGCATCGGCCGCTCCCCGCGCGATGCCCGCAGCGACCGCCGCCAATCCGCAGCGCACGCCGGCGACCGCGCCACGCGCAAGCGCGTTTCCCTGGCCCTCCCGGCCCAAGCGGAAATCCGACGATACGCGGCAATCCCGGAATGTCAGGTGCGCCATTCCTGCGGATCGCAGGCCCAGTTTCTTCGTCACGGGCTGAATGTCGAGTCCGGGCATGTCTTTGCCGACGAGAAAAGCGCTGTACCGCTTGCGCACGCCCCCGGATGGCCCGGCCGTCTCCGCATATACGACGAAGAGATCCGCTTGCGAGCCGCCAAGCACGTATTTCTGCTGGCCTTCCAGCACATACTCGCCGCCCTCCGCTCTCGCTTCGATGCCTACCCGCAGCCGTGAGGCGCCGCCGACCGCGCCCGGCAATACGCCGGTTGCCAGCATGCTTCCTTCCAGCAGCGGCCCCTTATACTGCCGTTTCGCCTCTGCGCTGCCGCCTCGCATAAGCGGCCACGCCGCCAAATACACATGCGCCCACAACGCGGCGGCTAGCGAAGCATTCACCCGCGAGAGCTCCTGCAGCACGAGCGCGAAACCGACGAAGCCGCCGCCCGCGCCGCCGTCTTCCTCCGGCCAGGGCAAAGCCGTGAACCCCAGCTCCGCCAGCTCGTCGAACGACTGCCGGTCGAATGACTCCGACTCATCGAGCGGTCCGACCCGGCGCGCGGTTTCCTGCTCCGCATACCGCGCCGCCATGTCCTGGATCATCGCCTCTTCCTCCGAAAGTCCGAATTCCATGCGCATAACGCCCCCTTCCCGAAACAGACAGAGCGCCCCATGCCTACAACCGCTTATTACATCGTATTTTCCCGCACGGCGATTCATGATAAAGTGGAGGCAAAGCCAACCTTGTCCCGACAAAAAAAAGGAGCTGACCCCGTGAACTCTTCCAACGATATCGATGACCAAGCCGCGGAGGCGGGCCTGTTAACGAGTTATCGCGCCGCTTATCATGCCGTCAAGCAAGGCGAGGCCGAACGGCTGCGCGAGCTGCTTGCCGCGCACCCCGGCCTTGCGCAGGCCCGCTCGGTCCAGGGCCGCACGCTGCTGCACCAGCTGTGCGACTGGCCGGGCCATTACCCCCGCCAGCTGGAGACGGCCAGGGTGCTGGTCGAAGCCGGCGCTGACGTGAATGCCCGGGCAATCGATCCCGAACGCGGAGAGACCGCCCTGCAATGGGCTGCCAGCAACGACGATGCCGTTATGGCCGGCTTCCTGATCGACGCCGGGGCACCGGTCGACGGACTGAACGATGACCGAAGGCCGCTCGCCCAGTCCGTCTGGTACGGCTGCCGCAAGGTGACGGAGCTGCTGCTGCAGCGCGGAGCGGCGCTGGATCTGGAGCTCGCCGCGGCCGTGGGACGCAGCGAGCTGCTCCCCGCCTTCTTCGATGCGGAGGGCGCGCTGCTGCCAGACGCCGGACATCACCGCGAGCCGGTGAACATCCCCATTCCGGGCGGCGCCAGACCGGAGGAGCTGCTGCAGCAAGCGCTCATCTACGCGGCAATCGGCGGCAGCCTGGCATGCGCCGAGTACCTGCTGGACCGCGGCGCCGACGTGAACGGCACCCCTTCCGGCTTCGACCGGACGGGCGCGGCAGCCCTTCACTGGGCTGCGGCCGGCGGAAGCACCGCATTGACGGAGCTGCTCATCCGCCGCGGCGCGGACTTGTCGCTGAAGGATGCCCGGTACGGCAGCACGCCGCTCGGCTGGGCGAAGCATTTTGCGCATCCGGACGTCGAAGCCGTCCTGCGCAAGGCCGCTTCCGAAGCCTAGCGCCGCTCCGTGCGTCCATAACTGCCGCAAAACAAAGATCCCGCCCTTCCGGAAGCCGGAAAGACGGGATCTTACATTTTCTTCTTGCAATCGTTACGCGCCGATAACGGCCCGATAACAGTGCCGCGATATGCTGATAACAACAAATCGCGCATGATGGAGGGAATCTGAGGACATGAAACGAGTCCGCGACTTGAAATCCCGGCTGCTCAAATGGAGATCGGCCTGGAAACAGCTGAACAACGGCAGCATGCCGCAGGCGGCCTAACGCCCTGCTCGCTTTCGCTCTGCCGCAGCCTGCCTTACGCTCACCGCGCTATTCACCGCCGCAGGCGGCTTAACGCCTTGCCCGCTTTCGCCGCTGCTGCAGGCAACCTAACTAACGCTCTATGCTCTCTGCCCCATGCCGCATGGCCTCACCACTGGAATATCCCACTAGCAACTTCCGCATGTTTCATAGGTTTCGAATGCTAACGAACCCCGCGCGCCTTATTTGGACGAAATAAGCAACGTATACAGAATAACGAATCCGACACGCCTTATTGCGTTGAAACCAGCCCATAAGTAAGCCAATTAGGTCTAATAACGCCGCTGGGATTCGTTACGTTACATAAAGCCGGCTACAGGGACGAATAGCGCTTACTAGGTTCGTTAGCGGCGTGAACCGTCAGTTCCCGATCCGCGCGAGCTGCGCTCCGCAAACCCGCAATCGCTGCCAGCTTGATTCCCGCCTATTTCGCTTTCGCTCCGATCCCCCGCGAGCTGCGCTCCGCAACCCGCAATCGCTGCCAGCTTGATTCCCGCCTATTTCGCTTTCGCTCCGATCACTCGCGAGCTGCGCCCCGCAAACCACGCAATCGCTGCCAGCTTGATTCCCGCCTATTTCGCTTTCGCTCCGATCCCCCGCGAGCTGCGCCCCGCAACCAGCATTCGCTTCCGGCTACCGGCATATTTCGCTTTCGCTCCGATCCCCCGCGAGCTGCGCCCCGCGAGCTGCGCCCCGCAACCAGCATTCGCTTCCGGCTACCGGCATATTTCGCTTTCGCTCCTATCCAATTCCCTCGCATCAGCTGCCTGTCTTGCTCATCCCGTCTACTCCCGCGGCTTCGCCCCGCGCTTCACCCGGCGCTCGGCCAGCTCCGGATGCCGCGCGAACAGCGCCTCGTACTGCGCTTTCGCTTCCCCCTGATTGCCGCGCATCAGCGTCAGGTCGGCCAGCAGCAAATCCGCCTTCCAATCCGCGATCGTTTCATCCGCCGAAACGGTTCCCCGATAGGCACGGAACGCGGACTTCGCCGCTTCCGCATGGCGCTGCGCTTCCCGAAGCGTCTCCGCCGCAAGGGCGAGCTGCGCCTCGGCCAGATGATACAGCGCGTCCGGATAATCCGGCTGCAGCCGAAGAGCCTTCCGGCACGCGCGCTCCGCTTCAAGAAACGCCCGCTCGGACATGTATATCCGGTGCAGCAGCATGCAGATTTGCAGCCGCCGCCCGAAGCCCGGCGTGGACTCCGCGGCAGCATCCGCCCGCAGCAATGCCTCCTTCGCATTAGCGATCTCCCCGGCCGCCATCGACTCGCGTGCGTAATAGAGCAGCCATCCGGGATTGCCCGGCTCCTCCTCGATCATTCGGACGAGCAGCTTCAGATTGCGAGCGACCGTCCCCTTGGAGGCCATGCGTTCCGGCTCATAGCCGTCATGGTGGAGACGGATGCGTACATTGCGCCGCAGGACGGATTCGTCGTACGCGTCCCGGCCATCAATGATCACCTGTTCATGTACCCGCCCGTAATAACGCAATCCCCTGCGCAGCGGGAACAGCCGCGGCACGCCGAAATCGGTCGACTGCCTGCCGCGAACGTGATTGACCTGGCTTATATTCAACACGACATGCTCGCGCGCATCGTTATAGATGCCGGCCGCTTCGCGAACCGCCGCTGCATCCTCAGGAAGCAGCCATTCGTCGGCATCCACCCACAGCACCCAGTCGCTTTGAATATGCGGCAGGACAGCGTTTCGTTTGCCGGCAAAATCATCCTGCAGCGTCACCCCGCGCAGAATCTTCACGCCCGGGAAACGCGAGGCAATCTCGACCGTGTCGTCCGTGGAATCGGAATCGACGACGATAATCTCGTCCGCCGCATCGGCCAAGCTGGCGATGCAGCGCGCGATGCACCGCGCCTCGTTACGCGTCATGATGACCGCGGCGACCGTCACGACGGCCGGCGGCGCCAGCAGCCGCCCGATATCGATCCGCACCGGGCCTGCGGGCCGCGCGGCCAAAGCTTTCTCCACGTCCGGCATCCACTGCGCCTGAGGATCCAGAAGAGCAGCCCGGTCGAACGCGCCGCGCGCCGCTCCCGCGAATCCCCCGTGCATCAGTGCCTCGCCAAGGAACACCCAGCTTTGCGGGGCAAGCGGGCCCGCTTTGATTTTCAACGTCGCCAGCTTCTCCGCCTCGTCGTAACGGCCTTCCTGAAGCGCCTGCCGAATCGCGTCCGAACGTACTTCCATCTTCATGCCGCTTCCCCCTTCTCATGATGATAGCCGCGTCTATCTATCCCTTTGAATCGTTTGAACGAGAAGAAAGGCCAACTGCGCAGTTGGCCTTTCCGCTGTGAGACCCTTCCGATTAACAGGCATATTCTATAGTGCAAACGGCTCGCTGCTCTGACTGAACAGGATCCGATAGGTTCCCGTCACTTCCTCATCATTGATAGCTTCCACATCGACATATAGATAGTCGTCGGATGGAACCGTCGTACGCAGCATCAGCATGTTATTACTGGAATAATCGGAATAACCGCTTAAATCCTCTAATTCGTAGGAGTAATCCGCCACGCGGAAATCCGTCGCATTCGGGAAAATCGCGGAAAGGTCCACGGATGCAAAATAAACGTCTCCATCCCGATTCATATGCTGCACGCCGATATCCACGGGACTCATGTCGCTGACCTCGACCTGGAACCGATCGCGAATCGTTAATCCGTTCTCGTTCGAAGCATCCACCTCGACTGTCGATGTGCTGTCGGGCTGAAGGCCCAACGTCAGCAGGCTGCCGTTAGGCTCCGCCGTTGCCGGCCCTTCCGGCACGGATGCGTCAAAGGTATAACTTCCGGCAAAATAATCCGCCACGTCGATGGCAGCGGTCGCGATCGAGTTGTTGTATGCAACGTCCGGCAGTTTGCTGCCCTCGGCGGGAGAAATCGAAATCGTCTGCGACGTCCAATTCTCGCCTTCATCGTCGCTCGCCATGACGGTAAGATGCGTGAGACTGGATGATCCTGTCGTCTGCAAGGTCAACTCCGAGCCGGCTAGTTCACCATCGACAAAGTAACCGTCATCCACCGAGAAGTCATAGCTGACTTCGCCCTCTCCGACCTCTTCGAACATCCGGGACAAATCGATCTTCGCCGACTGGCCTTCATGGATGCTGAAGGCGTTCCCGTCGCCGATCGTATGCAGGATGAAATCATCGTCCGGCTCTTCCGGCGCCCACTCCGACGACAACCTGAACGTCATCGCGGCAGTCGCCGCGGATTGATTGTCCGAAGCCTCGACGATGAAATCCATGCTGCCTGTGCCGTAAGCGTGCAATTCCAGCTGCGATCCTCCAACGATCTGGCCGTACGCGAACGATCCGCTTGTCGGGTGATCCGTTCCTTCGATGATGCGGTACGTCAGCGTATCCCCGTCCTCATCGCTGAAATAATCGCTCAAGTCTATCGTTTCCGAATTGTTCGCGTCCAACAGCAGGTTGACGTCCTTCACGTCCGGGCTGCCGGGTTCCGACATGGCGTCCGAGTAGACAACCGGCGGATGATTGACTGCCGGAGCGGAGCTGGAAACGGCGGCCTGCAGCAGACGGCGGTAATCGTCCGTCGATTGAAATTCCGCGGGATGCGACTTGTAGTACCGGATGACGTCGCCGATTCCCGCGGTACCCGAGCTATTCAGGGCATAATTCGGCTGAACCGTCAGCGTGAACCGTTGATGTTCATAATTTTCCGTTTCCGGCACCCATACCATCAAGTCGACCTTCGTCGTACCTGTTTTCTTCAGCCCGATCCGAAGCTTTTTGCCGTCGCCGTCGTTGCTGACGCTGACATCCGCGATCGAATTAAACTGGACGAACACCGCGTAGTCGAGATCGTCGGCATTCTGGAACACGTCATCCAGATCGATCGCGAAGCTCTTGCCGGCGACCAGCGAGGTGGAATAAGCATTGGCCAGCAAACTGTCGATGCTCGCATTCACTACCGGCGACTGAATCGGATTGGCGCTCACTGCTTGCGCGGACATAGCTAGAGGAACGACCGTCGCGGCCGTTCCGAATATCCGAACCGTCTTGCTCGCCGACCACTGCCGTTTCTTGCTCTGCTTTCTCAACATTCCCTCTCATTCCCCCATATCGGTCGCACTGTCGATCTATGAAAACGCCGGCCGGGCGAAGCTGCCTTATGCGCTGCCTCAGCGGCAAAAGCCTGTCATTTCCTCCCTTTACTATACCATGGGCGAATTCGATAGAGAACGAGATTTAGAGAAAAATGTCAGAAAATGACGAAGAGGCCGCCCCCGTTGAAGGGACAGCCTCTTCATTATCCTTGCATGCTTGAACATGCTAACTCTAATTAGCTATGCCGTGCGGCAACCGTCGACTTGCTTTGGTTTCTGGCTTTGAACATCAGCGCCGCCAGCAGCAGCATGCTGCCGTTGATGACGAAAATCCAGCGGATCGGCAGCCAGCCGCCGAGCAATCCGCCGAGAATCGGCCCCGCCATCGTGGCGATCTGGGAAGACGATTGGTTCAAGCTGAACGCCCGTCCCCGGAAATCCGGTTCCGTCGTCTTCACGATCATTGCATTGATGGACGGGTTCACCGCCGCGAAGAACAGCCCGTAACCGAAACGAAGGATGCCGAAGCCGATGTAATTCGTCACGAGCACCTGCAGCAGATTGCCGATCCCGCTGCCGATGAGCCCGATAATAAGCACCTTCTCGTACCCGACCTTCCGGCCGATCTTGCCCCAGCGCGGCGCCATGATGACCGTGGCGATGCCGACGGCCGAGAAGATGATGCCGGAGCTGAGCGATGCGCTGTTCTTGTCGACGCCCATCCGCAGCACGTACACCGTAATGAGCGGCTCCAGGATCATGACGGAGAAGGTGCTGAGCGCGACTAGCGACAGCAGCACCATGAAGGAGCGATTCGACATCGCATGCTTCAAGTCGTCCAGCACATGCGACCGCGTCGCCTTCCGATTGAAGTTCTGCTCTTTCACGAAGAAGACGGCAACGAGCGCGGAGACGAGCACGATGGCGCTGGAGAATAGAAAAGCTTCCCGATTGCCGATATAGTGGCTGACCACGCCGCCGACGAGCGGTCCGATAATGCTCCCCGTCGCGCCGGCCGTCGACATGATCCCGAGTGCATACCCCGTCTTCTCTTCCGGCGTATTCGTCGCGACAAGGGCGATGGAGGCAGGCACGAAGCCGGCCAGCAGCCCCTGGAAGATCCGAACGATCAGAAACAAATACGGATCGTGCACGAAATAATTGATGAAATAGAGAGCGGCCAAGCTGAAGCCCGAGCGGATCAGCATCGGCTTCCGTCCGTACTTGTCGGCTAGCGAGCCCCAGTAGGGCGATATCAGCGCGCTGGCCAGAAACGTGATGCCGAACGCGATGCCCGACCAGGCCTCCAAATGATGCTCCACGCCGAGTTCCGTGTTCAGGAAGATCGGCAGAAACGGAATGGAGATGGAGTACGCCATGCTGCAGAAGAAAACGCCCGTCCACAGCACGGCAAGATTTCGTTCCCACGAAAATTTCATTGCATAGCCACGTCCTTTCGCATATCTGCGTGCGGCTTTATCTTTGAAAGTCGCTGGGTCCTTTGGATTTTGTAACGTTGTATGTGCAGTCGTACATTGAATTGCGCTTTGCCGCCGCGATTATCACTAACCAGCGTGCATTCGCGCAAAATGGCGATCGCAGGGACAGGCGGCGAACCGTTCGCCACGCTGGAGGCAAGGCAAGCTAACGAACCGAAGCACGCTTATTTCCTGGAAACGGGCTCTAGTTTCATTCTAACGAACTCCAGCAGCGTTATTAGTCAGCGAAGCGTTGAAAAGAGGCGAAATATCACCGATTGCATAGATATAGCGCGTCTGGAGTTCGTTAGAAATTAAAAAGATCGAAATTGGCCCGATTAAGGTTTTCTGGATTCGTTAGGATTTGCGGGCTGCGTTGGATGAAGTGTAGGCGGCATCAGTGCCTCGACCGCGCATCCTAAAGCGGTTAACGGTCAGCTTCGCAAGTATCGGCGGTTAGAAGTCCGTTTAGCAAATGCTTACTGTTAGCGGTTGTCCACTTTCTCCGGGTACAGGTCGTGATTCATGAGGCGGAAGTGGGCCATTTCCTCGAATTTCGTGCCCGGCCGGCCCCAGTTCGTGTACGGGTCGATCGAGATGCCGCCGCGCGGCGTGAATTTGCCCCACACTTCGATGTAGCGCGGCTCCATGAGCGCGATCAGGTCGTTCATGATAATGTTCATGCAATCCTCATGGAAATCGCCATGGTTGCGGAAGCTGAACAGGTACAGCTTCAGCGATTTGCTTTCCACCATCTTCACGTCGGGGATGTACGAGATGTAGAGGGACGCAAAGTCCGGCTGGCCCGTAATGGGGCATAGGCTCGTAAATTCCGGCGTATTGAATTTGACGAAATAGTCCCGGCCGACATGCTTGTTCTCGAACGTTTCCAGTACTTCCGGGCTGTAATTGAACAGATACTGCGTGCCTTGGTTGCCCAAGTGGGAGATGCCGTTCTCTTGCAATTCTTCTTTCGATCTTCCTGCCATTTTCGAAAACACTCCTTGTTTTTAACTTGCACGAGGGTTACGCTTGTTCTAGTAGCTTACACCCATAAGCGATTCAAATTCAACCTTTTGAGGAGATGACGTCTATGCTTAGCCGCCCTGCAGCCGATGAATTCGGCGGTCATTTCGGAACCTACATCAATCTTGTCGCGGATCGCAGCGTTCTCGAACAGCTCGAAGACAACCGCCGGAACGCGACGGCGCTGTTCGCGAAGCTGACGGACGAAGAAGCAAACTTCCGTTACGCGCCGGACAAATGGAGCCTGAAGGAAGTGCTCGGCCATCTGGCGGATACGGAACGCGTCATGAGTTATCGTATGCTTCGCATCGCCCGCGGGGATACGACGCCGCTGCCCGGATTCGACCAGGACAGCTACATCTCGAACGCCGACTTTACTGCAAGCACCGTGGAGCGATTGCTCGCGGATTACGAGGCCGTACGCGCCTCGACCGTAAGCTTGATTCGCTCGATCCCCGCGGAAGCCTGGACGCGCAAAGGCACTGCCAGCAATACGGAGATGTCGGCCCGCGCATTCGCTTACGTCATCGCAGGCCACGAGCTGCACCACTTGAGCATCGTTCGCGACCGATATCTTTCCGCGTAACGCCAAACAACCGAGGAGCTGTCCCCGTGTCAATGACCATGACCGGGAACAGCTCCTTGTGTGTATTTCCTGTATGACGTTCAATGCCGATCAACCTTAGTAGCCTTCGCCCGTGCCGCCGCTTACGATCGTCACGCTTGCGCTGGCTCCGATGCGCGTCGCGCCCGCTGCGATCAAGCTGCGGACCGTCTCCAGGTCGCGTACGCCACCGGATGCTTTCACGCCCATCTCCGGTCCGACCGCCTCGCGCATAAGCGCGATATCCTTCACGGTCGCGCCGCCGGGACCGAAGCCCGTGGACGTCTTCACATAATCGGCGCCCGCGCGCTTGCAGACCGCGCATGCCGTCGTCTTCTCTTCGTCAGTCAGCAAGCCGACCTCCAGAATGACCTTCAGCAAGGCTTTTCCTTTGCATGCTTCCGCCACGGACCGCACGTCCCGTTCGACCGCTTCGAGTTGGCCCGATTTCAAGGCACCGACGTTCAGCACCATGTCGATCTCGGTCGCGCCGCTCGCGAGCGCGTCTCTCGTTTCCGCGACTTTGACGAACGTGTTGTTCGCGCCGAGCGGGAATCCGATGACCGTCGTGACGCCGACCTCCGATCCTTTCAGCTGTTCCGCCGCTTCCGCGACCCAGTACGGGTTAATGCAAACCGTCGCGAAGCGGTACTGTTTCGCTTCCGCACACAATTTAACGATGTCCGAAAGCTTCGATTCCGGTTTCAGCAATGTATGGTCAAAGTAAGCAGCCAGCGCTGCTCCTCCCAATTCCTTATCCATGTTGAACATCCCTTTCTCTCTGTAAATTTATGGGCGTTCCATCAAATACTTCGCCGAGAACTGGTCCGTAATCAGCACGTTCGTGTATCTGCCGCGGAGCGCCCCATAAATGCCGTCGACTTTGCGAACGCCGCCCGCCACGAGGATGGACTGCTCTTTCTTCTTCAAGTCGTTTAATTCGATTCCGATCGTGCGCTGATCCAATTCTTGCGAACAAATCGTGCCGTTGATATTGAAATAGCGGGAGCAAATGTCCCCCGCCCCTTTCTCGTAGATCAGCTTCAATTCCGCATCGCTGAAATAGTTGGCCCGGATCAGGACGGAGTCTTCGGTCGGCGAGCCGACCGTCACCATCGCGATATTCGCTTTCTTCCCAAGCTCCAATATATTCCGAATATGCCGGTCGGTCTCGATCGTCTTCTTGACGATCGGATGGTCCACGATAGCTGGCAGGGGAATGAAATACGGGATGGTGTGAAACGCCTTGCCGAATAAGCTCATGATCTCGCTGGCATAGGTGCTCGTCTCCGAGTGGCTGACGCCGCCGTTCAACTGGACGACCTTGACGTCCTTCACATGCTTGTCCTGCAAGTTCAGCGCAACATCGTACAGCGTCGTTCCCCACGTCGCCGCGACGATATCGCCATCCTTGATGATATTGTCCAAGTACTTGGCCGCCGCGACGCCGAGATACTTCCTGACGACGGCGTCGGTATAGTTCGGTACATTGACGATAACCACTTTTTTGAGCCCAAATTTACGTTCGATTTTGCCGGCAAGCAGATCGTTGTTCTCGAGCGGGTCGATGATGCTGATGACCACGTACCCTTCTTCCTTTGCCTGCTGAATGAAACGGCTGACTGTCGGCCTGGACACGCCGAGCTGCTTGGCGATTTCCTGTTGGCTGTAGTCCAACTGGTAATACATACGAACGGCGTCAAGCATTTTGCCTCGTTTGTCGTCTGTGCGTTCGTCATACATTGGTTCTCAACACTCCCCTATCCCATGCAATCGTTAGCGTTTTCCGGAATCGAATACCTCCCCTGCGGCCTTCGGCGCCTGCGAGCTCTTGGAGAAAATAACGAGCGCGATCAATGTTACCACGAATGGGAACAAGCTGAGTATTATCGGCGGGATATGCTTTAACGCCGGAATAACCTGCGATACGTTCGCGACCGTGCTGGCGAAGCCGAAGAACAGCGTCGCCGCAAGGATGCCAAGCGGACGCCATTGGCCGAATATAAGCGCCGCCAAGGAGAGGAAGCCGAGTCCGGCAACGGTACCCGTGAACTCGCCGGCAATCGTAACGAGCAGAATCGCGCCTCCGAGCGAGGCGAATGCGCCGGATATCATAACCCCAATATACCGCATTCTGCGCACATTGACACCAGCTGCTTCCGCTGCCTGCGGATATTCGCCGCACGAACGCAGACGCAAGCCGAACGGCGTCTTCTTCAGCACCCAAGCGCTGATCAGCACGACGGCGAGAATCATCCAGGTCGTCCAATAGGTCTTGGTGAACACAAGCGGCCCGATGATCGGAATATCGGATAGCAGCGGTACGTCGAACGGCTGGAAGCCGTTCATCAAGCGGATGTTCCCGCTGCCCGTAATGTTCCGTGACAAGAACACCGTGATGGCGCCCGCAATCATGTTGATCGCGGTACCGCTGATGACCTGGTTCGCGCTGAGATGAACGCTCGCGAAGGCATGAAGCAGGGAGAAGACGATCCCCGCGGCCAGCGCGACTAGCAGACCGATCCAGATGGCTTGCACCGTATGATGCGGCCAAGCTTCCTGCAGCTTGCTGATCGTCAGCGCGCCGACGAAGGAACCCATGACCATGAGCCCTTCCAGACCGATATTGACGACGCCGCTCCGTTCGCTGAACAGTCCGCCCAGGGCGGTGATGAGCAGCGGAATCGTGAACATGATCGCGTACGGGAATATTTGCTCGATTGTCGTCCACATGGCTATGCGCTCTCCTTTCCGCTGACCGGTCCGCCCGTGCCTGCGCCGGCGGAAGCTTTCCGGCGATTAACGATGCGGGTAATCCATTTGTCCATCAGCACGCTCGTCGCGGCGAAATAAATGATGATCGCAATGATGGAATCCGCGATTTCCGGCGGAATATCCGTCATGGCATTCATGAAACCGCGGCCCGAATACAGCAGGCCGAAGAACAAGGCGGAGATGAGCACGCCGATCGGCGAGTTCGCGCCCAGCAGCGCCACGGCGATGCCGTCGTAGCCTTGCGTCGGCAGCACGCCGATCTGGATATTGGCGCCGTTGCCCGCGAATTGCGCCATGCCGCCCAGTCCGGCGAGCGCGCCGGAAATCAGCATCGACGTAATGATGCTCCGGCTGACCTTGATGCCCGCGTATTCCGCGGAGTGGCGGTTGTAACCGACCGCCTTGAGCTCGTAGCCGAGCGTCGTTTTATTAATGATGAACGCAATGACGATCACCGCGACGACCGCGATGTAAAGCCCCATATTGATATACGAACCGCCGAACATATCGGAGAGGAACGTAGATTTAAGCGTTGCTTTGTCCGGCAGAAGCCTGGATTCCGTCTCGACCGACTCTGCCTTGAGGTATGCCGGCACCACGTAGTAGATCGTCCAATAGGCGATCCAGTTCATCATGATGGTCGACACGACTTCGTGGACATTGAACCGGGCTTTAAGCAGGCCTGGAATGAATGCCCACACGGCGCCTCCGAGCATAGCCGCCACGATCATCATGAGCAGCAGCAGCGGCCTGGCCGTATCGATGTTCAAGCCGATTATCGTCGCGCAGAAGCCGCCGAACAGCATTTGGCCCGCCGCGCCGATGTTGAACAGCCCCGTGCGGAAGGCGAAAGCGACCGACAATCCCGTGAACACCAGCGGCGTTCCCGTCGCCAGCGTATCGCCTAGGCGCTTCGAATTCTTAAGCCCGCCCTGGAACAGGAATTTATAGCCTTCGATTGGATCATGCCCCGTAACCGCCATCAGAACGGCGCCGCCGATCAAGCCGAACAGCACGGCGCACAGGGATATGATGAGGTTTCTCATTGTTCTCCCCCTTTGCCTACGCCGGCCATCATGAGGCCGATCTCTTGTTCGTTCGTTTCGGCCGCGTTGACGACGCCGATCAATTCGCCATTGTTCACGACCGCAATGCGGTCGGAGACGTTGATGACTTCGTCGAGCTCCAAGGAAATCAGCAGTACGGCCTTGCCGTTGTCCCGGTGCCCGATGAGCCGCTTGTGGATGTATTCGATGGAACCGACGTCGAGACCGCGCGTAGGCTGAACGGCGATCAACAGCGAAGGATCGAGCTCGATCTCGCGGCCAATGATCGCCTTCTGCTGATTGCCGCCCGACAACGAACGAGTCACGGACAACGGTCCCCGTCCCGAACGCACGTCGAAGCTGCTTAGTATGGCGCTTGCATACTTGCGAATGGCCGCCCGGTTCAGAATGCCGCGCTTCGAGAACGGCTCCCGGTTATACACTTGGAGGATCATATTGTCTTCGAGCGTATAATCCAGCACGAGTCCGCGCTTCTGCCGATCCTCCGGAATATGCGCGATCCCTTTGTCGATCCGCGAACGGATGGAATCCCGCGTAATATCTTGTCCTTCCAGGAGAATGTTCCCGCTTTCCGCTTTGCGCAATCCCGTGATCGCCTCGACCAGCTCCGTCTGGCCGTTGCCTTCCACGCCTGCGATGCCCACGATTTCCCCGGCTCTTACTTCCAGCGAGAATTGCTTCAGGCCGGCGACGTTCTTGTTATTCTTGACGGTGAGATCGTTCAGCTGCAAAATCACTTCGCCCGGTTTGCTGTCGGCCTTCGTCACCGTGAAATTGACGTCCCGGCCGACCATCATCTCCGCCATCTTCGCTTCGCTCGTCGTCTTCACGTCGACCGTGCCGATCGTCTTGCCGCGGCGAATGACGGTACAGCGGTCAGCCGCTGCCTTGATTTCCTTCAGCTTATGGGTAATGACGATGATCGATTTGCCCTCTTTGACCAAGTTCAGCATGATCTTGATCAGTTCTTCGATTTCCTTCGGCGTCAGCACGGCAGAAGGCTCATCGAGAATGAGCACCTCGGCGTCGCGGTACAGCATCTTCAGAATCTCGACCCGCTGCTGCATGCCGACCGAGATGTCCTCGATCTTCGCGTGCGGATCGACGTTCAGTCCGTAATGACGGGACAGTTCTTCGATTTTGCGTGCCGCGCCTTGAATATTCAGCGCTCCCCAGCGTGTCGGTTCGTTGCCCAGAATAATATTTTCAGTAACGGTAAAATTGCTGACCAGCTTAAAATGCTGATGAACCATGCCGATGCCGTAATTATTCGCCACATTGGGATTAGCGATTTTCACCGGATTCCCATTGATTCGGATGCTCCCCTGATCGGGCTGGTACATGCCGAACAAAATGCTCATGAGCGTGGATTTACCGGCTCCGTTCTCGCCAAGGAGCGCGTGAATTTCGCCTCGCCGAAGCTGCAGCGTAATGTCGTCGTTGGCCACGACGCCGGGAAACTCTTTGCGAATATTGAGCATTTCCACTACAAAATCCATACGTTAGGGCCCCTTTTCGCCTTTTTCGCATCCATCTTATTGCGCATAAGATCGGTATATAGCAACCAAAAAGAGACGGAGCCTCCGTCTCTTCTTGGATATGACATGCCTACGTTATTTTACTTGATCAGGTCGCCTTGTTCAGCCGCAACCTTCACGTCGCCGCTTTTCAGCTTCGCGATCACGTCGTTGACTTTGGCAATCGTATCGTCCGTCAGGTTCGGATTCTCGGCCGGAATGCCCACGCCATCGTTCTTGATGTCGAACGTCAGCGTTTGGCCGCCTGGGAACTTGCCTTCTTGCAGCGCTTTAACCATATCGAAGGAAGCCTCGTCGACCTTCTTCATAGCCGAAGTCAGGATGATGGATTTGTCGCCTGAGTAAACGCCGTCTTTGTACTGGTCGCCGTCTACGCCGATGATCCAAGCCGTCTTGCCCGCTTGCGCGCGGTTCTTGGCTTCGTTGATCGCGCCTACGCCTACGCCGCCGGCAGCCGTGAAGATCACGTTAACGCCGCGGTCGTACATTTGCGCAGCCAGTTGTCCGCCTGCCGCCGAGTTGTCGAAGCTGCCTTGGTACACGACGTTTTCTTTCTTGAGGCCGATCTTGGTGCCCAGGTTCTCGTTCGCGTATTTCACGCCTTGCTGGAAGCCCCAGTTGTACTTCTGAACCGGCGGAATTTCCATGCCGCCGATGAAGCCCGCTTCGCCCTCCTTCAGCTGAACCGCAGTCGCTACGCCGGCAAGGAAGCCCGACTCGTGTTCCGCGAAGTAGATCGATACCGTGTTGGAACCAACGGCAGGCGGAGCGTCTTTGGCAGAAGAATGAGGCGTTCCGTCGATCAGGACGAAGTTCGCGTCTTTGTATTTGTCTTGAGCGGCGAAGATCGCCGTCTCGAATTTGAAGCCAGGCACGACGATCATTTTGTAGCCGGCATCATAGAGGTTGCCGATTTCTTTCAGGTAGTCGGCTTCCGTCGTGCCAGCCGGTTTCAGGTATTTGTCAGCGACGCCAAGATCTTTCTTCGCGCGCTCCAAGCCTTCCCAAGTGCCTTGGTTGAAGGATTTGTCGTCAATGGTACCGGAGTCGGTAACCATGCCCGCTTTAAAGGATGCTTTCGTAGCCCCGCCGTTCGTACCGCCGCCATTGGAACCGGTATTCGCGTTGTTCCCGCTGTTATTGTCCTTGCTGCCGCATGCAGCCAAAACCATAACTAACATACAAATTACAACTAAACTTAAACTCTTCTTCATGTCTGAAACGCCCCATTCCCTTATTAATTCGTGCTTTATTACCCCTTGTTAAACATTTGTAAAAAGCGACTTTTAACAATTGTTCTTATATGTATCAAATATACGGTGATTTAGCAATTTTGTAAATAAGTTTTGTGGAAAAAAGCTGCCTCCCGCCTCTTGTATGTCAGTTTTATTCACACGTTATTCACGTGTATTCAAGTACCGTGATAGTATTCCCGAAATGATGGAATTCTTCCAAATTTCTGTTCCGGTTTTCGACCGCATCAGAAATAACCCCCTAGCTGACGCCTCCCGATAGGATGGTGCTTGTACTGCTGGAGACGCCGCAATATGAATATAAACAATTTGCCGTATTTATAAGCCGCGACGAAACCGCATGCCTTAAGCTGTGCAGCCGGTCCGAAACAAAGCTGGAGAAATTAGTGACCCAATCGCAGATAGGCCATAAATGCAAAAAGACAGCGAATTTTCGCTGTCTTTTTTACAAGGAGACGATAATGCCTCAGCCTATTTAAGCGCACTCACGATCAAGTTTGCAAAGAACTCGCCGCCGCTGCGTTTCAAGTGAACGCCGTCCTTGCCGAAGAAGTCGTCATGTCCCTTGCTCGCGGTATACCAGTCGATCAATTTCGTGTTCGCGGTGGCTGCGATCGTATCGCTCAGCATTTCATTCACGACATCCTGCCATTTGCGAGGCACGCGAGTATTGATGAAGTAGATCGTCCGGTCGCTGCCGATGGCCGCGATCAGCTCATCAAGCTGCTTCTGCGAGAAGGAGCCGTTCGTGCCAAGCTCGATGACGACCGTCTTGCCCAGCTGGTTCCGCTTCTTAAGATCGGCAATGACGTCGTCAGCCTGCGCCATCTGGCGGCCGACCTTCCCTTCGACGACGATGCCTTTGACGAGCTTCTCCAGGAACGGCTTTGCGTCCAAAATGACGGAGTCGCCGATGACGGTAATGCCGTCTTTGGCAATCGGCAGCTCGGCGGGCGGCTGGACAGGAATCGTGCCGTTGCCATTGTCGCCGCCGGTGTTAGCCGCTGGCGGCGTTCCGTTGCCGGCGGAGGAATCCGGCTTGCCGTTCGTGCCGCCGGTGCTTCCGCCGCCTGCCGTACCGCCCGAACTGCCCGTATCGGCGCTTCCTCCGCTGCCGCTGCCAATAATTCCCGTGCCGCCGCCGGAGCTGCCGTTCCCGCCGCTGGCATCAGTAGAACCATTCGCTCCCGAACCAGCCGTGTTGCCGGCACCCGGACCGGTAGATCCGCCTGCACCGCCTTGGTCTCCGGCGTCCCCTGCCCCGTTTTGATCCGGCGCGGCCGTACCTCCGTCCGAAGCGCCGGGCTTCGAATTGCCCGTGCCTTCGGTGCCGTCAGCGCCGGCGCCATTGTTCGAGCCTGCGTTGCCCGCAGTTCCGCTTCCTGCGGAATTGCCGTCGCTTCCGTCTTCACCGGCCTGATGATCCGTGCCGGTTCCGTTGTTGTTCGGAGCCGTCCCTCCTTGATCGCCGGTCTGAATAATTCCGGCGTCTTGACCGCCACTCGTGCCTCCGGCCGTTAATTGGCCTTTGCCCGTCTGCCCGCTGCCATTGTCGCCTTGCACCAGATTGTTCTGGCTGGAGCAGGAGACGCTTGTAATAATCAAGGCGCAGATGCAAGCCAGCATCACGCCGCGTTTTCTTCCGATTTGGCGTCCTTGGACGCCATCTGCCAAGCGGCTGCGCAGCTTGCCGATAGCGCCTTGGCGAATCGGCTCTTCGATGAAGCGCCAGGACAATTCGGCAAGCGCAATGGAAGCCAGGATCTGGAGCAGCGCCCGCAGCGGATGGAATTCATCCACCTGCGCCATCGGCGTCGACAACGCAATGACCGGATAATGGTACAAATAAATGCCGTACGAGCGGGCGCCGAACCATTGCAGCGGCTTGCTCCCGATGAGGCGGGCCAGCCTGCTGGCCGGATGCGCCATGGCGGCCACGACCGCCGCTGTCGCAATGGACAGGAGAACCATGCCGCCGCGATACAAGAATGCATCATATTCGCCAACGAGCGCGATCATCAGCGCGACGACGATCAAGCCGCCTGTGCCGACGGCGTCGACCGCCATGCTGCCGCGGCGCGAAATCGATGCGCTCAGCTTCCAACTCGGCCAAACGACCGCCAGCGCGGCGCCGATGAGCAGACCGAACGCCCGCGTATCCGTTCCGTAATAGACGCGGCTCGGATCGAGTCCGGGCACATAGAGCATCGCCATCGCACCCGCGGAAGCCGCGGCGCCGGCCAAGATCAAGAACAACAGCCGGCCGCGCCTTTTCACGCTGCGGATCAAGAACACGAGCGCAAGCGGCCAGATAAGGTAGAACTGCTCTTCGACCGCAAGCGACCACAAATGCCCGAGCGGCGATGGAGGACCGAAGCTTTCGAAGTACGAGACGTCGTGAAAGATCAATCGCCAATTGCTATAGTAGAGCAGCGCCGAGACGATCTCCCCCTTCATGGAGGCAAGCCGCCCTGGATCGGCGACGAGCAGCCACGAAGATACGAGGGCCAACATGATCATCATTGCCGGAAGCAGTCTCCGGGCGCGGCGAATCCAGAAATCGCGCAGATCGAGCTTTCCCGCTTTGGCGTGCTGTTTCAATAAAATGTCCGTAATGAGATATCCGGAGAGGACGAAGAATATACCGACACCTAGCAAACCGCCTGGCACCCATGAGAGGTTTAGATGATACGCAATTACCGCGAAAACGGCGATTGCCCGCAACCCGTCGAGCCCTGGCATATACCGGCTGCTTCCAATAGGTCTTGGCATAAAGCATTCTCCTTCCAGAAGGGGAATCGGCCCCTCTTGCTGTCTAAATTACCGCTTATTTCGGCTACATGGACGATTATAAAACGTCCTCTATTTAATGTCGTTACAGAAGAGTTACAACTCCGTATCAATTTGGTAAAGTCGTCCCATTTCCGCTCCGGTCGCGCAGTATCAGGCACGCCAAAAAATAGCCTCCAGCGATGACTGATCGCTGAAGGCCCTTTTTAATACCGGTTAGTCTTTTAACACCCATTAGTCAAAATAATCCGCCAAGCCGCGCGCAATCGCCGCCGCGGCACTCTTCTGATACGCCGAACCGCGGACGTTCGATTCGTCCTTCGCGTTCGAGAGGAAGCCCAGCTCCACCAAGGTGGACACCACATTGTTCTCCCGCAGCACGTAGAAGTCGCCGAACGAAACCCCGTTGCTGCGAAGCCCGATGCCCGACTCGGACAGCTCCGACTCGATCGCATTCGCGAGCGGCCTGTCCTTCTGCTCGGAATAGAAGAACGTCAGCGTGCCGCTCGTCTTCGTCTCCGCGGAGTTGTAATGAATGCTGACGAAGGCATCGGCATGGTTCGACTCGCTGATTTGAACCCGCTCCGACAATTCCGGCTTCACGTCCGTCGTCCGCGTCATGACGACTTTAGCCCCAAGCCGCTGCAGCTCTTGCTTCAGATACTGCGCGGTGCTGAGCGTGAGTCCTTTTTCCTTCGTATCGTAGGTTGTACCGATCTTTCCGGGATCGCTGCCGCCATGGCCGGCATCGACGACGATGAGCTTGCCTCGAATGCCTGTCCCCGACGAATGGGACTGCTTCGGAGCGCCTTTGTCGACGTACTCCTTCGCGATCCATCCCGTTACGCTGGGGGTCGCGCGGATCTTAAGCCAACTCGTCTCGCTGCTGAGAATCGTTACCTGCTCGCCTTGCTTCAAGGAACCGACAACCTTGTAGCCCGTCCCCGGGCCGGAGCGGATGCGCAGCGAATCTGCCGTTACAGTAGCGGTCGAGCCGGGGCTCGTGCTCACCTTTCCGCCCGTGGAAGAGGAGGTTCCTGCCGTCTGCCCGCTGTTGTCCGTTCTGCGGAGCAGGTAGCCGGCCGCATAACCGGACAGGTTGTTTTTCTTGATTTGCACCCAGCCGTCTTCTTCTTCATCCGTGACCGTGACGACGTCTCCTGCCTTCAACTGCCCGACGACCGAAGCCTGAAGCGCCGGCTCGCTCCGGACGTTTAGTGCGGTCGTGCTGACTTTTGCTTGATACGGAACCTTGGTCGTAGCTGCGGCATCATTGGAGCGCAAACCTAAACCACCGACAATAACAACGAGAATAAGAGCAAGACCAAACCATTTTGTTCGCATAGAATCTCCTTCCAGGTCATTTAAAAAGGTAGATTACCATTATAGCAGGACTGGAAAAATCCAACATCGGTATAATAGAACATTCTTCCAAGAAGCAATAACGTAATCCGGGAACATTGCGTAGGTGCTGAGTACTATATCGGACGGCGCCTCCTTGATTTTAAGAAGACTGCCCTGCATTCTCGAAAAAGAAAAAATCGGCGTTCCCGCAGGAACCCCGATTAATGTTCGGTAAGCTATGCTAGTCATTCGCTTCGCGATCCCTCTTCCTGCTTCCTGCCGTACATGACGACGAAGTTGAATGATTGATACACGCAGCCTGCGTCCGAGAAGCCGGCTTGCGCAAGCCATGCCAGCTGCTCGTCCAGCCCCGACATGCGGTCGATCTTCGTCCGTTCATAGGCGGCATCCAGCTCCGCCCTCGTCAAGCCGCTGGCTTCGATCTTGCGCTTCCAATCGTCTTTGTAGAGCGCGTCGATGAACGGCGTACGGCCGAGCACCTGATCGGCGTTGATGAAGATACCGCCCGGCTTCAAGTTCGCATAGGCGTTCCGGTAGACGGCCTGCTTGCCTTCGTCCGAGAGATGATGGATCGATAAGCTCGACACGATCAAGTCGAACGCTTCCTCTTCCATGTAGCTCGTATAGTCCCGGCAAACATAGTCGATATCGGGCTGCCCTGCGAACCGTTCCTTCGCCACGGCCAGCATATTGTCCGACAGGTCGATCAGCGTCAGCTGCGCCTCCGGATGCTTCGCTAAGAGCATCGACGAGAGCAGTCCCGTACCCGCTCCCAGATCGAGAATGCGCGGTTTCGCCGCACCCGCTTCCGCCAGCGAGACGGCCGTTCCATAGTAATCGTCGAAGCAAGGAATCAGCTTGCGGCGCTGCGCATCGTAGCCGTTGGCCGTCGCGTCGAACGTCGAACGCACATGGTTCATGTTTTCCATTTCGCCCACCTCCAAGTTGTTCCTATCATACGCCACGGCGCCGGCCGCGTGAAATACGGAGAACCTATATCGGTCATTGGTTTGACCTATGTCTTGCCGCGTTGCCGCCGTTGCCGCCGTTGCCGCCGTTGTCGTCGCGATGACGCTTCTTAGCAACTACGCCGGCTCTGCCGCAAAAGCCTCCAGTCTCTCCAGCGACTGCACCATATGCTCGATCAGTTCCGGAAGGTCCTCCATCTGCTCCTCGTTGATTTTACGATGGAAATGCACTTCGATCTCGTTCTGGTAACTCGGGGACGGAAGTCCTTCGCCGTACATAAAGCTAAGCATTTGCGTCGGCGGCATCTCCAGCTGCCAGATCTCGGTCAACTCCCGTTCGGTATAGGCACAAGTCGTCTCGATGTCTTCAACGGGCATATAGAAGCGAATCCGGACCGTGCATCCCGGTGCAGCGCCCTGCTGGTCCAGAATCTCGGCGGCCAAATCTTGAAGCGACGCTTCCAGCCGAATTTCAGCGGTGATCCCGCTCCCTTTGGCCAGCGTGAACTGCAGCGCGAACACCCTTCCCATCACGGCCATTTCCAGCCGGTCGACGCGGTGCGTGACGATGACGCGGGCATCGAGGTTGTCCAGGTCGTAGACGTAATTCTCGACGGCCACCTTCAAGTTATCGAATACGGTTGGATCGAACATGCGGACCAGCTCCCTTTTCGGCAAAATAATAGGTTGTCCGTACATACATACGGCAAGCCAAACGAAAAACCCTTCCACGGGTCGTGGAAGGGCATGAATTTAAGTGTACCGGTCATGGAACGAACTGCTGCACGATGCGAACGACCTTGCCGTCTTTCAGCGTCAAATGGTACGGGTACTCGCTCACGTCGACGATGGCGTTGTTGCGGTAAATCGCCTTGAACTTCTCCAGCGAAACCGATTGGTTCCACTCTGTCGTAACGTTGACCAGGCTGCCCGTGCGGTCATAGATCTGCATGTACACGGCGGCATGCGGATCGATCTCGAGCGTCTCCAGCTTCTGATCGTCATTTACGATATAGTAACCGTCCGGCGCGCCATCCAGTCCGGAATCCGGTTCATCCTTCAGGAACTCTTCGTCTGCCGCTTTCCCTTCGAACCATTGAATCGGATCCGCCTGCAGCGTTTCCCGGCCGTCCTGATTTTCGATGCCGTGGATATAAACCGTGATCATATCGGGCGTTTGCTTGACGGGCGCATAACCGTTGTCGAGCGCTGACACCGTGGATACGAGCGTCGTTAATCCCAGAATAGTTAACGCAATACCAATCGCACGCTTTTTCATCGAAATACCATCTCCTTGCCGGTAAGCTAGCAGAACTCCCATGCCGCCTGCTTCCGTCTCTATATCTCTACTATACCCCAAATAAGAGACTTTGCTACCAGCCCGGAGACGGGTTTTGGTTAAAGTTTCGATTAAGCTTTCTTCTAAGCTTTCGCCGCCCGGTAAGCATGCGTCGGCGTGCCTTTCACGCCGGGCCGGTAGGTGAAAATACCGCCTGCATGCGGCTGCTCCGCCAGCTCCTGCGGCGTCAATCCGATGCTCGCCGACGTGATGTACAGGATATCGAGCTCATCGCCGCCGAAGATGCACGACGTCGCTTTCGCTGCCGGAACGTACACGGCATCGAGCTTCTCGCCGGTCCGCGGGTTCCATCTGGACACTTGCCATCCGCCCCAATGCGCGATCCACAGCATGCCCTCGGCATCGATCGTCATGCCGTCCGGCGCGCCCGGTTCGTCGCGGAAATCAATGATGATCCGCGGGCGATCGATACTTCCCGCAGCAAGATCGTAATCGAATGCCGTGACGGTGCCTTTCATGGAATCGATATAGTACATTTCCGTTTCATCGGCGTTCCACGCAATGCCGTTGGAAACGCCGACGTTCTCATATGCCTTGCGGCAGTTCCTATCATTGTCCAGCACGTACAGCGCGCCGGTAACGCCGGTCTCGGCATCCATCATCGTGCCTGCCCAGAAACGTCCGGCGGAATCGCATTTCCCGTCATTGAACCGGTTAGCCGGCTTATCCGCCTCCGGGTCCGCGATGTTCGTCAGCTCGCCCGTGCGGCAGTCGTACCGCTCGAAGCCGTCGCGCGTCGAGAGATAGACGACCTCGCCATCCTCGGCATCGCAGACGACGGCTCCGACCGTTTTGCCTACCCGGAACTGCTGGTTGACGCCGGAAGCCGTGTCGAACCGTCCGAAGGACAGGCCTTGAATGTCCACCCAATACAGCTTGCCTTGCGCGGCATGCCAATGCGGTCCCTCTGCCAAAATCGCTTTCGCATCCAGCAGCAGCTCCGCCGCATGCGCGAACTGTTTTGCAATTGCCTGCGTCATTCTCTCATCGCTCCCTATTCGTTGACCGTCTCGCGCTTCTCCCAGCCTTGCTTGAACAACGGGAGCCAGTTGCCCACTTGGTACGGGTGCTTGTCGATTTCCTCCAGGTTCAGCTCGACGCCAAGACCCGGTCCTTCCGGCGGCGTGAGATAACCGTTCTGAACTTTAAGCGGCGGCATCAGCACCTGCTCTTCCCATGGTTCGTTGAATTCATCGAAGATCTCATGCAAATAGAAATTCGGCGTCGCCATGTTCAAATGGCTGCAGACGACCGAGCAGACCGGCCCTTGCGCGCTGTGCGGCGCCGTGACCCCGTTATGCGCATGGACCATGCCGCAAACCTGCTTCGACGCGGCAATGCCGAGGAACTGCGGCTCCAGCTGGATAATGTGCACCGCGTCATGCCGCAGCAGCTCCGCGAACTGTTCGCGGGAATAGTAGTCCTCGCCGCACGCGACCGGTACGGGACTGCGTCTCGCGACCTCGACCATCGAGGTGATAAGATGCGGCGGAACCGGCGCTTCGAACCACGTCGGCTCGTATTTCAGCATGGCGTCCGCGAACTGCAGCGCGGTCGAGACGCTGAACCGGTTATGGCCTTCGATCAGAATATCGACGTCCGGGCCGACCGCTTCCCTCACCGCTGCAATATTCTCGATCGCCGCCGCAAAATCCTGCCGGGTCACCGTCCGCCAAGCCGCGCCGAACGGATCGAATTTGAGCGCGGTGTAGCCTTTCGCGGCTACGAGCTTGGCTTTCTCGAAGAAGTTGTCCGGCGTGTTCGGACCGCGGTACCAGCCGTTGGCGTACGCGCGGAGTTTATCGTGGCATTGCCCGCCGAGCAGCTTGTACAGCGGCTGGTTCGTCACCTTGCCCATGATGTCCCAGCTAGCGGTTTCAATTGCCGCCAGCGCAGAGCCTTGAATTTGCCCGCCGTCCGAATACACGTCGCGGAACAGCTTCAAGCTGATCGTCTCCACATCGAACGGATCGCGGCCCATGACGAGATGCTTCAATTCATGAATGGCAGCCTCCACCGTCTTCGCAAAACCATTCAGCGTTCCCTCGCCCAGCCCAGTCACGCCCTCGTCCGTATCCACGAGTACAAACAGCCAATTCTTCCACGGATTGCCCAAAATAAACGTGCGAACATCGGTAATCTTCATCCTTGCGTCGCTCCCTTGCACGAAGAATAACTGCTAGCTCCAACGTAGCACAGGGGTTTCCGAACGCACAAGATGTCTAACATGTATACATGTTATGATTGGTTTGCGTCAGATGATTGGTTTGCGTTCACTGACGGAGGTCAGGGAATGCAGCATTTATCTACTTCTTCAGCATCGCCCTTCTCTCAAAACATAATCTTCTTCACGTACTCGATATGCGCCTCGACCAGCCTGACCGACAAAGCGGCGTCCTGCCCCGCCAATGCCTGCCGTAACTGCCGATGCTCCTCGATGCTGCCGATCAGCCGCCGCTTGTTTTTGACGAACGTCATACGGACGACGAGCAGAAACTTATCCTGAATCCGCGACATCACTTCCATGTATTCCTCATTGTCGAGACCGCCGACGATCATCGCGTGGAATTCGCGATCCAGCTCCACATAACGGGAGATGTCATCCTGCCGAATCGCTTCGTCCTGCAGCGCAAGGTTAGCATCCAGCCTCTGAAAGAAAGCCGCATCCATCCGTCCCGTCAGCTTCCGGGCGGCATACGTTTCCAATGACAGCCGCAGCTCATAGAACTCCAAGATCTTCTTCAACGACAGCTCCTGCACGAATACGCCTTGCTTCGGCGCAAGCTTCACGAGCCCCATCATCTCCAGCCGGTCCAGCGCCGAGCGGATCGGCGTCTTGCTCATGCCGAGCAGTTCGCTCAGAAACTTCTCCGACAGGAACGTGCCGCCCGTCCAATCGCCGCCGACGATATGCTTCTTGATGACCTGGAACGCCGTCTCGCGAAGCGTCACATTCCCCTCTTGCCTGCTCACGCGGTTCATCTCCTTATCCGGGCCCGCAAGCCTATGTTATACTTCAAACTAGTTCCTCAATAGTTCCTCGAAAGGAGGCGCGTCATTACCTATGTCCGCTCCTTCGCTCCGCGATCAAGCCTATCATATCATCTACGAACAAATCGCAGCAGGTGCGCTGGCCGGAGGCACTGTCACCTCCGAGGTGCAGCTGAGCGCTCAACTGGACATGAGCCGGACGCCTGTCCGGGCCGCCCTGCAGCAATTGGAAACCGAAGGCTTCGTACGCATCATTTCGAAACACGGCGTGCTTGTGCTGGACGCCTCCGCGCAGCGAACCGGCGACCTGCTAGAACTGATCGCCGCCATTTTGCTATTCGCGGTTGCTTCCGTCCGTCGGCTTGATCCGGAAGGGCTCGCCGAGCTGTCGCTTAAGCTGGCTGCTGAACTTCAAGTACGACTGGAAGCGGACAAGCTAGACGCCAATCCCGAAGCTCTCTGCGCATTCGAGCTGTCGGCCATCCGCAGCATACTCGCGCTCGGCCGCAATCAAGAGATGCAAGAAACAGCGGAGCGATCCGCCTCGCGCCTGTTCTGGCTGAGCTCAGGCAGACGCTGGACGGCACCTTGCCGCGATGAGATGGCTGATGTCATGCAGCTGCTGCTCCATCGCTTGCCCGCTTCCAACGATGCGTTTCACGATGCTATGCAACGCTATTTGCGAATGCTGAAAATGAATTGGTGATCCTTCAAAGCTTTTTCAACATAAACCAAGGCCAAGCATGCATGCTTGGCCTTGGTTATTTTTACGATTTGAATCTATAGCGCCGGCGCTTCTGCTTCTGGATGCACCCTAACGAAAGGGGCGGACGCTTTTAATTACCTTTAGCCTATATCTATTTACGAAAAATCCCGCCCGCGAACCTCTTAACTCCCCGCATACTGCTTGATCTGTCTCAAGATCGTCGGATCCTTCAGCTTGCGATCCTCCGCGAGCACGATGATTTTCGATAACACTTCCGCCGTCCGCGGATCGTCGTCGACGAACGGCAGGAACAACCGGCCGCGCTGCTGGCCGTGAACCGCCAAGATGTGAAGCGCGCCTCCGGCTGTCTGGTGGACGACACCGCTGCCCAGATGGACGCTATATTCGCCAAGCACGCCTTCAATAATCGCGTGAGCGCTCTTGAACGTTACATTGCTCAGCTTCAGCAGCGGCATAAGCTCGGCAGCCATCGCCGCACGCATCTCGATCGTCGATAGACTGGCATCCGGATCGACGCCGCCGACATGGGCTACGCTGACGACCAGATCAATGTCCCGCATGACCTCGGAGAAAATAACCGGCGGCACGTCCGCTAACGCAACCCGCTGCCACGTGTCCAAATGGAAGAACTCGACCGTCTCCAGCGTCGGCGCCTCCATCTCCGCCGGAGTAAACCAATCGGCCTGCGCATACATCGTCGCCATGATACGTTCCCGATGGTACACCTTCTGCAGTCCCGCTTGGTGGCTGACCGTCCACCGCCTTGCTTTGAACAGCGCGGCCGCTCTGCGCTGCTGCACTTGGTGGCCGCCGTATCTGCCGGATGCCGCGCCGTTGGAACGCTCGTCCTCCGTGAGCAGATACAGCTCCCGGAACACCTGCTTGAACGGCTGCACGATTTTCTCGGCGAACAGCTGCCGTTGGAACTGCGGCCATTCGCCGCTCTCGTAGAGATCGAACGAATGCGCAACCCACAGTCGTTCTTCGCCCCGGATCACCGTAAGATCGCCATTCACGCCGCGCAGCGAACCGTCCACGAACCAGCCTAAGCCGCCGCTCTCCGTTCGGAATACGAGCCGTCCAACCAACGGAGCCAAGATCGGATTCTTCTCCAAACGGACCAATTCCCCGCATGTAAACGCCTCTTGATTGACCATCGCCTGCTCGAACGCGGCCCGTGCGCGCTGGAGCTGCGCCTTCAGCGACGCCTGAGTCTTCTTGAGTTCTTTGAACGCCTCGTACCCTTTCAGCCCCGCAGGCACTGATTTCAACGCTTTCCCGTCTTTCGTCACCAGCATCGAGGTTTGCCCGAATTCGTCGACGGCGAGCGACGCTTCCCAGTACCCGATTGCCATAGGCGCAAAATGGCCCGACAGCGCTTGGAACGCTTCTGCCTCCACGTGCCAGATCATCCGCGTCAAGTCCGCGAATCCTGCATTGCGGGACAGATTCTCGAGCGCAAGCTGCACGACGGCCGATTCGGACTCCCGTCTCAGCGCGCCGAACGTTTTGCTTATCTTCAGAAATTGCTGCAGCACTTCATAACGATGCAGCAAATCCTCCCGATGATCGCCGTCCTTCTCCAGCATTGGCACGAGTCCGTAACAGAGCACATAATTTTTGTTCCGCTTCTCGATCATCTCCGCTTCCAGCTCCGCCAGCTGAAGCTTGCCCAATACGGCATCCGCGAACAGCTGCGCCCGGCGGTGGTTCGCTCCGTTCGCAATATATTTCGCGCTGTCATAGACATGTCTGAACCGTTTATCCCCAAGCTTGCGATATGCCTGATGGAACCAGTCGATGTCGAAGGCGCCCTCCTGCAATTGCCGGGGCGGGATAGACGAGTAGCGGCCCACCATCGTTTCCTTATCCGCCGTCAAATAATCCGTCGTATGCGCATGGAAATACCAGCAAGCCGACGAAAGCCCCTCCCACTCCAGCACCTGCTCCACCAGATCGATCCACTGAGGTGCGTACATGGCCGCTTCGATCAAGCGCCGCTCGGGAACCTTATGCCCGCTCAGCAAAGCGCGAAGCGTACCAGCGTCCTCGCCGGCACCTGGGAACACATGCTTCAGCATCCGGCTGAGCGAGCCCTTCTTCGTGCTCACGCCGAACCAGTCGTAGCCTCTGGCGAGCGACTCGGATCCCAAGCTGAGCAGACACTGTACAAAATGCCTCGCGCCCTCGAAACGTTGAATCCCCTCCGCAAGCCGGCTGACCGGCGTCGCAATATCCCCGCGCTTCATCTCGATCTCCGCGATACGGTCGACCGCCCGACGGGTCAGCCGCTGTCCGATGGGATACTTCTCGAGCGAAATGCGATGATAGGCGGCGTCTCTCGTCAGCGCGTGCAGATGCGTTCTTCCATGGTCCCCTTCGAACAGTTCGCGATAAAATTCATTCTCCGACAGGATGCCGGCTTCCAGCGCGCCGAGCAATTCCTCCGTCTCCAGGATCGGACCAGCATACTCCTGCCGCTCTAATTTCGCGATGCGCTGCCGCAGCCGGAAGCTCTCCCGGAACTTCCCATCCTGCCATCTCCATTCGTCCCGCCATTCCGTTTCGTCCGCGCCGTACAACCCGAAATCTTGCAAATGTTTCAGCCAGAACTGAACTTCCTCGGTATCGACGACATCCCCGAAATGCACTTCCCCGTTGCCGAAACGCAGCCTCCCCTGCCTCGGCCGATTATCCTGCTTCTGCACTTGAGAATCGGCCATCAGACAGTTGTAAATCGCCACGGACGTATGATAGACGATACGGTAACGCTCGTCCTCCTGCTCCTCCTGATACAACGCTCTGCAGAGCATTCTTATAAACCAGCTATAGTGCAGCTTTTCTTTAAAGATTTGCAGGCCGCTCTGCTTCAATGAAGCGAAAAGTCCGTCCAAATGCGGCGTATGATAGTTCTCCTTGAAATCGTCCAATTTAAAGCCGAATTGTTTCGAACCAGGCGCTTCAAGGTACCAAATCAGCTGGATAAGCCGTTCGCCGTCCAACCCTTGTGAACGGGCAAGCTCACGCCATACATCAGGGAACGGAAACTGATCCATCGGCTTGACTGCCCGCATTCGCAGTGCCTGGAACCCCCATTCCCCTTCGGATAACAGCAACGTTTGCTGCGTTCCATCCCCGAGCTCTAGCACGAATTCCTCGTTCCGCAGCTCATGAATCCGATCGCTCCAGACCTGAAGGATTTGCTTCAACTCCTCATGACCTGTGCGGAAAATCCCTTCCAATGTCAGATGCTCCGGCAGAGGAGACAGTTTATCATGCATCGATGGATCATACAAACCGAAGCCGTGCATGGGATCATCCGCCGAAATATCCTTCTCGACGATACTGTCCAGCAGCACCTTTTCCCGCGACGTCGGCTGCTTCAATCCGCGTGCCAGCCCCAGACAAGCTTCGAAAATCGGACCGTGCCGCTCGGAATCCCGCATCTGCACCATGCATTCCAGCCCTGCCAGCCGCTTCTCCTCTTTCTTGTCGGTCAGCAGCCGTCCGACCGTCGCCTTCAGCTCTTCAAGCGGCTGCTTGAACAGCAGCTCCAGCGCGTTCTGCCGTATGTCCCCGGCTTTATATTGCAGCAGCTGCTCGACTCTTGCATATTCCTCAGGCATAAGCGCAAGCTTGCTCACGCCTCGCATAGCCGCATGACGTACGCCGGCGCCTTTATCGCCAAGCGCGTCGATTAGAGCGCTCCGTTGTTTATCGTTGCGGGCATGCCCCAGAACGGCAGAGCAGAACGTCTCTCTCGTCCCGGGACTCATCGTCGGCAGCAGCTCCAACAGCTCGTCGCCCATCTCTTCGCTCCCCGTCTCGATGGCCAGCACGATCATATGCAGGCAGACCGTATCGGCTGAGATGGTATACGAGGAATAGTCCTGTTCCCAGAACGTTTGCTGTTTAATAGGCACAATCGCCAGAAGCTTCCGAAACTGACGAAACAGAGCGATATCCGCCTCGGTCGCGTTTCTTAGCTTCGTTCTGTGCCGCAGCGAAAATGCCGAATCCGTCCCATCGTGCGTCGACAAATTCGCCAACACTTTCGCCAAGAAATGAAGATGCGTCATTCCGCCAGCCTCGGTATTGATCAAGAAGCCGGACGCAAGCTTATGCTGAAAATCCTCTTGCTGCGTATGCTGCAGCAGCTCCAGCGCGGCAACCGCCTTGTATACCTCGCCGGTGCCGATAGCAAGCAGAATCGGCTGCTGCAGCCATGCCGTCTCGTCTACGGCAAGCGCCCAAAGTCCGATATAGAACAGCTGCGCGTCGCTGCTGTTCAGACACGCCGTCAATGCGTCGCGGTCGGTCAAGCAATCATAGGCACTCTGCAGGCACTTGCGGATAACCGCCGGCTTGTCCATATCGAGCACGATGGCAGTCCAGGTGCCGAAGGCGCGGACGATCGAAGGAAACCGCAGCAAATCCGTTTCCAGCACCAGCTGGAGCATCAGGATGAACGACTCGCGGCTTGTCTCGTCCGCGCACTCCATAATCGTTTGGCGCAAGCCTTCCTGCAATTTCGCAGACAGCAGAAGCTCGCCGATCGCGCGGCGAGCCTCGACGTTGTGACTCATGAGGCAGCCCTTGATCATGTTTCGCGTCAGCTTCGCGCCGCTATCGTCGCTCTCGATCACGCGCTTAACGGCTTGCAGTGACTGATCGTCGCCTTGATCGATGGCAAGCGCAATCCAATCGTGAAGGAAGGGATGGTTAGCCGCATCTTGCAGTACAGCTTCCACTCCCCATGCATACCCTTGCGCGACAAAATGAACCGCAGCCGCCAGGCGGCGCAAATTCAGCGGCAGATAGAGCCGGGACTGCTCGGGCGACCGAAAAGGCAGTCGGCTGAGTCCGCTTGTGTACGGATACAGGACAGATCGGTCCCAGATGGCTTTGAACATCGCCGCATGCTCTTCGCCGATGAGCTTTGCCACAACCTCAAGCCGCTCACCCTGGAGCGCTTCGCTGATATGATTCACTTGTGCAGGCCAGAAGAGTTTCTCCAACATCTGCGCGGACTGGACCGTCGGGTCCTCCACGTCGGCCAATACGGCTTCGATCAACCGGCGCTTCGACTCCGGCCAGCGGGCAGCCTCTTCCCGTTTGCTCGCGATATAACGTTCCAAATCTTGCTTCTGTTCACTGGCAGTCCGCATTTGTCGGCTCCTTTATGGCCATAATCGACCCGCGAGCATCGTCAACCGAATGAAGACGATGCGGTCGTTCTCGTTTACCTGCAGAGGTGAATCCAATTCGTCGATCACCTCTTCATTAATCACGACTTTGTATAACCCGTCTTCGAAAGCTTGACAAGCTGTCTCAATTGACGTCCGAACAGACTGATTATCTGCCTGATAGCGGCGGCCGAACCCTATCTTCCCGTTAGCCGCCTGCTCCTGCATATCTTCTTGCGTCAGCAGCCGAACAAAATCCGCTTCGAGCTCGAGCGCGTTGTAACGCTCCACTTCCTGCGCGACAACCTGCCCGATTAGATGCCGCAGCGTCATCGGCGCTTCTTGCAGCAGGAGTGGCCGTTCGCCTATTACGGGCTGACGTTTGCCGATCTGCTTCATCAGAATGAATACCTGCATCTCATCGCCTTGCCTTCCTTCGAGCTATGTAGGCCTTAATCTACATCATTCTTGGCGTCTCGATCTTTTTCCTCTTTTTAACAATAAATTCGCGCGGTCAACGGTTCTCAGCGATAGCGACTCATGGCATTTAAACACAAAAAAACCTCCTGCCGGTAGCAAGAGGTTATCATTTAAATAATGGTCGGGATGACACGATTTGAACATGCGACCCCCTGGTCCCAAACCAGGTGCTCTACCAAGCTGAGCTACATCCCGTTAATGCATGAATGACTTGGATAAAAAAATGGCGCGCCCTGAGAGATTCGAACTCCCGGCCTTTTGATTCGTAGTCAAACGCTCTATCCAGCTGAGCTAAGGGCGCAAAATATGGAGCGGAAGACGGGAATCGAACCCGCGACCCTCGCCTTGGCAAGGCGATGCTCTACCGCTGAGCCACTTCCGCATTAATGATGGTGCGCGTAGAGGGACTTGAACCCCCACGGTCGCCCGCCAGATCCTAAGTCTGGTGCGTCTGCCAATTCCGCCATACGCGCGCAAAAATTCATTTTCAATAAGTGAAAATGGTGAGTCATGTAGGATTCGAACCTACGACACCCTGATTAAAAGTCAGGTGCTCTACCAACTGAGCTAATGACTCAAAGAAAAAATGGTGCCGGCGATAGGAGTCGAACCCACGACCTACTGATTACAAGTCAGTTGCTCTACCAACTGAGCTACACCGGCATAATGTGAAACAAACGAAATGGTGGCTCGGGACGGAATCGAACCGCCGACACGAGGATTTTCAGTCCTCTGCTCTACCGACTGAGCTACCGAGCCGTTTGAGCAAGTGAATTAAATGGCGGAGCCGACGGGATTCGAACCCGCGGTCTCCTGCGTGACAGGCAGGCATGTTGGGCCACTACACCACGGCTCCGTATAAACATTCACTTCGGAACTTGTCCGAATATGTCTCATTTGGTTGCGGGGGCAGGATTTGAACCTGCGGCCTTCGGGTTATGAGCCCGACGAGCTACCGGGCTGCTCCACCCCGCGTCATTTCAAGCCTTGCTATGCATTTATGGTGGAGGCTGACGGGATCGAACCGCCGACCCTCTGCTTGTAAGGCAGATGCTCTCCCAGCTGAGCTAAGCCTCCATAATGTTTAACCCCGGGGTCCCCGAAAAGTACTCGGATTAACCTTCAGCGCATTACTCCACTTTTTGGGGTGAAATTGGTGACCCGTAGGGGACTCGAACCCCTGTTACCTCCGTGAAAGGGAGGTGTCTTAACCACTTGACCAACGGGCCTTATTCGATGAAGCAAATCTGGCGGAGAAGGAGGGATTCGAACCCTCGCACCACTTACGCAGTCTAACCCCTTAGCAGAGGGTCCCCTTGAGCCACTTGGGTACTTCTCCATAATGGCTCCCCGAACAGGACTCGAACCTGTGACAACTCGATTAACAGTCGAGTGCTCTACCAACTGAGCTATCAGGGAACAGTATGTTATTCGGGCAACTTACACCCTGAAAACTGGATACGAACCTTTGCGAAGGTTTCTTGCTTAGCTGAAACGAGTTGTTCTTGGATAAGCCCTCGACCGATTAGTATTCGTCAGCTCCACGCATTGCTGCGCTTCCACCTCGAACCTATCAACCTCGTCGTCTTCAAGGGGTCTTACATACTGGGAAATCTCATCTTGAGGGGGGCTTCACGCTTAGATGCTTTCAGCGCTTATCCCGTCCGCACTTGGCTACCCAGCGATGCTCCTGGCGGAACAACTGGTACACCAGCGGTGCGTCCATCCCGGTCCTCTCGTACTAAGGACAGCTCCTCTCAAATTTCCTGCGCCCACGACAGATAGGGACCGAACTGTCTCACGACGTTCTGAACCCAGCTCGCGTACCGCTTTAATGGGCGAACAGCCCAACCCTTGGGACCTACTTCAGCCCCAGGATGCGATGAGCCGACATCGAGGTGCCAAACCTCCCCGTCGATGTGGACTCTTGGGGGAGATAAGCCTGTTATCCCCAGGGTAGCTTTTATCCGTTGAGCGATGGCCCTTCCATGCGGTACCACCGGATCACTAAGCCCGACTTTCGTCCCTGCTCGACTTGTAGGTCTCGCAGTCAAGCTCCCTTATGCCTTTGCACGCTACGAATGATTTCCAACCATTCTGAGGGAACCTTTGGGCGCCTCCGTTACATTTTAGGAGGCGACCGCCCCAGTCAAACTGCCCACCTGACACGGTCCCTGTACCGGATTACGGTACCAGGTTAGAACTCCGATACGATCAGGGTGGTATCCCAACGATGCCTCCATCGAAGCTGGCGCTCCGATTTCCAAGGCTCCCACCTATCCTGTACAGATCGTACCAAAGTCCAATATCAAGCTGCAGTAAAGCTCCATGGGGTCTTTCCGTCTTGTCGCGGGTAACCTGCATCTTCACAGGTATTAAAATTTCACCGGATCTCTCGTTGAGACAGCGCCCAAGTCGTTACGCCATTCGTGCGGGTCAGAATTTACCTGACAAGGAATTTCGCTACCTTAGGACCGTTATAGTTACGGCCGCCGTTTACTGGGGCTTCGGTTCATAGCTTCGCCTTGCGGCTAACCACTCCCCTTAACCTTCCAGCACCGGGCAGGCGTCAGCCCGTATACTTCGCCTTACGGCTTCGCACAGACCTGTGTTTTTGCTAAACAGTCGCTTGGGCCTTTTCACTGCGGCCCCCTCGGGCTATTCACCCTACCGAGGCACCCCTTCTCCCGAAGTTACGGGGTCATTTTGCCGAGTTCCTTAACGAGAGTTCTTCCGAGCGCCTTAGCATACTCTGCTCGACTACCTGTGTCGGTTTGCGGTACGGGCACCTTCACCTGGCTAGAGGCTTTTCTTGGCAGCCTGAACTCATGACCTTCGCTACTGCAATTTTCGCTCCCCATCACAGCCTAGCCTTAACGATGTGCGGATTTGCCTACACATCAGCCTCACTGCTTGGACGGACATCCATCAGTCCGCGTCACTATCCTTCTGCGTCACCCCATTGCTCGTAACGGCTTACGGTGGTACAGGAATATCAACCTGTTGTCCTTCGACTACGCCTTTCGGCCTCGCCTTAGGTCCCGACTTACCCTGAGCGGACGAGCCTTCCTCAGGAATCCTTAGTCTTACGGCGGACAAGATTCTCACTTGTCTTTTCGTTACTCATACCGGCATTCTCACTTGAATGCGCTCCACCAGTCCTTACGGTCTGACTTCAACGTACATTCAACGCTCCCCTACCCCTGCAACATAGTTGCAAGCCATAGCTTCGGTGGTGTGTTTAGCCCCGTTACATTTTCGGCGCAGAGTCACTCGACCAGTGAGCTATTACGCACTCTTTAAATGGTGGCTGCTTCTAAGCCAACATCCTGGTTGTCTTTGCAACTCCACATCCTTTCCCACTTAACACACACTTGGGGACCTTAGCTGATGGTCTGGGCTGTTTCCCTCTTGACAATGGATCTTAGCACTCACTGTCTGACTCCCGGATATAAGTACATGGCATTCGG